>QHRT01000462.1:0-3034 GCA_003220195.1 Candidatus Rokuibacteriota bacterium | reverse complement strand
CGCGTGGGACGACAAGGACAGCGTGCGGAACGCGCCACCGCCGGCCAGCGCCAGGGGCACGAGCAGCTGATCCGCGAGGCAGCGGCCCACCGGGACGCCGGCCGCCAGGTACCGGCGCACGTCCTTCACGGCGCGATCCGCGACGAGCTCCGCGGGCACGCCGATCTCGCCGAACCCGGCGAATACCTCGGTGACGTGCTCGCTCTCGACCTCGAGCAACAGGACGTTGCCGGGCCCGCGTGCGTCGCCGCGATTGACCGCGCTCACTTGAAGCTCCTCGTCGCCCCAGCCCAAGTGCTCGCGCACGATCGCGAGCTCGCGCTCGGCGATCCGCGGCGACAGGTGCGCCACCATCGCCCGCGCCGTGCGGCGACGGATGGCGCCGCGCTCGAGCAGCGTGAACGGTTTCAGGGTTGCGGCCGGGGTGATCGACACGGTGCATTGCCCGCCGCCCGCCGGATAGAAGCCGGGACGCTCCAGCCGCGCCGTCGCGCTCGGGCCCATCCGCGAGATCAGCGGCAGGAACGCGCGCGCCAGGAAATCGAACGGCGGCGCGGTCGGGTTGTGCGTGCCGCCCTCCAGCGTGAGCGTCGACGGTCCGGGCGCCGTCAAGAGCGGCGGCAGCACGGTCTGCAGCACGAGCCCGGTGCTGCCGGCCGTCCCGACGGCAAAGCGATACTCACCCGGCTTCACCGTCCCCGGCCGGAACGTGAGCTCTTGCGATCCGAGCGTCGCGCCCTCCACGTCGACCGCGCCGATCGCCGTCGCGGCGTTCACGGCGGTCAGGTGCTGGCGCAGCAGTCCCGGCTTCGCTCGCCCGGCGCGGATCTTCTCGATGCGGATCGGCGTGCCGGTGACGAGCGAGAGCGCGAGCGACGTCCTGAGAATTTGCCCGCCGCCCTCGCCCTGGGACCCATCGATCGTCAGCACCTCGTCACCCCTTCACGCACACGACCTGCTTCAGCGTGTGCACGATCTCGACCAGGTCCTTCTGCGCCTCCATGACCGCGTCGATCGACTTGTAGGCCGCCGGCGTCTCGTCGATGACGTCGGCGTCCTTGCGGCACTCGACGCCCGCGGTCATGCGCTCGTGGTCCTCCACTGTGAACCGGCGCTTCGCCTCGTTCCGCGACATCGCCCGGCCCGCCCCGTGGCTGCAGCTCTCGAAGCTCTCGGGATTGCCGCGGCCGCGCACGATGTACGAGCGCGCGCCCATGCTGCCCGGGATGATGCCGAGATCGCCCCGGCCCGCACGCACCGCGCCCTTGCGCGTGACGAAGACCTCGCGCCCGTAGTGCGACTCGCGCGCGACGTAGTTGTGATGGCAGTTGACCGCCACTGCGCCGAGCTGGAACGGCGGGATCCCCGGCGCCGACTGCACCGCTCGCACGACCGCGTCCATCATCAATCGACGGTTGGTCAGCGCAAAGTCCTGGGCCCACCCGACCGCCTCCACGTAGTCGGCGAAGTGCTCGGCGCCTTCCTCCAGGTACGCGAGATCCTGGTCCGGCAGGTTCGCGACGTGGTGGCCCATGTCCTTCTTCGCCAGCTCGATGAAGTAGCTGCCGATCTTGTTCCCGACACCGCGCGATCCGCTGTGGAGCATGAACCACACCCGGTCACTCTCGTCGAGACACACCTCGATGAAGTGGTTACCCGTGCCGAGCGTGCCGAGCTGCGTCACGTGGTTCGAGTTCTTGATCGCGCGGTGCTTTTCCGTGATCGCGTCGAACCGGCGCTTGAGCCGCGCCCACTCCCCGAGCGCCGGCGCTGGCGGGTTCTCCCACGAGCCCTTGTCGCGGCCCCGCGGCGTGCGGCCGTGCGGCACCGCGCGCTCGATCGCCGCGCGAACGTCGCGCAGACTCTCGGGCAGGTCGTTCGCGGTCAGCGTCGTCTGGACCGCCGCCATGCCGCACCCGATGTCGACACCCACGGCCGCGGGAATGATCGCGCCGACCGTCGGAATCACGCTGCCGACGGTCGCGCCGATGCCCCAGTGCACGTCCGGCATCGCTGCCACCCAGCCGTGAACGAACGGCATGCGCGCGACGTTCCGCAGCTGCTTGGCCGCCGGCTCCTCGAGCGGCACGCCGCGGATCCATGCTTTGATCGGCACCGAGCCCTCGACCTCGATCGTCTCGTAGGTGCTCATCGCTCTCTCCTCTTCACCGCTTCACGGCACGACAAGAAGGGCAGAGACATTCACCCCGTCGACGCTCATTCACGTTCTCACAGTCCACGCCGCGGCGCCGGGCGGCAAGGTCTTGCCGAGACCGAACATGGGTGAATGTAGTCCCGGCGGCATCCGCCCGGCGCCTCACAACTCGGTCTTCTCGATCGCGCCGACCCAGTGGTCCGACGTCAATCGTCCACGGACGAACTCGGCGATCACCTCGAACACCTGGTCCGAGAAGCCGCCGACGTTCAGCACGTCCTCACGCTCGCACGCCTGCGTCGTCCGGTTCGGCTGGATGTCGATGCACACCAGCCGCGCCGAGGGGTTCCGGCTCTTGAGCCTGTTCCAGGCCCGCATCGTCGCGGTCCCGCGGCCGCCCCGCGCGTCGACCCAGGACTCGTTGTCCGAGACGACGATCACCAGGTCGACCGGCGCCCGGCGCAGGTTCAGCACCAGGAGCGGCGCGCTGACGTTCGTTCCGCCGCCCCCGATCCGTGCGAGCGCCGCCGCGTTCGTCATCACGCTGTCGCGCGGGTCCAGCCGCATGTTCACGACGTCCGACTCGAACGGTAGCACTTCGGCGTCCTGGTTCCGGCGCAGGACCGCCGCCGCCACGAGTGCGGCCACGTCGATGCACCGCACGGCCGTCGTCGCGCCGCGTCGCACTCCCGTGACCGGCGACTGCATCGAACCCGACACGTCCGGACAGACCACCACGCGGCCCTTCAACGCCGGCACGTTCTCGAGCGCGATCTCCATCGCGTCCTCGAGCGCACGCTGGATCTCGGCGGGGACCGTCTGGTGGACCATCGCGTACGCCGCCAGCAGCTGGTACGGAAACACGCGCGCCCGGCGGAT
>QHRT01000081.1:1604-14290 GCA_003220195.1 Candidatus Rokuibacteriota bacterium | reverse complement strand
TCTACGCGCTCGTGTTCCTCTCGTCGCCCGAGAAGAAGACGGTACCGGTCGGCGTCGTATCCGAGCTGATCCGGGGGGACATCTACTTCTGGGGCCAGCTGATGGCCGGCGCCTTGCTCGGATCGATCCCGGTCGCGCTCGTGTACTCGTTCTTCGTCGAGTACTACGTCACCGGTATGACGGGGTCGGTGAAGGGATGAGGAACTGGGCGCAGCATGGGCGCGCCGAGCGTCGGGGGTTTGGGGGTCATGTCGGGGCCCCCAAGTCAATACTCTGGTGATATCATCTCCGAACCGCGGCGGCCGGGCCGCCGAACCGTAGGCCCAGGGAGAGTGCCATGGCGCAGGTCATGATAAGGACGTGAACCTTCAAGTTCGGGACAAGGAGTTCGTCGTCCTCGTCGGCCCGTCGGGCTGCGGCAAGACGACGACGCTCCGGATGGTCGCCGGGCTCGAGGAGATCACCAGCGGCGAGATCACGATCGGCGACCGCGTGGTGAACGACCTGCCGCCCAAGGACCGCGACATCGCCATGGTGTTCCAGAACTACGCGCTCTACCCGCACATGACCGTGTACGACAACATGGCCTTCGGGTTGAAGATGCGGAAGTTTCCCAAGCCCGAGATCCAGAAACGGGTGCAGGACGCGGCGGAGATCCTCGGCATCCACGAGCTGCTCCGGCGCAAGCCGCGCCAGCTCTCCGGCGGGCAGCGCCAGCGGGTCGCGGTCGGCCGCGCGATCGTGCGCCATCCGAAAGTGTTCCTCTTCGACGAGCCGCTCTCGAACCTGGACGCGAAGCTGCGCGTGCAGATGCGCGTCGAGCTGAAGCGCTTGCACGACCGTCTCGAGACGACCGCGATCTACGTCACCCACGACCAGGTCGAGGCGATGACGCTCGGCGACCGGGTCGTCGTCATGAAGGACGGCTGGATCCAGCAGGTCGGCGAGCCGCTCGAGCTCTACGGCCGGCCCGCGAACAAGTTCGTCGCCGGCTTCATCGGGTCGCCGGCGATGAACTTCGCCGACGTCACGATCGGCGAGGCCAACGGCGCCATGTGGGCCGAGAACCCGGGGATGCGGATCAAGATCCCGGCCGCCCAGGCCGACCAGCTGCGCCGGTACAAGGGGCAGGCGGTGGCCTTCGGCATCCGGCCGGAGGACCTGCACGTCGCGACCGGCGCCGACGCCCAGGACAACGTGATCGACGCCGTGGTCGACGTGGTGGAGCCGCTCGGCTCCGAGATCCTGCTCGACGTGAAGGTGGGACCGACCGTGATGGTCGCGCGCGTCGAGCCGACCGTCCGCGTGAAGGTGCACGAGCCGATGCGCCTCGGGCTCGACCCCGAGCGGTTCCACTTCTTCGACAACAAGACGGAAGCCGCGATCTGAGTGAGTTCGTGACACGCTCGACCGCTCCGCGCTCGAGCGTGTCCACGAACTGAGTTTCCCAGGCCGCCCGTGGCCGGTCGAGCGCGGCGAATCACGGCCGCCTATCTCCTGCTGAGCCCCGCCCTGGTGCTCATGCTCGGCGTTCTCGCCTATCCGGTCGGCTGGGAAGTCTGGATCAGCGTCACGAACTTCTCCAGTCGCGGCCCGGGCGATCGGGCGTTCGTGGGGCTCCTGAATTACCGCGCCATGCTCCACGACTCCGAGTTCTGGCGCGGCCTCGTCACGACCGTCGCCTATCTCGGCGTCACGACCCTCGCCAAGCTGGCGCTCGGCGTTCCGATGGCGCTCTTGCTGGCGCGACCGTCGCGATGGCGCGCGCTCGTGTTCCTCGCGGTGTTCCTGCCGTGGGCGTTTCCCGGCGGCATCACGGTCATCGCGTGGTACTGGATGCTGAACCCGCCCCTCGTGACGTCATACGCGGTCGCGCTCGGAACGCTGAAGCACGCCGTCGACGTCGCCGCCGGGGGCGGCGCCTACGCGTTCCTCAGCGTGGTGGCGTTCAACGTCTGGCGCGGGAGCTCGTTCACCGCCGTCTTCCTGCTCGCCGGACTGAACGCGATCCCCACGGAGCTGTTCGAGTACGCGCGCCTCGAGTCCTCAAGCGTGTGGCAGCGCTTCCGCGAGGTGACGCTCCCGTTGCTTCGCCCGTACATGGCCCTCGCCGTGTTCCTGTCGTTCACGTCGGCGTTCGCCGACCTGGCGAACGTGTGGATGCTGACCGGAGGCCGGATCGTGTTCCCCGTGCTCGGGACGCAAGCGTACTGGCTCGGCATTCGCGGCGGCCAGTTCGCCGAAGCCGCCGCGCGATCGCTGTCGATGGTGCCGGTGCTGGTGGTCGCCCTCGCACTCTTGTTTCGCTGGTTCGATCGTCGCGAGGACACCGTCGACGCGGCCGCGCCGACCGCATCGGGCCGATCCCTCGGACACCGGGCGGCGGCGTGAGACGGCGCACGCGGGCGGCGGGGCACGCGCTCGCACTCGCCCTGGCAGCGCTCTACAGCGTGTTCCCGATTTACTTCATCACCGTCCAGTCGCTGAAGAGTCCCCAGGAGGATGTCTTCGGCAGCCCGCTGTGGGTCCGTCATCCGACGTTCGAGAACTACCAGGAGCTGTTCGCCGGCGGCGAGGCGCGCGTGCGCGGATACGTCATCGTTCCGCGCGTCCCGTTCCTCGGATGGGTCGCCAACTCCACCATCGTGCTCGCTTTCAGCGTGGTCTTGACGCTCGGCGCCGCCGTGCCCGCCGCCTACGCGCTGGGACGGCTGCGGCCGCCCGGGTGGCGCTGGTGGCGTCGCGCACTCTTCGCCACCTACGTCGTGCCGCACACGATCCTCTTCATCCCGCTCTATCAGGTGGTCATCGCCCTCGGCCTCGACGACAGCCACGCGGCGCTGATCCTGATCTACGCGACGATGGCGCTGCCGTTCTGCATCTGGATCCTCTCGGCGTACTACGGTCACCTGCCGCGCGAGATCGAGGAGTCGGCGTTCGTGGAGGGCGCCACGCCACTCGTCGCATTTCTCCGCGTGGTGCTGCCGATGAGCCGGCACGTGCTCGTCGCCGCCGGGTTGTTCACGATCGGCACCGTCGGACAGGACTTCATGTTCGCGTCGATCTTCCTGCTGGATCCCGGCCAGCAGACGGTCGCGGCCGGACTCGGCGTGATGGATGTCAGCCTGGAGGAACTGGTGACCGTCGCCGGCGTGAACCTGGCGGCGATTCCAGTCGTGCTGCTCTGCGCGGTCTTCGCGCGCGGCTACGTGCGCGGGCTCACCGCCGCGATGGTGGAAGGGGCGTAGCGCCGCGCAGCCGGACGATCCGGTGATACGACGATTCCGCGACGTAGAGATCGCCGCGGGCGTCGAGCGCGATGCCTTCCGGGTCCGAAAGGTTCGTCGCGACCGTGGTGACGGCCCCGTCGGGCCCGATGCGGAAGATGGCCGAGGCGTGGAACCCGCCACTGACGAACACGGACCCATCCGGCGCTCCGAGCATCGTCGTGCGGTTGTACTGTCCCGCGGGCAGCCGCGTGAACGGTCCAAACGTGTTCTCGGGTCCGAGACGGTACACCGAGCCGTTCGACGAGAGGAACGTCAGCTGCCCGGACGGCTGCGGGGCCGCCGAGATCAGGCGCGGTAGCAACGCGCCGCCCTGCCGCCCGCCCCACGCGCGGGGGAACAGGGGCGCCAGCGCCCCAAGCCGCCGAGGAAGCGGAATGGCGGAATCGATGGTGAGACGAAACACCAGCGGCCCGCGGTAGTCCTCTTCGCGGAACTGCTCGAGCCCGGGCGGCGTCCGCTCCTCGCCCGGAGAGAGCCGCGGATCGACGTAGTCGACGACGATCAGGCGCGCGTCGGCGTCGAAGACGAGCGTGCCGCCGCCACTCAGGCGCTGGAGGCCGACGGCGTACGTCGTCAGTCGGCCGTCGTCGCCCAGCCGATAGACGCGATGACCGTTCTCCTCACCGAGAAACAGCTCACGCGTGATCGGATGGAGCGCCAGGCTCCCCAGCGCGGCAAGTCGCTCGTCGCGATACGGAATCCGCACGCGGGGCTGACGCGAGAGATCGACGGGAAGCTCGCCGCCGACATCCACGCGATAGAGCTCGCCCGCAACGTCGCCGCCAGCCCCGGGACTCAGGACGATGAGCGTGGCGCCATCGATCGCGAGCTGGAGGGGCCGAGGCACGCCGGTGGCCACAATCTCCATCCCGGCGGGCGCGGGCGGCCCTTCGGCCGCCACCGCACCGAAGACGAGCAGCGCACCGACGAGGGCCACCACGAAACGAAAAGCCACTGATCGAACGATCTGCCCGAGAGGGGGCCGTCGAGGCCCCCCTCCGAAATCAATCGTCTGCCTTCGCCTGCTCGAGGGTCTTTGCGCCGGGAGGACCGACGAAGAGAATCAGAAAGCGCGCCGGCTTCTGGCCGGTGTTCATGGCGTTGTACCAGAGGTTCGCCGGCCCCGCGTACGATTGGCCCTCCCCGTGGTACTGCGTGCCCGACACACCGATCGGGCCACCTTCCGTGTTGATCACGAGCGTCCCCTCGAGCACGTAGATGAAGGACGGCACCAGGTTGCGTTGCTTGCCGGTTTGCCCGCCCGGTTCGAGCTCGACGACCTGCCCCGTCAGCGCCGCCGGAACCGCCACCGGGATGCTGCTGATCACGCCGGTGGAGCCGACGAGATTGCGACTCTTCACGCCTTTCGGCTCCGCCGGTTTCGCGTCCTGTGCGTGCGCCGGCGGCAGGCCGGGCGCGACGCCGTACTGCGCCTGTGCGCCCCCGATCACGACGAACAGTCCGACGCCCACCGCCACGATCGTTTTCCGCCTCATCGATGCCCTCCCCGGTCTGAGAGAAACGGTTACTTGATGGCCGCGCCCGTGATGCCCGAGATGAACTTGTCGAGGAACAGGTTGTAGACGATCGCGACCGGCACGCCGACGAGCAATGCGCCCGCCATCAACGAACCCCAGAAGTACACGTCGCCCCGGATCAGCTCGGTGGCGACGCCGAGCGGCACCGGTTTTTGATCGGACACCGACACGAAGGCCAGCGCGTAGAGGAAGTCCTGCATCGAGAGCGTGAACGAGAAGATGACGGCCGTGATCAGCCCCGGCCAGCTCACGGGCAAGACGACGCGGAGCAGCGCGCCCAGCTGACCGCAGCCGTCCACCATCGCGGCCTCCTCGATCTCGAACGGCACGGTCTTGAAGAAGCCCATCAGGAGCCAGGTACAGAACGGAATCGTGATCGTCGGGTAGACGGCGACGAGCGACCACCAGCTATCTTGAAGCTCGAGCGTCGACACGACCCGCGCCAGCGGGAGGAACAGGATGATGCCCGGGACCAGATACGTCATGAAGATCCCGATGCCGAGGTTCTCGGCGAACGGCAGCCGGAGCCGGGCGAGGGCGTAGCCGGCCGGGACGGCGGTCAGCAGCGTGATCGCCGACACCCAGAATGCGATCGCCATGGTGTTGACGATCCAGTCGCCGTACGACGTCCGGTGGAACAGGAAATCGAAGTTCTTCCACGTCGGCGGCAGGTGGAACCAGAACGGCACCACGTCCATCCGGTAGAGGTCCGGCTCCTGCTTCAGCGCCGTCACCAGCATCCAGAAGATCGGAAAGACCGCCAGGCCGAGGAACGGCAAGAGCCCGAGGTAGATCAGCACGTGCCGTCGGATCGACTTCGCGCGCTCCGTGCGCGGCGCGCGGTACGGCGTCGCGACGGCGACCGTGGCCATCAGTACTGTCTCCGCCGCAGCGTTCGGAGCAAGAGGATCATCAGGGGAAGCAGCAACGGAAAGAGCGAGAGCGAGATGGCCGCGCCGCGTCCGAGGGCTCCGGCCTTGATGCCAGTATTGTAGGCCAGCGTCGGCAGGATCTCCGTCGCGCCGTCCGGACCGCCGTTGGTCAAGAGATACACGATCGACAGATCGGACAGCGTGAACACGGTGTCGAACGCCGAGCCGATGAAGAGGATCGGCGCGATCATCGGGACGATGATCTTGCGGAAGCGCTGGAGGAACGTCGCGCCGTCCACCTTGCCGGCGTCGATGATCTCCGGCGGGATCGACGTCATGCCGGCCATCAGCACGATCGCGCTGAACGGGAAGCCACGCCAGACGTTGACGAACATCACGGAGAACAACGCGAGCGCCGGCTGCCCGAGCCACACCGGCCACTCCGGCGACCCATAAGCGCCGATCAGGTTCAAGCGCGAGAGCGCCCAGTTGATGACGCTGAACTGGGAGTCGAACATCCACTTCCAGCCGAGCACGCTGACCGCGATGGGCAGTGTGAACGGGATCACCACGAGCGCGCGGACCACGCGGCGGCCCTTGAACGGCTGGATCAAGAGAAACGCGAGCGCGGTCCCGAGCAGCCCCTTCATGATGCCGGCGCCGAGCGTGAAGACGACCGTGTTGCGGACCGCGGTCCAGAACGCGCTGTTCTCGAGCGCCGCCTTGAAGTTCTCGAGGCCGACGAAGCGCGCGACCGGAACACCGACCGAGGCGTCGCTCACCGCCAGGTACAGGGAGAACACGAACGGAATGCCGACGAGCAGCGCGACGTAGAGCACGGCGGGCGCGAGCAGCGTGTAGCCGAACAGATAGCGGCGGGCGGTCGGCGTGCGCCACCAGGAGATGTCCCGGACTCGCCCGCCGACAGCGACCGTCGCCGGTGCTCCGGGCGAGGGACCTCCGCCCGCCGCGATCTGGCTCATGCCCCTAGCCGGCCTTGTGCTTGGTGTAGATGCGCCGGATCTCGCCCATGCCCCACTTCATCGTCTCCTCGATGTCCGCGCCGCGTGCGACCCGCGTGAACATGTCGGGGACGATGAACGTCGTGAGCACTTCCTGCGCCGCCGGCGTCATCGGACCGGGATAGCCGAAGAAGACGGTGATCTTGTCCTGCTCCTGGAGCGCCGACAGCTTCGCATCGCCGCCGAGGCCGGGCATCGGCTTCGTGTACTGGTTCTTGAGGAACGGCATGTTGTAGCCGCGGCTGGCCTCCATCGCTTCCTTCTGGTGGTCGGCGATCGTCTGGATGAATTCCTTCGCGGCCGGGACGTTCTTCGAGAACTTCCAGATCGCCCAGACGTTCGGCTCACCCATGTTGAGGTGAGCGACCGGGCCCTTGGCTTCGGGCAACACGTACGTCTGTTCGAAGACCTTCGGGTTCGTGTCCTGCGTCGTCCGGAACGCCGAGATCGCGTCGTGGACCCAGCACGCCACGCCGGAGGCGAGATAGCGGTTGTCGGAGGCGTCGTCCCAGGAGAACACCTCCGGCGTCATCCCTTCGTCGTAGAGCGCCTTCGCGAAGCGGAGCGCCTCGCGCGTCTCCTTGCTGTCGAGGGTGAGGTTCTGACCGGACGGGTCGGTCTCCTTTCCACCGAAGCAGTAGAGCAGCGAACGCCAGTTGTGGTTGGCGTCGTTGCAGTGGGAGAACTGCATCCCCGTGGGGTGCCCCTTCGGCTTCAGCAAGCGGGCCGCCTTTCGCAAGTCGTCCCACGTGTCGGGATTGTTGACCCCAACGGACTCGAGCAGGTCTTTTCGCCACAACACGGGGATCGAGATGAAGAAGTCGGGCACGCCGTACCAGGCGCCGCCGACCTGCCCGGCGCTCTTCGACGCCGGCATCCAGGCGCCGTACTTCTTCGCCAGGCCCTCGGCGAGATCCGAGAGATCGACCAGGTTCCGGTAGTACTGTCCGGTGAGGATCTGGCCCACGAAGTAGATCAGGTCATGTCCGGCGCCGGCGGCGAATTCGGCCGCGTAGCGCGCGGGTAACTCGAGGTGCGGAATGTGGTCCATCCGCACTTTCACGCCGGTCTTCTCTCCCCACTTCTTCGCGAAGTCGTCGAGCCACGTGTCGTACGCCGGCACGAAGTGGCTCCACATGAGGATGCGGAGGCTCGTCCCTTTCAGTTGGGCCGGCGCCTTCCGTGCGTCGAGCATGGTGACGAGCGCGCCGCCCGCGACCCCGGCTCCGGTCAGCCTGAGAAAGCCGCGGCGGCTGACGTGCGGTCGCTCGGACGAGAATCGTGGATCGAGCATCGACTACCTCCTGGTGAGCGCGAACTGGAAAGGGTTATTCTCTTTATCCTCGGGGTCTTGGGATTGTCAAGGTCTATCTGACTCGTGTCGACTCGCCGCTCGCTCCAGGTCCTCGTCCTGACGCTCGTGGCCCTCGGCGTGTTCACCGGCGGACTGGCCTGGCTGCTCGATACCGACCGGACACCGCCTGGGGCTCCGCGAGAAGCGCGACTCTACAACGGCCTCTGCGCCACCTGTCACGGCGTCGATGGGCGCGGCTCGTGGCGGGCCGCGCTCTTCTTGATCCGACCCGGCGATTTCACCGACCGGGCTCGCATGAGCCAGGAGAGCGATCAATGTCTGTTCGACGTGATCAAGAACGGCGGTGCGCCGTTCGGCAAACCCGGGATGCCGAGTTTCGGCCATCTCTCCGACGAGGACATCCAGGCGCTCGTTCGCTACGTCAGACGCTTCAGCCAGTGACGCGCGCCAATCCCGCTCCGGGAGGCGCCGGTCAGCGCACCCGCTCGATGCGGAGCAGCTGGAGCTCGCTCTCGCGCGGCTTCACCGTGAGGCGCACCGTGTCGCCGGGAACGGCCCGCGCAGCATCGACCATGCGCGGATCGGCATGCACCGCCATCGTCTCCATCGCCCCCATCCCGAGCGGGCCGATCGCGTCGTGACGCACCAGGATCAGGTCCTGCGTCGGCCGCGCCACGAGCACCCCGCGCACTTCGTAGGCGGGTGGCCGGACCATCGTGCCCCACAATGCGGCGGCGAACGTGATCAGGAGGAGAATGAACACGCCGGCGACGAGCCACCGCGAGCGACCGTTGCCCATCGCCGGCGTCGCGACACGAAAGGGGGTGAACCCCCTTTCGGTGGTTCAGCGCGGCTCGGACATCGGCGTGCGGATCGCTTGTCGGTCGGGCAAGAGATCGTCGCCCCGGAGGACCCACTTGCCGCCGCAGCCTTCCTCGACCATGCGCGTCGCCGTGCGATATCCCGACCCGAACGTGAGAATCAGGATCGCGCCGGCCACGCCGTTCCCGAGCGCGCACGTGATGGCGCGACCCGGCACGTAGAACACGTTCGCGACGCCCGCCGCCGTGTTGTAGAACCCAGGCGACATCGGCCGGCCGAATTCGAGTTCGTCGACCGGCGCGCCGCCGCGGCCCGTCTTGACGGCTTCCTGGAAGACATCGGGCTGCGGGGGCGGAGCGGGCTGCATCGCCGGAGGGGGCGGAGGCTGCATCGGCTGCTGGGCTCTGACCGCGGGAGTCAGCGGGCCTGCGAGCAGGAGTAGGACGGTCGAGCAAGCGGCGACGACGCGAAGGCTGGAGCTCATCGGCGGTCTCCTTGTGTTATCCCAGCGTGACCGGCGAAGACGCCGGTGCCGGCTATTGTCCTCCAGAGCGGGGCCTCGAGGGAGGGATTTGTTCGCCACGATATAATCGTTCTACCAGCCCTCACGGAGGCCCCGATGAAGCTCGTTCGCTTCTCGTCGAACGGTCATGCTCCCCGCCTCGGGCTCGTGCTGAACGATTCCGTCGCCGACCTCGAGGCGAGCGTCTCGGCCACGCTGGCCCGTCGCGGCGTCTCGCGTGCGAACGACATCGCCGCGGCACTCGTCCCGCAGAGCACGCGTGGATTTCTGGAGGGCGGCCCCGCCACGCTCGACGCCGTGGCCGGAATCACGGAATGGGTCAGCGTTCCGCGCGCCGCGGCGCGGCTCCATGCGCCGATCACCGATCCGGGGAAGTTCATCTGCATCGGGTTGAACTACCGGGACCATGCGGAGGAGACGAACAACCCGATCCCGAAGGAGCCGCCGATCTTCCCGAAGTGGACGAACGCGATCCTCGATCCCGGTGAGCCGATCCTGAGACCCCGCGGATCCACGCAGCTCGACTGGGAGGTCGAGCTCGGCGTCGTGATCGGCCGCACCGCGCGACACGTCTCGAAGGACGCCGCGCTCGAGTACGTGTTCGGCTACACGATCATCAACGACGTCAGCGCGCGGGACTTCCAGTTCCTCACGAGCCAGTGGGCGGCCGGAAAGATCGCGGACACCTTCGCCCCGATCGGACCCTCCATCGCGGACCGTGCCGAGATTCCCGATCCCCACGTCCTCGATCTGAAGACGTGGGTGAACGGCACGCTGATCCAGAACGGGACCACCCGGAATTTCATCTACGACGTGCGCTACATCGTGAGTTACCTGTCCTCGCTGATGACGCTCTCTCCGGGGGACGTGATCGCGACCGGCACTCCCGCGGGCGTCGGCGCCGGACGGAAGCCGCCGGTGTGGATGGTGCCGGGCGACACCTGCCGCATGGAAATCACCGGCCTCGGCACGCTCGAGAATCCGATCAAGGAAGGCTGAGCGACCATGCTCGACTTCGTGGCGCCGCTCGTCATCGACAACACCACGAAGATCGTGCTGCTTTCCCTCGACGGCCTCGGCGGGCTCGCGCGCCCCGAGACGGGACGCTCGGAGCTCGAGACCGCGCGGATTCCCAACCTGTCCGCGCTCGCGACCGACGGCGTGTGCGGCCTGCTCCGCCACGTCGCGCCCGGCATCACGCCCGGCAGTGGCCCGGGGCACCTCGGGCTCTTCGGCTACGACCCGATGGTGTTCCAGGTCGGCCGCGGCGTGCTCGAGGCGCTCGGAATCGAGTTCGCGCTCCGCGCCGGCGACGTCGCGGCGCGCGGCAACTTCTGCACGGTCGACCGCCAGGGACTGATCACCGATCGGCGCGCGGGACGCATCGCGACCGAGGTCTGCGTCCGGCTCACCGATCGGTTGCGTGACATCCGGCTGCCCGGCGTCGAGCTCTTCGTCGAGCCGGTGAAAGAGCATCGCTTCGTGCTCGTCCTTCGTGGTCCTGGCCTCTCGGGCCGGCTCTCCGAAACCGACCCGCAAGCGATCGGTAAGCCGCCGTTGCCCGTGCGAGCCCTGGAGCCGGCCGCGGAGCGTACCGCGGAGCTCGTCAACACCTTCATCCGCGAAGCGCGCGGACGGATCGCCGATGAGCCCGCGGCGAACATGGTGCTGCTCCGCGGGTTCGATCTGCTGCCCGACATGCCGCGCTTCCCCGAAGTCTTCCGGCTCCGGGCCGCGGCCATCGCGGCGTACCCGATGTACCGGGGTCTCGCCAGGCTTGTCGGCATGGACGTCCTGAAGACTGGTGGAACCTTCAAGGTACAAGGACACGGACAAGGCCGGTGAAGACGGCGATTTCGACGCGAAAGTCGAGGCGCTCGAGCGATTCGACGCCGCGTTGTCGGAAGTGCAGAAGCTCGGGCCCGACGTCATGGTCGTGACCGGGGATCACGCGACCCCTTCCGTGCTGGCGGCGCACGGCTGGCAGCCAGTGCCCGTGCTGGTGCGGAGCCGTTACTCCGGAAGCGACCCGGTGACCGCGTTCACCGAGCGCGCGTGCGCCGGCGGGAGTCTCGGGATCCTGCCGGCCCATCACCTGATGCCGATCGTGATGGCTCACGCCCTGCGCCTCACGAAATTCGGTGCGTGAGCACAATCGACAAAAGGGTTACAGTTAGCGGCACCGTCGTTGCACGCCACTTCCCAGATCGATGCGATTTCTCATCCGGCTGTTCGGGGCGATCTGGATCGCGACGCTGATCGTCACGGTCGGCTTCGCGTATCTGGAGGTCCGTGAAGACCGCGCCCGCCTGATCGAGGATCTCGAGCGACGGGGCACGCTTGTCGGTGAATCGGTCCGCGAAGCGGCCGAGCCCCTGCTGGTACGAAAGACTCGGACCGGCTTCGATCGCCTGTTGAAGAGGTTCGCGCGAGCCGATCGGGCGCTCGCGGTCTACGACGAGCTCGGGAGCCTCATCGAAGCGTCGCCGGAGGTGAAGCCATTCCTCGGGCGCGTCTCCCCTCAAGTGTCGAACGCCATCCGCAAGAACGAGCCCGTGCGCGCGATGCACACCATCGCCGGGCGGCTCACGCTCGTTCACGTCGTTCCGCTCGCTCGCGACGACCACCCGGTCGGCGCCGTAGCGGTCGTGCTCGACGCGCAACACGTCCAGGACAGCGAATGGAGCCTCTGGCAGCGCGCGGCCGTGCGGCTCGGCGTCCTGGTGCTGTTGCTGACCGGCATCACGTGGCTCCTGGTGCGCTGGAGCGTCACCCAGCCGATGGAACGGATGGCCGAATGGACCAAACGGCTCAAGGCCGGGCACCCGGTCGCGCCGCCCCCCGACGCCGACGCGAGCCTCTTCGGCCCGCTGGCGCAGGAAGTCACGGGACTCGCCCGCACGCTGGCGCGCGCCCGCATCGCGGCCGAGCAGGAAGCGTTGCTGCGGCTCAGGAACGAGAGCATCTGGACCGAGGAGAGGCTCAAGCAGTACGTCCGCGCGCGCTTCGACAACCGTCCGATCTTCATCGTCTCGAACCGTGAGCCGGTCAGTCACGAGCACGACGGGCGCGCGATCCGCGCGCTTCGCCCGGCGAGCGGGCTCGTCACCGCGCTCGAGCCCATCATGCAAGCGTGCGGCGGCGTCTGGGTCGCGCATGGCAGCGGCAACGCCGACGCGGAGATCGGCGTCCGCGTGAAGCTGCCCGAGGACGAGCCGACGTACACGCTCAGACGCGTCTGGCTCGATGCCGAGGAGGAAGCCGGCTACTACTACGGGCTCGCGAACGAGGGCCTGTGGCCCCT
>QHRT01000081.1:0-1579 GCA_003220195.1 Candidatus Rokuibacteriota bacterium | reverse complement strand
ACGGCGCCGTCAACGCGAAGTTCGCCGAGGCGCTCCTGGAAGAGATGGCCGGCGTCGACGGTCCGATCGTGCTGGTCCAGGACTATCACTTCGCGCTCTTGCCACAGATCGTGAAGCGCGAGCGCCCGGACGCGAGCGTTGCGCTCTTCTGGCACATCCCCTGGCCGAACTTCGAGGCCTTCGGGATCTGCCCCTGGCAGAACGAGATCCTGCTCGGCATGCTGGGCGCCGACCTGATCGGCTTTCACACGCAGTTCCACTGCAACAACTTCCTGGAGACCGTCGAGCGCACCATCGAGGGCCGGGTCGGCTGGGACAATTTCGCGGTGCTGCGCGGCCAGCATCAGACCCACGTGCGGCCGTTTCCGATCAGCGTCGCAACGGCCGAGCTCCATGCCGACGTCGTCGACCCGGATCGCGTCGCGCTGCTCCGGAGCTTCGGCGAGAACGTGGAGTTCCTCGGCGTCGGTGTCGACCGCGTCGACTACACGAAGGGGCTCCCCGAGAGATTCCGCGCCATCCGGCGGTTCTTCGAGCGCTGGCCGGAGTACCGCGGCCGGGTCGCATTCGCGCAGCTCGCGTCCCCCAGCCGAAGCCGCATCCCGCGCTACCAGCGGCTGCGCGAGGAGACGCACGAGACGGTCCGCGAGATCAACGAGCAGCTCGGCGAGCGGGGCTGGAAGCCGATCGTCTACCTCGAGCGGCACCACGACCACGACGAGATCCAGCCGTACTACCGGCACGCGGAATTCTGCATGGTGACCTCGCTCCACGACGGCATGAACCTGGACGCCAAGGAGTACGTCGCCGCGCGAGCCGACGGGGACGGCGTCTTGATCCTGAGCCGCTTCGCCGGCGCCTCGCAGGAGCTGCGGGACGCGCTCATCGTGAACCCGTACGACATCGAGGACGTGGCGAAGGCGATTCACCGCGCGCTCACCATGGACGCGGACGAGCGCCGCTCTCGCATGCGGCGGATGTACGAGCAGGTGTCCGAGCACAACGTCTACCGGTGGGCGGCCATCCTCCTGTCCGAGCTCGAGCGCATGCCGCGGGAGGCGTGGCTCTTCAGTCAATAGAACTGGGGGCCCCGAATGGCCCCCAGACCCCCACGCTCAGACACGCCCCGGCCAAGCCGGGGCGCGCCCCGGGCAACGCGCCCGTGTCACAATGCAGGCCACTCGGTTCTCTGGGGGGAACGTTATGAGGCGCGCGCTCTATCTGTCGGTGGCCGTCGCGATCGTCGTTGCCGGAGTTGCCGGTCCGGCGCTGGCGCAGAAGCCGGTGAAGATCGGCGTCCTCACGCCGCTCTCGCCGCCCGGCGACGCGGCGGCCGGACAGTTCATCGTGCGCGGCGCGAAGATGGGCGCCGAAGACGTGAACGCGCGCGGCGGCGTGCTCGGCGGGCGCAAAGTCGAGCTGGTCATCGAGGACGATTCCGGGACACCGGAGAAGGGCGCCGCCGGCATCCGCAAGCTGGCGACACAGGATCAGGTCGCCGGCGTCATCGGTCAATTCCACAGCTCGGTCATGCTGGCCGTCCAGGATCTGGCCGAACAGTTCAAGATTCCGGTCTTCT
>QHRT01000476.1:543-4158 GCA_003220195.1 Candidatus Rokuibacteriota bacterium | reverse complement strand
CGCGCCCAGATGAGCGGCGCGGCCGGCGAGCTCCGGGCAGTGCATGAACATCGTGAACGGACCCTGGATCGCGCCCCGGCTCTTCACGATCGCGTCGACGACCGGCTGGTCCTTGGGGGCGACCTGATCTTTAGTAGTGATCGGCGTCAGTCTGGCCATGGTGACGTGCCTCCTTCGAAAGAGCGTCAACGCCCCCGACCGCGAGCGCGCCGGGCGGAGCCGAGCGCGCTCGTGGCGAGTTACTCCCGACAGTTCATGGTGCGGTCGGATGCTACCATGGCGACCGCTGCTGGGCGTTCTCCGCCACCCGTTGGAGGCGTGGCTCAGGAAGGAGCGATGACGATGAAGAATGGAAGGCCCCTGACCATCACCCGCCGGACGTTCCTGGCCGGCGCGGCGCTCGCCGTGACCATGCCGGCGCCCGCGTTCGCTCAACAGAAGCCGGTCAAGATCGGCCTCCTCACCGTGAAGACGGGGCCGCTCGCGGCGGGCGGCATCCAGATGGAGCAGGGCACGCAATGCTTCCTGAAGGACCGGAGCTTCACGCTGGCCGGTCGGAAGGTCGAGCTCATCGTGGCCGACACCGGCGGCAATCCCGCCGGCACGAAGACGAAGACGCAGGAGCTCACTGAAAGAGATCAGGTCGACATGATCTTCGGGCCGCTGGCCGCCTTCGAGCTGCTGGCGATCAGCGACTACGCCGCGCAAGCCAAGATGCCGATCCTGAGCCTCGCCGCCGCCGAGGACATGACGCAGCGCAAGCCCAACCCCTACTTCGTTCGGGCGTCCGGAACATCCGCGCAGTACATGCATCCGCTGGCCGACTACGCGGCCAAGGACCTCAAGTTCAAGCGCCTGATCACCCTCGCCGACGACTTTGCGTTCGGTCACGAGCAGATGGGCGGGTTCCAGCGCGTGTTCGAGGACGCGGGCGGCCGCATCGTGAAGAAGCTGTGGCCGCCGCTCACGACGCCGGACTACACGCCGTACCTGGCGCAGATCAGCGGCGCCGATGCCATCGTCCAGGGATTCGCGGGGTCGAATCCGTTGAAGTTCATGAAGCAGTACAAGGATCAAGGCCTCAAGCTGCCGGTTCTCGGTGGCGCGCCGGCCGGCGACGACGCGCTTTTGAAATCGTTCGGCGACGAAGCGGTCGGCATGATCTCGAGCAACTTCTACTCGAACGACGTCGACACGCCGAGCAACAAGAAGCTCATCGAGCGAATGGTGCGCGAGTACGGCAACATTCCCGGGACCTACTCCGCCGGACTCTACATCAACGGGATGGTCGCCGAGGCGGCGCTGGAAAAGACCGGCGGGAAGACGGACGATCGCGAGGCCTTCGTCAAGGCGCTGCGGTCCGTATCGCTGACCGACACGCCGCGCGGTCCGTTCAAGTTCGACCACCTCGGCAACGTCGTCGGGAGCTTCTACATCCGGCGCATCGAGCGGAAGAGCGACAAGCTCGTGAACACCACCATCAAGACCTACAAGGACGTGAGCCAGTTCTGGACGTACGAGGAGAAGTGGTTCCTCTCGCAGCCCGTCTACTCCCGAGACTATCCGCCGCTCAAGAGCTGATCCCGAGAGGTCGCCGAGCGTGAGCCTGTGGTTCGTGCTGGCCGTGAACAGCATCACGTTCGGCGGCCTGCTCTTTCTCCTGTCCGCCGGCTTCTCCCTCATCTTCGGGCTCATGCGCATCCCCAACCTGACGCACGGATCGTTCTTCATGCTGGGCGCCTACTTCGCGACGAGCCTGATCGCGCGCGGGCTCGATTTCTGGACGGCGGCGCTCGTCGCGGGCCTCGGCGTCGCGCTCCTCGGTGGCATCGTCGAGCGGCTGATCCTGCGCCGGCTGGCCGGCGCGGAGCTCGCGCAGGTGCTGGTGACGCTCGGGCTTTCGTTCATGGTCGCCGACGTCTGCTTGATGGTCTGGACGGGCGATCCCATCCGGATCGCCACGCCCGGTGCGCTGACCGGCGCGACGTCGATCTTCGGCCTCGGCTTCCCGACCTATCGGCTCGCGATCAGCGTCATTGCCGTCGCCTTCGCCATCGGCCTCTGGGCGCTGCTCGAGCGGACGCGCCTCGGCGCGATGATCCGCGCCGGCGTCGACGATCCCGCGATGGCGCGCGTCGTGGGCATTCGCGTGTCGCGTCTCTTCACGATCGTCTTCTGCCTCGGCGCGTGGCTCGCCGGGTTCGCCGGCGTCATCGGCGGACCGATCCTCTCCGTCTATCCCGGGCTCGACGGCGAGATGCTCCCGCTGGCGCTGGTCGTCGTGATCCTCGGCGGCAGCGGCAGCCTGCTCGGATCGCTGGTCGGCAGCTTCGTGGTCGGCTTCCTCTACAACTTCGGCCAGGCGATGCTTCCCGAGCTCGCGTACGTGGTGCTGTTCCTGCCCATGCTCCTCGTGCTGGTGGTCCGGCCGCAGGGGCTCTTCGGACGGCAGGCGGTGTGAAGCCGGTCGCGCTCGCGCTCGTCTTCGTGCTGCTGGCGACCGCGCCCTTCTGGATCGGCAGCACCTACTACGTCAACATCGCGAGCCAGATCCTGTTCTACGCGATCTTCGCGCTCGGCGTGAACGTGCTCGCCGGATACGCGGGGCTCGTCTCGCTCGGGCACGCCGGGCTCTTCGGCATCACCGCGTACAGCGCGGCGAAGATCATGACCGCCGGGTACGGGCACGTCGTGGTCGACGTGGCCGCGCTCGCGATCACGGTCGTCGCCGCGGCGGTGTTTGCGGTGCTCGCGCTGCGCGGCACCGGGCTCGGCTTCGTGATGATCACCGTGGCGCTCGGGCAGATCGTGTGGGGCGTCGCGTATCGCTGGATCAGCCTCACCAACGGCGACAACGGCATCACCATCACCGGGCGGCCGAGTCCGTTCGGCCTGTCGCTCGCGTCACCGCGAAGCTTCTACTGGGCGACGTTCGTGACGTTCGTCGTGGCTATCCTCTCCAGGGCCACGTTCGTCGCGTCGCCGTTTGGCGCGAGCCTGGCCGGCACCCGCGATCAGCCGCGCCGCATGAACGCGCTCGGCTATCACGTGTCTGGAGCGGCGTCGCGGGGCTCCTCTACCTCTACTACAACCAGTTCGTGAGCCCGCAGGCGGTCGCGCTCACGGCGTCGGCGGAAGCGCTGTTGATGGTGATCGCCGGCGGCACGGCGACGCTGGCCGGCCCCATCGTCGGCGCGGCGCTGGTCGTCATCATCAAGAACGTCGCCAGCGCCTACATCGAGCGGTGGAACTTTCTCCTCGGCGCGATCTTCGTCCTGATCGTCGTCTTCATGCCGGAAGGCCTGGTCCCCGGCGTCGTGCGTCTCGCCCGACGGACGCTGACCATCTTTCGCTCGCCATCGCCGGTCCCTGCGGCGCGGCGCGAAGACGCGTAGCCCAGTTCGTGGAAACCATCGAGCGCGGAGCGGTCGATGGTTTCACGAACTCTCACTTCATCGTGTTGGGGATGAACAGCGCGAGGTTGGGAAACGCCATGAGGAGGGCGAGCAGCACGGCCATCGCGACGAGGAACGGCGACGTGCCCAGGAACACGCCCTGGATGGACACGTCCTTCGACATTCCGGAGATCACGAAGACGTTCATGCCGACGGGCGG
>QHRT01000476.1:0-538 GCA_003220195.1 Candidatus Rokuibacteriota bacterium | reverse complement strand
GAACCAGATCGGGTCATAGCCGAGCCCCTGGATCACCGGGAAGAAGATCGGGACGGTCAAGAGCACCATCGCGAGACTGTCCATCAGTCCGCCGAGGATCACGTACGTGATGATGATGAAGATCATCACCAGTGTGGCGGACACGGGCAGGCCGGCGAAGAACGCCGCGAGCGCCATCGGCACCTTGGTGATCGCCATGAAGTACCCGAGGATGATCGCGCCGATCAGGATGCCGAAGATCATCGCCGTGGTGGTCGTCGTGGCGAGCAGCGCGTTCGTCAGCGACTCCCACGTCACGGTCCGGCGCGCGGCCGCGAAGAGGAACGCGCCGAACGCCCCGACGGCCGCCGCTTCTGTCGCGGTGAAGATGCCGACGTACATGCCACCGATGACCAGGAGGAACAGTGCCAGCACCGCCCACACGCTCCGGAGCGCGGCCAGGCGCTCGAACAACGGGATGCGAACGACCGGAGGACCGAGATCGGGCTTGATCCACGTGACGACCGCGATCGTGAGCACGAACAGGCCGACGAGCACG
>QHRT01000465.1 GCA_003220195.1 Candidatus Rokuibacteriota bacterium | reverse complement strand
CCGAGGGAGGAACGCGTGGAAAAGCCAGTCCGCGTGGTGCACTACCTGAACCAGTTCTTCGCCGGCATCGGCGGCGAGGAGTACGCGCAGACACCGCTCGAAGTGCGCGAGGGCCCGCTCGGTCCCGGACGGCTGGTCCAGCAGACGCTGGGGACCGACGGCACCGTGGTGGCCACGCTCGTCTGCGGCGACGACTACGTCGCGGAGCGCGAGGAAGAGGCCGGCGCTGGCATGCGGGACGCGCTCGAACTTTACCGGCCCGATCTCGTCATCGCCGGCCCCGCCTTCGACTCGGGCCGCTACGGTCTCGGCTGCGCGCTGGCGTGTCGCGTGGCGCGATCCCTCGGCATCTCAGCGGTGACCGCGATGTACCCGGAGAACGCCGCGATCATCACCCATCGTCGTGAGCTCCTCGCCGTTCCCACGGGTCTCAACGCCACCGACATGCGCGACGTCGTCGTGCGCATGGTTGCGCTCGGGCTCAAGGTCGTTCGCGGCGAGGCTCTCGGATCAGCGCTCGAAGAAGGCTACATCCCTCACGGAGTCCGCACGCTGGTCATGAAAGATCGGGTGGGGTACGAGCGCGCCGTCGACATGCTGCTGGCGCGAGTCCATGGTCGCCCGTTCGTCTCGGAGATCCTGGTCCAGCAGTACGAGCGCGTGACGCCGGCGTCGCCGGTGCGCGATCTCTCGCGGGCGACGATCGGAATCGTCGTGAGCACCGGCATCGTTCCGCGCGGCAATCCCGACCGCTTGCCCGGCGCGCGAGCTTTGACCGCGGGCCGCTACTCGATCGACCGGCTGGCTCGACTCGACGTGAACGACTGGGAATCGGCGCATGGCGGCTTCAACACGAAGGTGCTGAACACCGAGAACCCCGATTACGCGCTGCCGCTCGCCGCACTGCGCGCGCTCGAGGCCGAGGGGGCGATCGGCGGCATCTATCCGTGGATCTACAGCACCGTGGGCAATCAGACCGCGGTCGGTCCGGCGCGCCAGATCGGCCAGCTCGCGGCGGCGGAGTTTCGCGACGCCGGCGTCGCCGTCGCGCTACAAGTCTCCGGCTGAGGGAGCTGCCATCGTTGCGGTGCAACGATCACGAAAGAGCTCGAGCGAGCCGGCATTCCGACGGCGCTGATCGGCGCGCTGCCGGCGATCGCGATTGCCGCCAACGCCAACCGGGTCGTCCGCGGTGTGCAGGTCCAGCACCCGTGCGGTGACCCGAAGCTGCCCGCAGAAGCCGATCGCGACCTGACCCTCCGCATCGTTCGAACGGCGCTGCTGGCGGTGCAGACCGCGGTCAGCGGTCCAACGCTCTTCGAGCCTCCGTCCGCGACGGCCGCCGAGCGCGTCCATGCGTCTTGAGCTGGCCGCGTATCCTGTGAGCGACGTCCGCTTCGGCGCGTCGACGCGGTGGCGGGACGGAATTCTGGAGATCGACCCCGACGAGGTCCTGGAGCCGATCCGGCGCGATCCGCTCGTGGAGCGCGCAGACTTTGCCGTGGCGCGGCCCGGTGAGTCGGTCCGTCTCGTCACGATCCAGGACATCATCGAGCCACGAGTGAAGGCGAAGGGCCGGGGCATCGCGTATCCCGGCATCGTGGGGCGTCCGGTGGAAACGGTGGGCGAGGGGCGAACGAACCGGCTCTCCGGATTTACCCTGATGACGTGCACGCAGCCACAAGACGTCCAGCGCTACGGGCTGCTCTCGTCGTTCCACGCCGGCACGGCCTACGGCGATTTCCTCGACATGTCGGGTCCGGGCGCGATCAGTCCGTGGGCGGCCACCGTCAATCTCTGTCTCTGCGTCGAGCCGGCGCGCCACCTCGATCCGGACCCGGCGAATCGCGTCGTGCAGCAAGCGACGCTGGCGGTGCAGGACCGGATCGCGCGCACCACGCTCGCCGAGACGCCGGCCGACGTCGAGGTGTTCGACCTGACGCCGCGGCCTGGTCTGCCGGGCTTCGTCTACATCCACAGCATCGTGTCGCCCGAGCCCATCTACCTGAATCCGGACTCGACGCTGTCCACCGCCGTCTACGGCATCACGCGACTCACGCAGCCCTGGCTCTTGCATCCGACCGAAGTGCTGGATGGGGCCGTCTGCGGTAGCTTCTTCAGCGGCGACTTCTATCGCTGGTTCACGTGGCCTCTGACGAACAGCATCGTGCTTCACATGTGTCACCGCCACGGAATCGACTTCAACTTCCTCGGCTGCATCATGGTCCGCACGATGTGGGAGGAGCAGCGTCAGAAGGAGCTCATGGCCAATCGCGCCGCCTTGATGGCCACGACGCTCGGGGCGGCCGGAGCGATCGTCACGCCGACGCTGCGCGGCCAGCGGATGCTGGACACGATGGCGGTGGTTCGAGCGTGCGAGGAGGCGGGCGTCAGGACCGTGCTGATCACGGAGGAAGAGGACGACGAGGACGGCGCGGCGCCACCGCTCCTGGTCACGGCGCCGGACGGCGTCGGTATCGTGTCGACGGGCGACGGCAGTGCGCCGGGCCCGTTCCCGCCGGTCGAGCGCGTGATCGGGGCGGGGCCGATCGGCGCTCATTGGTACGCGGGGCAGCCGCCGCCTCACGGCCGCTACGGCACGAGCCACCTGAACGACGTGTGGGGATTCTCGCGGCTCTCGTGTGTGGATTACTGAGGCCCTGACGGTTTTCGGAGATCCGCTCGAGGTCACGATTCCAGATCCGAATCACGACTTCTCCGGCGGCGTTCGCGGCAAGCACCATGAGGCCTATCGCAGGGGCACGAACGTCATCCTGCTCGATCCTGATGTCGCCGAGGTATTCAAGAACTCCGAAACCGTGAACGCCGCCTTACGCTTGCTGCTGACCCTTGCACGGGAACAGGTCGGCAAGCGGTGACGCGTCGAACGTCACGCTTCGCGGGCCGTGGCTCGCTGCGCTCGCTCCGGCCGCTGCGCGTGGGCGTTCGGCAGACGGGCCGCCATGACGAGGACAGCGTCCCGCGGTGGTCTCTCGGGTCACTTCCGTCGTCCTTCTGGGCTGGCTTGGCCCACGCATCACGCAATTCTTCGCGGTGGATCGATACCTTGATGCCGGAGGTTCATACAACTACCGCACGAGGTCTTGTGAGGGAGCGAGGCCCGACCGCTGAGGGATGCGGCCGCGTGCTCGAAGTCATGACGTCGGCGAAATCTCTCAGCCCCTGATCGCGCCGAACGTCAGCCCCTTCACCAGGTGGCGTTGCATCACGCCGATGAGGAGCACGATCGGCGCGAGGATGCCGACCGCGCCCGCCGCCGACCAGGACCAGTACTCGATCTTCTCCGCGCCGTACTGCGCGATGGCCACCGAGAGCGGCTTGGCGTTGCTGCCCGTCAGGATCAGGCAGTAGAGGAATTCGTTGTAGGCGAAGAGGAACGTGAAGAGCGCCGCCGTCAGCACCCCGGGCCTCACGACGGGCAGCACGACGCGCAAGAAGGCTCCGAGCGAGCTGCAGCCGTCGATCATCGCGGCCTCGGGCAATTCGCGAGGAAGATCCAGAAAGAAGCCGCGCATCAGCCAGATGGCGAACGGCTGGTTGAAGGCCACGATGATCAGGATGATGAGCACGTGCGTGTCATACAGCTCGGCGGCGCGCGCCAGCAGGAAGAAGGGCACGAGCAGCAGGATGCGCGGGAACGCCCGCACCGCCAGGAGCGAGAACAGGAGAATCTGGATCGGCCGGCTCCGGTATCGCGCCAGGTAATAGGCGGCCATGCAGCCGAGCGGGATCGACAGCAGCACGGTCCCGATCGTGATCACCAGCGTGTTGACGAGATAGCGTGGGAACGGCGTTTCGAACCAGATGAACCGGTGGTGCTCGAGGGTGGGCGTGAAGATCCAGGTCGGCGGTGACGTGAACGCTTCGCGGGTCGGCTTGAGCGAGGTCGTCAGCGCGAAGTAGATCGGGAAGAGCGAGACGGCGATCACGCCCAGCAGCGCCAGATACACGAAGACTCGCACGAGCACGACACGCGGATCGAACACGCGTCCCCGGCGGCTCACCACTCACCCCGCTCACGGCGATAGAGCAGGTAGATCCACGCGCCGATGACCACCGAGAGAATCAGCAGCGTGATCACGCCGAGCGCCGAGGCGCGCCCCATGCGGAGCTGCCGGAACGCCATCACGTAGTTGTAGAAGGTGACGGTCTGGGTGGTCGTGCCCGGCCCGCCGCCGGTCATGACGAACACCTGGTCGAAGATCCGGAAGGCGTCCATCGATCGGATGATCAGGACGAAGAGCACCAGCGGCCGGAGGAACGGGAACACGACGTGCGCGAGCGTCTGCGTCCGCGAGGCGCCGTCCACCATCGCCGCCTCGAGAGGCTCCACCGGCACGCTCT
>QHRT01000468.1 GCA_003220195.1 Candidatus Rokuibacteriota bacterium | reverse complement strand
CGCAATCCTCGAACGTAAGGTCGTTGTCCTCGGGACCGAACACGCCCCAGTCGAGTAGGTAGAAATCGAAGCCCTCGCGGGTCATGTGCTCGACGAAGCTGCTGCCCGGCAGAAGATCGAAGATGTACGGCCGGCTGATGCCGAGGTTCGGCACGAACAGGAGCGGCGTGCGATACCGGCGCGACGAGGCGTATCGGTAGAGCCTCGACTTGTTCCGTTTGTAGATCTCCTGGCGCGGCGTCTGTCCGACCTTCGGCTCGACCGGGCTCGTGATCATCTGACTCAGGTTGCGCATGCGCCGGACGTTCCGGTCCAGCTCTTCCTGCCACTGCTTCACGACCTCCGGGGACGGCGGCACGAGACCGAGCATTTCGGGATAGCCGTTCGCAAACCGCTCGACCACGTCGGCGAATCGTTCCGGGCTCATCGTCCTCTCATCTCCTCGCGGGGCCTACATCTGGAACAACGAAGGAAGCTTCATCGCGAGCCCCATATCGCCCGTGATCTTGAGCTTTCCCGACATGTACAGCATCTGCCCGGACTGCTTGCCGGACAGCATGTCGAGCCATTCCTGCGCCCCGATCTGAAGCGTCAGGGCGGGGCTCGTCGCCGGGCCCTCCTTCAGCGTGCACGCGCCGTCCTTGATCACGACGTGCCACGTGCCGCCCCCCTCGCCCGCCACGTCGTACTGGACGACGGCGTTGGTCCCGCCTGCCTTGTCCGGACGGAAGCGCCCGGGCATGGCCTCGAACGTCTCTTTCACCGTCGGCATCGATGAATCTCCTTTGTCATTTCAATTGTACGTGCCGTTCGGGACTACCGTCCCTGGAACCGGGGCTCGCGCTTGGCCAGGAACGCCTGGATGCCCTCGGCGGCGTCCTCGGTGCGGAGCGTCTTCATGAACGCGCGGGTCTCGATCGAGAGCGCCGTGTCGATCGGCACCTCGAGGCCGTCGTCGACGGCCTCGATCAGGAGCCGCGTCGCCAGTGGCGGTCGATTCGCGATCTGCCGCGCCAGCGCCTTCGCGTCGTCGAGCGTCTCGGCGTCCTTGCTGAGCCGGTTCACGAGCCCGAGAGCGAGACACTCCGCCGCGGGAATCTGCGTGCCGAGAATCAGGTACTCGAGGGCTTTCGTGCGCCCGATCAGCCGCGGGAGGCGCTGGGTGCCACCGAACCCCGGGATGATGCCGAGATTGGACTCGGTCTGGCCCATCCGCGCACCATCTTTCAGGAGCCGGAAATGACAGGCCATCGCGATTTCACATCCACCACCGAGCGCGTGACCGTTGATCGCCGCGATGACCGGCTTCGGGAACCGTTCGATCCGGCGCAGCACGGCGTTTCCGAATCGGATGAATCCCTCGACGTCCCCGCCCGCGAATGCCGAGCCGAGGTCGGCACCGGCACAAAAGATCCGGTCTCCGCTGCCCGTCAGGATCACGGACCGCACCGCGTCGTCGGTCTCGACGGACGACAGCGCGTCGTTCAGGTCCTTCATCAGCGGCTCGGAGATCGCATTCGCAGGCGGACGATTCAGCGTCACGACCGCGTACGGCGCCTCACGTGTCACGGTCAACGTGTCATACGGCATGGACGGCGACCCCTTTGAGGAATATGGCGGCGACCGCGTCGGCCGCATCGGTCAGTCGATAGGTCCGCTTGCCGAGCACCCAGGACGTCGCCAGCTGGTCCATCGCGCCGAACAGCATCTTGGTCGCGATCTTCGTCGGGACGTCGCGTCGGATGAGCCCCGCCTGCATCCCTTCGTCGAGGACCGAGGTGATCAGGGCGAAGTAGGACGACACCTCGTGCGCCGATGCGCCCCGGAAGAACTTGTGACCCTGTCGCAACTCGACCTGAACCACTTCCGCGAGGTCCGGATCCGTCTCCAGTACCTGGAAGTGGAGTGCGACCAGGCGTCGAATCTTCGCGAGGGCGTCAGGCTCGCCGGAGATCTCGCGCCGCGCATGAGCCACCCAGTCGGCCATCTTTTCCCGGAACAGCGTGACCAGGATGTCGTCCTTCGTCTTGAAGTAGAGGTAGATCGTGCCGCTGGCGATTCCGGCCTCGCGTGCGATGTCGCTCACGCGCGAGTGGTAGTACCCGTTCCGCGCGAAGACGCGCACGGCCGCGTCGATGATCTGCTGTGGCTTGTCCGGATCCGGCATCCCGATGACTGAACCACCGTTCATTCTAGCCCGGCGCCGCTGAAACCGAAATACCTCGACTGGCCGACTTCATCGCGACGGTTGCCGAAGAGAGGCCGACGGCTTACTGTGCGGCCATGTCGACAACGGTCAAATACCGGATCGGCGTCATGCCCGGGCCGTGGCCGGCGGGACCGGAAGGTCCCGAGCTCATCTGGAAGCTCGTCGATCTCTGCGAGCGGACCGAGGTCGATTCGCTCTGGTTCTCCGACCGCTTGTCGTCGCCCTCGCCGGTGCTCGAGCCGATGACGACGATGGCCGCGGTGGCGGCTCGCACGACTCGGCTCAAGTTCGGTCCCAGCGTGCTGATCGCGCCGTTCCGGTCGCCGGTCATGATGGCGCGCGAGCTCGCGATGATCGACTACCTGTCGGGCGGCCGCATGCTTCCGGCCGTGGGCATCGGCGTGGAGCTCGAGGCGGAGTTCAGGGCCGCGGGCGTCCCGTTTCGCGAGCGTGGCCGTCGGACGGACGAGGCGATCGCGATTCTGCGGAGGTGCTGGGCCGACGACCAGGTGACGTTCGCGGGCGAATTCTGGCAACTGGATCGCGTGACCGTCCTGCCGAAGCCGAGCCAGCAGCCGTTTCCGCTCTGGATCGGCGGCAAGAGCGAGGCCGCGATGCGCCGCGCCGGCCGTCTCGGCGACGGGTGGATTCCGTCCTTCATCACGCCGGCGGAATTCGCGACCGGCGTCGACAAGACGCTCGCGTTTGCCGCGAGCGCGCAGCGCGAAGTCCCGTCCGATCACTTCGGCACGCTGATCTACTACTGTCTCGATGCCGACCGTGCCCGCGCGCGGTCGCTCGCGCTGCCCTTCGTCCCGCGCGGCCGCGTCGACGACGCCGCGCTCGAGGCCTGCACCGCATTCGGCCCTCCCTACGTCGCGGGCGGCGGCTCGAAGTTCATCGCGCGACCGATGTGTCCGCCCGACCGTCTGCTCGAGCAGGTCGAACGGTTGAACGACGAGGTCATCCCGCTCTTTCATCGCCGCTGACCGTTCGGCCGCGACTCCGCGGCACGTCCGTTGCTCCGCTCACGTTGTTGATCCGCGCTCTCACGGCACGGGTGCGCCTTGAAACAACGCCAAAGGAGGGCATCGATGCCTGACCGATATCTCGATCGCGATCGGGAGCGCTGGAGCGACGAAGATGATCCCTACCCGTACCGAGTACGACCGCGTCCCCCGCGACTACCGCGGCGAAGACTCTTCGAGGAGCTTCGACGGTCCGCGTGGACCGGAGCGCCAGTCGTGGCGCGGACGGCGGGATGCCTGGCGCGATTCTCCACGCGGCGGGCGCCGCGACGAGCGAGGATTCCTCGATCGCGCCAGTGACGAGGACGCGCAGCGACGTCGCATGGGGGACGAGCGCGAGGGAGGACGCGGCGGATGATACGACGATCGCGGATGGAGAGACCGATCGCCGCGATACGACGAGTACCGCTCGCGCGATTGGTATCGCGACGAGCCGATCGACCGGGACTGGGCTCGACAGTGGGGATAGGTCGAAGGCCAGGGTCGCAGCGGCTGGCGTTCCCGAGAATGGGATCGTCCGTCGTCGAGCCACAGGGAGCCGATGGGGTACGCGGACTGGCGCGGCCACGAAACCGGCAGCGCGTGGCCGCGGACTCCGCGCGGTGAATTCGTCGGCCGCGGGCCGCGTGGTTATCAGCGGTCGGACGAACGCGTCAGGGAGGACATCTGCGAAAGGATGGCGCGGCATGGGATCTCGACGCGAGCGACATTGAAATTCGCGTGGTGAACGGCGAGGTGACGCTCACCGGAAGCGTTCCGGACCGTCACGCGAAGCGGCTCGCCGAGGACCTGGCCGAGGACGTCTGGGGCGTGCGGGACGTCCAGAACCAGATCCGTGTGGCGACTTCGTCGCAGGAGCCGCCACAGCGGACGTGGCCCGCGCAGAGACAGCCACGGGTGGCGTAAGACGACTCGAGAGGTTCACGGGGGCTGGAGGGGAACACCATCCCCCTCCAGCGCCCATGAAATCCATTCAGCCCGTCAGCGAGTGCTGATCATTCCCGCTCAAGATCGACACGAGCAGATCTGGATCGACGTTTCCGCCGGAGAGCACGACGCCGACGCGGGATCCGGGCGGCAGGGGGAGCTTCCCGGACAACACCGCGGCCGGCGCCACCGCGCCGGTCGGCTCGACCACGACGCGAACGCTGAGCGCCATGCATCGCACCGCCGCCCTGATCTGCTCGTCCGAGACGAGTACGATCTCGGTCCGGTTCTGCTGCAAGATCGGAAACGTCAGCGCGCCGGGCGTGGTGAGACGAAGGCCATCCGCGATGGTCGGGGGCGGCGGGATGGTCACCCGCTCGCCTTTCTGAAGCGACAGCCACGTGTCGTTGGCCGTGTCCGCCTCCACGCCGAAGATCTTGATGCCGGGAACGCGGGCTCGCGCGACCGTACCGCAGCCCGCCATGAGGCCACCGCCGCCAACGGGAACGACGATCGCGTCGAGGGACGGCGCGTCGTCGAAGAGCTCGAGGGCGGCGGTCCCCTGCCCGGCCATGATCGCGTAATCGTCGAACGGGGGGACCAGCACCCTGCCCGTCTCCGCAGCGATCCGCCGCGCGATCTCCTCCCGGTCTTCGGTCTGGCGATCGTAGCTGACGATCTCGGCGCCATACCGGCGCGTCGCATCGACCTTCAGCCGCGGGGCGTCGGTCGGCATGCACACGATCGCGGACGTGCCGACGAGCCTTGCCGCCAGCGCGACGCCTTGCGCGTGGTTTCCCGACGAGAAGGCAACGACACCGCGGGTGCGCTCCTCCTGCGAGAGCGACAGCAGCTTGTTCAACGCCCCACGGATCTTGAAGGCGCCAGCGTGCTGGAGGTTCTCACACTTGAAGAAGACGCGATGACCGGTCGCGTCGTCGAACGCCGGCGACGTGATCGTCGGCGTCCGGACGACACGGTCCCGGAGACGGCCGGCGGCGGCTTCGACATCCGAGAGCGTGAGCGAGATCGGCATGCTCTGGCGCGGCAATTATGCCGGAGCCTCGCCGTAGGTCGCAAGAAAGCGCAGTTATACTGACGGCATGCGGAGGCTCGTGATCGTGCTCCTGGCGCTCGGGATCACCGGCTGCTCCGTCATCTCGCTCGACCTGAATCCCCGGATCCGCCCTCTCAGAGAAGAAACGGT
>QHRT01000467.1 GCA_003220195.1 Candidatus Rokuibacteriota bacterium | reverse complement strand
CGTCATGGTGGAGTGAGCATGGTTACTCTACTCCGCGACGATGCGTATCGCCGCTCTTGACAGGGTGTTGGCGAGAGGCCACGATCCGGCGCCGTGACCCGTCGCCATCGAATGTGAATCGGATGTAATCCCGGGGGGATCCATGTCGTTTCTCGAGTCGCGAACGCGCCTGGCCCGTGAAGGCTTCGGCAAGCCGGTCCTTCGCAAAGAAGACGCGCGCCTGCTCGTCGGCGGCGGCCTTTACAGCGACGACGTCTACCTGCCAGGTCAGGTCTACGCGTGCTTCGTCCGCTCGCCGCACGCTCACGCGCGCATCGGACGCATCGACACCGGAGCGGCGCTCGCCACCCCGGGCGTGGTTACCGTCCTCACCGGCGCGGACGCCGGCGCCGACGGAATGAAGCCCCTGACGCACAGCCCGATGCCGGGCAACCGGTACGAGGACATCGTCCGGACCGCCGACGTCGCCTTCATCGCACCGCACCCGCCGATGCCCGCGGATCGAGTCCGGTTCATGGGCGAGATCGTCGCGATGGTCATCGGCGAGACTCCCGCGGCCGCGCGCGACGGCGCCGAGCGCGTCGTCGTCGCGTGGACGCCGCTGCCGGCGGTGACGACCAGCGTCGACGCCGCCGCGGCGGACGCGCCGCTCCTCTACGATGGGACGAAAGCGAACACGTGCGTCAGCACCGAGATCGGCGATGCCGCGGCCGTGGACGCCGCGTTCGCCCGCGCCAGGCACGTCGTGCAACTCGACACGTGGGTGCACCGCATCACGGGCGTGCCGATGGAGCCGCGCGCCGCCGTCGGCGTCTTCGATCCTGCGACGGGTCGTTACACCGTCCACGCCGGGGCCGGCGGGCTGGGGCGCACGCAGACCGGCGTCGCGGGCGCGCTCGGCATCCCCGAGAGCCAGGTGCGCGTGACGGCGGGCGACGTCGGCGGAAATTTCGGGACGCGCAACAGCTGCTATCCGGAGTTCGCGCTGGTCGCGTGGGCCGCGCGACAGGTCGGCCGTCCCGTGAAATGGACCGCAGCGCGTCACGAGGCGTTCCTCGCCGACTATCAGGGCCGCGACCTGACCGTTCACGCCGAGCTCGCGCTCGACGGCGCCGGTCATTTCCTGGCGTTCCGGGGCGTCAACACCAGCAACGTCGGCGCGCATGCCGTGTCGTTCCATCCGCTCAACAAGGGCATGGCATTGACGGGCACGGTGTACCGCGTCCCGACCGTCAAGATCGGCGGCCGGGCCGTCGTGAGCAATACCTCGCCGACGACGCCGTACCGCAGCGCCGGACGTCCCGAGATCATGTTCGTGATGGAGCGCCTGATCGACCTGACCGCACGCCGGCACGGCTTCGACCGGCTCGAGCTGAGACGAAAGAACTTGATCCCGTCGAGCGCCATGCCGTACCGGAACGCGGTCGGTACGCTGTACGATAGCGGCGACTATCGCGCCACCATGGAGCGCGCGCTGACGCTCGCCGACTGGAAGGGCTTCGAAGAGCGTCGCGCCGAGGCGCGACGGCGCGGCCGGTATCGCGGCATCGGCGTCGCGAACTACATCGAGCTCAACACCGGGTTCCCGCGCGAGCGCGCGCACATCACCGTGCGGCCGGAAGGCCAGGTCGACCTGGTGCTCGGCACGCTCTCGTCCGGCCAGGGTCACGCGACCAGCTTCGCGCAGCTGCTCGTGGAATGGCTCGGCGTGGAGCTCTCCCAGGTCCGACTCGTCACCGGCGATACCGACGTCACCGTCGTCGGCGGCGGCGCCCATTCCGCCCGCGCGCTGCGGCTGGCCGCGGTCGTGATGGCGAAAGCGTCGGACCAGATCGTGGAGAAGGGCAAGAGGATCGCCGCGTGGACGCTCGAGGCGGCCGACGCCGACATCGAATACGCCGCGCGTCGCTTCACGGTGAAGGGCACGGACCGGTCGGTCGATCTGTTCGAGGTCGCGCGCGCCGGAGGGCGATCGGATGCGCCGGAGGGCTGTCGCGGGCCTCTCGACGGCTTGAGCGACGAGACGATGGCGCAGCCGTCGTTTCCGTACGGCTGCGCGGTGTGCGAGGTGGAGGTCGACCCGGAGACCGGCGTCGTGGAGGTCGTCCGCTACACGACCGTCGACGACTGCGGGCGCGCGGTGAATCCGATGATCCTCCACGGCCAGACGCACGGCGGCATCGCGCAAGGCGTCGGACAGGCGCTCTGGGAAGCCTGCGCGTACGATCCCGAGACCGGACAGCTCGGCTCCTCGACGCTCATGGAGTACGCGCTGCCGCGCGCCGACATGCTGCCCTCGTTCACGACGGAGATCAGCGAGGTGCCGTCCACGGCCCACCCGCTCGGCTTGCGCGGCGGCGGCGAGGGCGGCACGACGCCGGCGCTCGGCGCGGCGATCAACGCGGTCTGCGACGCGCTGGCGGAGCTCGGCGTCGAGCACGTCGAGATGCCGGCGACGGCCGAGCGCGTCTGGCGCGCGATCCGGGACGCGGAGTCGAGGCGCCGGTGAGGCGTTGTCGGACGGCCGCGTGAAGACGCGCGGCCGTGCGACCCTCCGCGTCGCGGTCGTCTGTGCGGTGCTCGCGGTCGCGGGATTCGCGTTCGCGCAAACGACGACGCCCGACGACTCGCGGTGGAGTCTCGCGGCCCTCGGCCTCCGGGGCTCGCTGACGCTGAAGAGCTTCGCGCACTTCGACGAGGCGCCGAACGATCACCGCCATTTCCGCGACGAGGCGATCCTCCAGGTCGAGTGGAGCCGGCGTTTCACGGACTGGTTCGGTCTTCGCGCGATCGGCGAGGTCCGGGGCGACGACGTCGGCTTCGCGGACGAGCTGACCTTCCAGATTCCGGAGCGGAGCGCGCACCGTAGTGTCCTCGGACTTCCGGAAGCCTATGCGACGCTGGGACGCGCGCCCTTCGAGGTGACGCTCGGCAAGCAGATCTTCGCCTGGGGCACCGCGGACGCGTGGAACCCGACCGACAACCTGAACCCCTACGACTATCTGGATCCGTTCGACTCGTTCAAGATCGGCATCTGGGCCGCAGCGGCGCGAGCGACCGTGGGGCCGGCAAGCCTGACCGCCGTGATCGCGCCGGTCTTCACCCCG
>QHRT01000080.1 GCA_003220195.1 Candidatus Rokuibacteriota bacterium | reverse complement strand
CCGAGCTGAACGCCGCCCAGGGTAAGCCGGTCGACATCGGCGGGTACTTCCGGCCGAACCCCGAGCTCGCGTCAAAGGCCATGCGTCCCAGCCCGACGTTCAACGCCATCGTCGACGCGATCTCCTGACGATGAGCGTGACGACCGCTGCCGACGGCATCAAAGAGATTCGAACGCCGCTCAGCGACGCCGACATCGAATCGTTGAAGGCGGGCGACCGCGTGAGGAAGACAACAGCACGCGGAAGCGCGAAGCGAGCGACGCCCACGGCGAAGCGAACGGCGTCACGCAAGGTGAGTGCGATCCCGAAGGGGTATCACACCGTCACGGCCTACCTCACGGTCTCGGAGGGACCAAGGCGCTCGACTTGTACCGCCGCGCCTTCGGCGCCAGGGTCAAGGCGCAGATGCCGGCACCGGGCGGCAAGCTGGCGCACGCGGAGCTCACGATGGGTGACGCTCAGCGGCGAGCTCCCGCAACCGGGCGGCACGAAGGCACCGACGTCGCTCGGTGGTGCGTCGGACTCGCTCTTCGTGTACGTTTCGAACGTCGCGGCGAGCTTCAAGCGGGCATCGACGCCGGCTGCCGGGGGACCATGCCGCCTACGGACATGTTCTGGGGCGACCGGTTCAGCGGCTCGTCGATCCCTTCGGTCACCACTGGGGCCTCGCGACGCACACGGAAGACGTTTTCCCGGCCAAGATGAGAAAGCGCGCCGCGGCCGCGATGGCGCAGATGGGGCAACCGTCGTGAGAGACGTGACGATCGAATGCCACGCGCACCGGCACAACGACGTGACGCTGTGAGCGTCACGACGGCGGCCGACGGGATCAAGGATGTCCGGACGCCGCTGAGCGACTCCGATGTGGAGGCGCTCCACGCTGGTGACCGCGCGCGCATCACCGGCATCCTGTATACGGCGCGCGACGCCGCGCACGGCCGACTCTTTCCCTTGATCGAGAAGGGCGAGCGGCTCCCGATCGACGTCAAGGGGCAGATCATCTATTACACCGGGCCATCGCCGGCGCGGCCCGGCGACGTCGCGGGTTCCATCGGTCCGACGACGGCGAGCCGCATGGACAAGTTCACGCCGGCACTCTTGGAGCTGGGGCTCAAGGGGACGATCGGCAAGGGCTACCGCGGCCAGGTGGTGAAGGACGCACTCCAGCACTACAAAGGTATTTACTTCGGCGCCATCGGGGGCGCGGGCGCCGTGCTGAGCCGGTTCATCAAGAAACTCGAGATCGTCGCGTACGAGGACCTCGGCACCGAAGCCATCCGTCGCCTCGAGGTCGAGGGCTTTCCGGTCATCGTGATCAACGACTGCCACGGCGGCGACCTCTACGAGGAAGGAATGACCCGCTATGCCCGGTGAGGACGGTTACCAGCACGACCTACTCGTGATCGGCGGCGGCGGGGCGGGACTCCGCGCGGCCATCGCCGCGGCGGAGGAGTCGAACCGGCTCTCCATCGCCGTCCTCTCGAAGGTCTATCCCATGCGCAGCCACACCGTGTCCGCCGAGGGCGGCACGGCGGCGGTCATGCGCGACGACGACAGCCTCGACACGCACGCGAAGGACACGATCTTCGGGAGCGACTTTCTGGCCGACCAGGACGTCGTGGAAACGTTTGTCCGGGAGGCGCCGGGCGAAGTCATCCAGCTCGAGCACTGGGGCTGCCCGTGGAGCCGCGATCCCGATGGCCGCGTCAGCGTCCGCCCCTTCGGCGGCATGACCGTGAATCGAACGCTCTACGCCGCCGACAAGACCGGCTTCCACATGCTCCATAGCCTGTTCCAGACCTCGCTCAAGTACGAGAAGATCGTGCGCTACGACGAGTGGTTCGCGACCTCGTTGCTGATCGAAGACGGCACGGTCTGTGGCGTGACGGCCCTGAACCTCCACGACGGTCGGATGCGCCCGATCGTCGCCAAAGCGGTGATCATGTGCACCGGCGGCGCCGGACGGATCTTCCCGTTTACGACCAACGCCGCCATCAAGACCGGAGATGGAATGGCGCTCGCCTACCGCGCCGGAGTTCCGCTGAAGGACATGGAGTTCGTCCAGTACCATCCGACCGGGCTACCGGGAACCGGCATCCTGATCACGGAGGCGGCCCGCGGCGAGGGCGGTCACCTGAAGAACAAGGACGGCTACCGGTATCTGCAAGACTATGGGCTCGGTCCGCCGACGGACACGCCGGTGCATCGCAAGATGGAACTGGGGCCCCGCGATATCCTCTCGCGTTGCCACATCCAGGAGCATCAGAAGGGGCGGACGTTCGACGGGCCCTATGGCCACTATGTCCACCTCGACCTCCGGCACCTCGGGGAAAAGCTGATCGACAAGAACCTCCCCTTCGTACGGGAGCTGGCGCGGAACTACGTCGGGATCGACCCGGTGCACGAGCCCATTCCCGTGCGCCCGGTCGTGCACTACATGATGGGCGGGATCTCCACCGACATCACCGGGAAGACGTCGCTCGATGGCCTCTACGCCGCTGGCGAGGCGGCGTGCGTCTCCATCAACGGCGCTAACCGTCTGGGCTCCAACTCGCTCACCGAGCTGCTCGTCTTCGGCGCCCGCGCCGGCCGGTCGGCGGCGCGGCATGCCCTCGAGCGGGCGGCGCCCCGGTCAAACCCGCTGGCCCAGCTCGCCAGCGATGAACGCAGGCGGCTGGATCAGCGATTTCTCCGGGTGGACGGACGCGAAAAGATCGCCGACATTCGCGAGGAGATGCAGAAGGCGATGGAGAGCGGCTGCGGCATCTACCGGGATCGGGCGACGATGGAAGCGACCTGCCAGACCCTCGCGAAGCTCCGTGAGCGATTTGCTCACATCAGCCTCGCGGACAAGGACGCAGTCTTCAACACCGAGCTGATCGCGGCGCTGGAACTCGAATGCACGCTGGAAGTGGCGGAGACGGTGGCTCGTTCGGCGCTCGCGCGCGAGGAGTCCCGGGGATCTCACACCCGCACCGACTTCCCGAAGCGCGACGACGCGCGGTTCCTCAAACACTCGCTCGCCTACCGGACGCCGGACGGCCCGCGCATCGAGTACCTGCCGGTGACGATCACGCGCTGGCCGCCCGAGGAGCGCAAGTATTGACGACGGTTCAGACCTGGACGACGACCGGGCTTCGATGACTCGGGAGGCGGGAATGCGCGCGAGACAGCACATTGAGGAGGATCGATGAGCGACGCGACGATCACGCTGGAAGTGACGCGCTACCGGCCGGGCCACGATCGTGAGCCGCACCCGCAGTCATTTGAAGTCCCCTTCCAGAAGGACTGGGTGGTCCTCGATGCCCTAAACCACATCAAGGACCGGATCGACGGGACGCTGTCATATCGGTGGTCGTGTCGCATGGGGGTGTGCGGGAGCTGCGGCATGATGGTGAACGGCGTCCCCAAGCTCACCTGCGCCGCCTTCCTCCGGGACTACCGCCCGGGGCCGATCCGGGTGGAGCCGCTGGCGAACTTTCCCGTGATCCGCGATCTGGTGATCGCGCTCGACGACTTCATGGAGAAGCTTCGGCGCGTCAAGCCCTGGATCATCCGTGCGGAGGAGAAGCCGGTCTCGGAGGGCGAATATCGACAGACCCCCGCGCAACTCGAGACCTACAAGCAGTTCAGCATGTGCATCAACTGCATGCTGTGCTACGCGGCCTGCCCGGTATACGGCCTGGCGCCGGCGTTTGTCGGGCCTGCGGCAATCGCGCTGGCCTACCGGTACAACCTCGATTCCAGGGACGAGGGCTACCGCCTGCGCGAGCCGGTGATGTCCGACGCAGTGGGCGTCTGGGAGTGCACGTTCGTCGGCGAGTGCTCGGTAGTCTGCCCGAAGGGGGTCGACCCGGCGGCCGCGATCCAGCGCTCGAAGCTGGCGGGTGCGACGGACTGGCTCCTGTCCATGGTGATGCCGTGGGGTGGCCGGCGATGAGCGAGCCGCGCGTCGAGCGGCCGGGACTGTATTACCCGAAGCTGCCCACCACCTGGTGGCTCCGGAACACGAACTACTTCCTGTTCATGCTGCGCGAGCTCTCGAGTGTGTTCATCATGGTCTTCCTCGTGCTCTTCCTGGTCGAGCTCTACCGGCTTTCCCAGGGACCAAAGGCCTACGGCGCCTACCTGGAAACCCTCCGGGCTCCGGGATGGATCGTCTTCCACGTCGTGGCACTTGCGTTCGCGCTCTATCACAGCGTGACCTGGTTCAAGCTGTCGGGCGTCGTCCAGGTGGTGCGCGTGGGGGAGCGTCAGGTGCCGCCATCGCTGGTCACCGCGGCGAGCTTCGCCCTCTGGGCCGTCGTGTCGATCGTCCTGCTCTGGTTCATGGTCCGAGGCTGAGCCATGGCGACACGAAAGACCAGCGAGCCATTCTGGTGGCTACTGTTCGCCGCAGGCGGCATGGTGGCCGCGCTGCTCGTTCCTGTCCATCTGCTCGTGAACGGCCTCGCCGTCCCACTCGGGTGGACCTCGATCAGCCACGCTCGGATGCTGGCGCTTGCCGGACATCCGCTGGTCAAGCTCTACCTGTTCGTGCTGATCGCTCTGCCGCTCTACCACTGGGCCCATCGCTTCCGATTCGTCCTGGAGGACCTCGGGCTGCACGGGTGGAGAACGCCGATCGCGATCCTGTGCTACGGCGGCGCCGTGGCCGGGACGGTGGCCACGCTCTGGGTGCTGTGGGGGATTTGAGCCCGACGCGCCCTGGGAGTTCATCGTTTTGACCGCTGCGTCCGATGGATCGAGCGCTGACGCTCAAGCGCTGGCTGTCGCTCGACCCGATCCGGGGCGAGCTCGAACCGATGGAGCTGATGCTCTGAGCGCCGAATGAAGATCCACGAGTACCAGGCCAAGCAGCTGCTCCGCGACTTCGGTGTGCCCGTCCCGAACGGTGACGTCGCCGACACGCCGGCCGCGGCGCGCGCCATCGCCGAGCGGCTCCAGGGACGCGTCGTCGTCAAGGCGCAGGTGCACGCCGGCGGGCGCGGCAAGGCCGGCGGCATCAAGCTGGCGGACGATGCCGGCGGCGCCGAGGCGGCGGCGCGTCAGATCATCGGGATGCGGCTCAAGACGCCGCAGACGCCGCCCGAAGGCATCGAGGTCCGGAAAGTGCTCGTGGAGGAGGCGTCGGCCGTCGACCGGGAGCTGTATCTGTCCGCCACGCTCGATCGCGGCCGGTCCACGCACGTCGTGATGGCGTCGGAAGCCGGCGGCATGGACATCGAGGAAGTCGCCGCGAAGACGCCCGAGAAGATCGTTCGCGAGTGGGCGCACCCCGCGCTGGGGCTGGCCGACTTCCAGGCGCGCCGGCTGGCGTTCGGCCTCGGCCTCCCGGGCGAGCCGTTCAAGCAAGGCGTCACGCTGGTCCGCAACCTCTTCAGGCTCTATCTCGCGAAGGATTGCTCGCTGGCCGAGATCAACCCGCTGGTCGTGACGAAGGATGGTCGCGTGCTCGCGCTGGACGCGAAGCTCGGCTTCGACGACAACGCGCTCTATCGCGAAAAAGACATCGTCGCGCTCCGCGACGTCAACGAGGAGGATCCGCTCGACGTCGAGGCGTCGAAGTACGGGCTCAACTACATCAAGCTCGACGGCAACGTCGGCTGCATGGTGAACGGCGCCGGCCTCGCGATGGCGACGATGGACATCGTCAAGCTCGCCGGCGGCGAGCCGGCGAACTTCCTCGACGTCGGCGGCGGCGCCTCGCCCGAGCAGATCGAGAACGCGTTCCGCATCCTCTCGTCGGACCCGAGTGTCAAAGCCGTGTTCATCAACGTGTTCGGCGGCATCCTGCGCGTCGACCGTCTGGCCGAGGGCGTCATCACGGCGGTGCGCAAGCTCGGACTCACGTTGCCGGTGGTGCTGCGCGCCGAGGGGACGAACGTCGAGCGGGGCAAGAAGATGCTGGCCGACTCGGGCCTGGCACTCACGATGGCCGACGACATGTGGGACGGTGCGCGCAAGGCGGTCGCCCTGGCCCGGCAAGCGGAATGAGTATTCTGGTCGACAAGGCGACTCGCGTGGTCGTGCAGGGCATCACCGGCCGCGAGGGCGCGTTCCACGCGGCGCGCTGTCGCGAATACGGGACGACGGTCGTCGGTGGCGTCACGCCGGGCAAGGGCGGCACGATCCACGATGACTTTCCGGTGTGGAACACAGTCGCGGACGCGGTCCGGGCCGCGGGCGCGAACTGCGCGCTGATCTTCGTGCCGCCGGCGGGCGCGGCGGACGCGATCATGGAGGCGGCGGGGTCCGGCGTGCCGCTCATCGTGTGCATCACCGAGGGGATTCCGATCGGCGACATGGTGCGCGTGAAGCACTTCCTCGGTGGCACGCAGAGCCGGTTGATCGGGCCGAACTGCCCGGGAGTCATCACGCCGGATCACACGAAGATCGGGATCATGCCGGGACACATCCATCGCGCCGGGCCGATCGGCGTCGTGTCACGGAGCGGGACCCTGACGTACGAGGTGGTCGGGCAACTGACGGCGCGCGGACTCGGCCAGTCGACGTGCGTCGGGATCGGTGGAGACCCGGTGAACGGCACGAGCTTCGTCGACGTGCTGAAGCTCTTCAACGAGGACGCCGAGACGCGAGGCATCATGATGATCGGCGAGATCGGCGGGACGGCCGAGGAAGAAGCGGCGGCGTTCATCAAGGCGCGCGTGGACAAGCCGGTCGTGGGGTTCATCTGCGGGCAGACGGCTCCGCCCGGCCGGCGCATGGGCCACGCGGGCGCCATCATCGCCGGGGGCAAGGGCACCGCGGCGGAGAAGATGGCCGCGCTCGAGGCCGCCGGCGTGACGATGGTGAAGAGTCCGGCGGACATGGGCGCGACGGTCGCCAGGGTGATGGGTCGATGAGAACTTCTGTTGCAATCCCGAGGCGCGCCACGGCGGAGCATGGGCGCGTCCGAGCGCTGGGGGTTTGCGCGAAAGATATGGGCAACCAGATCGAGCGCGGCACCGAGGAGTGCCACGGCTTCGCCGGGGCGCGTCCGAGCGTCGGGGACCTCCTATGGGCCTGTCAATAGGGTTTTGGGTTCCTCACGCCGGCTGTTGGAGATGCTGCCGGCCGATGGTGGCCAAGTGATACGTCTCGTCGGAGGCGATGTGCCGGGTCGACAGGACGAAGATGATCTTCAGCCACTTGGCGGCCAGCGACCGGAGCGCGTGATGATGGCTCAGGTCGCGCTGGCGACAGCGGTCGTAGTACGCCCGCGCCCAGGTGCGGTGCTGAAGGGACTGGAACGCGAACTGCTGGACCGCGTCGCGCAGATGCAGATGGCCCGCGAAGCGGAACTTCACGAGGCAGCTGTGGCCGCTGCGCTCAGTGACCGGCACGGTGCCGCCGGGAGCTGGCCAGTGACGGAACGTCTGCCACCGCCCGTCGGCATCGCCGAGTTCGGCGTACAGACGCGGGACGGTGGTACCGGAGGCCCCGGGCCGCGACGTCGCCCACTCAGCCGTGGGCATGCTGCCGAAAAAATCGGTCACGGCGGTGGGGTACGCCTCGACGGCGCTGCTCGCGGCGGCGAGCAGCTGGAGCAAGGTACCGAGCCGGCGAGCATGGACGCGCACGACGTGCGGCGGCACCGGGATCTGCGGGGCCTGGAGGACGGGCCAGAGCTCAGCCATCCGGGCGGCGCTGAGCCGGTGGGCTCGCCCCCAGCGGTGCCACTGGCGCTCGGTCAGAGTGGCCAGCGCCGCGGGCGTGGAGAAGTCGTGCAAGAAAGCCCGCCGCCACTGACTCGTCAGCTCGCCGCCGAGTTCGAGCCCCCGGGGGGAGTACGCCTTGAGGGTCACGGTGAGTTGATTGAGCCGCCGCGTTTGGTGCGGCACGTGCCGGACATAATCCCGCGTCAGGCCGTTCAGCTCCTGAGCGGCTTCCGAGCTGGGGCGCAACGGTGCCAGGTGGGTGTGATCCGTGCGCAGGAATGTCGCGAGCACGCGCGCATCGAACGGATCGCTCTTGGCGCTGCTCATGCGAAAGCGATCGCGGGCGCGGTCCACCGCCTTGGGGTTCACCGCAAAGACCCGGACGCCATGGTCGAGCAAGAAGTCGACGATGCGGCCTTCCGGCTTTTCGATGGCCGCCCAGAGGTCAATGCCCTCGGCACGGCGTTCGTCAAGCCAGCGTCCCCACTCACTGAGGCCGGCGGCGGTCTGCGCGACCGTTCGCTTGGTGACGAGCGTGGCGTGTTCGGCCTCCACCCACACCGCATGCTCCGCGTCCGCCCAGTCGACGCCGATGTAGTAGCGCATTCGCCCTCCGTCGGGTGTGGCCTGCGGCACTGCACGCTGCACAGAGCACGAACGGCCGGCTTGCCCGATATCGGCCCTCAGGGGGGCCACCTCCTATTGACCCTCATGCCGTTCACTTGCGGGTGGGACAGTCCCCAACTGATTCTCAGAGAATGGGCTTGGGTTGGTCCTCGTCCCGCAAGCTCCGTGAGCTCACACAACACGTTCCCGGTTAGCGGGGGTACTCGCCGGGGATCATATAGGGCTTGGGGGCCATGGCAGGCGCGTCCGCGCGCCCCTGGGGCTCCCATGTCGGTCGATTGACCCGCTGGATCGCCGCGGCCGGCGCGTTCACCATCTCGCTCGATTCGATGGTCAACGTCGCGTTCCCCGCGATGGCGGCCTCGTTCCACCTCCCCCCGGAATCGATGCGGTGGGTGATCGTGTGTTACGTGCTGACCTACTCCATCGTCTCGCTCGCCGGCGGTGCGCTCGGGGACCGCATCGGGCACGCGCGCGTGTTTCGCGGGGGCCTGGCGGCGAGTGCCGTGGCGTTCATGATCGCGGCGAGCGCGCCGGCATTCGGGTGGCTGCTCGGCGGGCGTGTCGTGCAGGGGGTCGCCGCGGGTCTCGTCTACGGCACGGCTCCCGGGCTCACGACGCTCGTCGTCTCGCCGGGGATGCGAGGCCGCGCACTCGGCTTCCTGAATGCTGCGATCGCGCTGTCGGGGATCGCCGGGCCCGTTGCCGCCGGAGCGCTCGTCCGCGTGTTCGGGTGGCCCTCGGTGTTCGCGACGCGTGTCCCGATCGCCCTGATCGTTCTGGCGTGGGCCTGGCGCGGCGCTCCGCCGGAGCCACCGATTATTCCTTCCGTGCGTGTCGCGGCGGCCCCACTCCGTCCCGCACCGGTGGCGCGACAGTGCCTGCTCTCGTTCTTCGCCAATGGCGGGATCTTCGCCATCTGGCTCCTGGCGCCGTTCTACCTGATCGACCTGCGCGGCCTCGACGCCTTGGCCGGCGGCCTCATGTTCATGCTCACGTCGCTCGGCATGGGCGTCGCGGCGCCTTTCGCGGGGCGCGTCATCGACGCCGTCGGTGCGAGGGCGCCGATGCTGCTCGGCCTCGTGATCGAAGCCCTGGGGCTGCTCGCGATCAGTCGGGCGGGGACGACCACGCCGCTTGCCCTGGTCGCGCTGGCGCTGTTCGGCGCAGGCTTCGGTCTCGGGCTCTTCCAGGTGCCGAACATGACCGCGGTGATGAGCGCGTTTCCGGCGACGCAGCAGGGCATCGCCGGCGGGCTCGCCTTCATGGCGCGCACGCTGGGCGTCGTCGCCGGAGTCACCACGCTATCGGCGGTGTTCGGCGCGTGGCGCCGCTCCGCGGGCTTCGAGGCGGCATTCGTCGCGGCATTCGTGGTGGCGGGCGCCGCCGTCGGCGCGGCCGCGCTCGTCGCCGGGATTCCGGTGCGGCATCGGGGATGATGTCGTCATGACCGACGCCATGCGCGATCCGGATCCGAGCCCGGACATTCCGGAGCCAACCCTGCACGACACGGCTCGGCCTCCGGAAACTCCTGACGTCGCGGCCTCGGCGGGGGCTCCTCGTGCGATCGAGAGCGCCGGATCTGACATCGAGACCTCCTCGCGTCCGCGGCGACTCTGGCCGGGCGTTTTGCTCTGGAGCGCGGTCTGCGTCCTGTACCTCCTCCTCGAAGCCGCCGGGGTCGTGGAGGGCCTGGCGTTCGTCGTTCCGCTCGTCGCGGCGCTGGTCGCCGCGCGAGTCGTCGACGCGCGAAGGGAGATCCGTCGACTTGCGCGACTCGCGACCTGGGCCGCGGCGGTCGTGGCGACGCCGCTCGCCATCGCCGTCTGGCGCTACCACGTCGGGATCCAGGGGTTGCCCTGGCCGGCCCTCGGCGCGGCACTCATCGCCATCGCCGCGGGAATGACGGTGTGCGCGGTGCGTCGGGTACGCGCCCTGCTGGTGCGTCCACTGGGGCTCGATCCCGATTCCGCGGTGCACGTCGTCACCGCCGTCGCGGCGGCGCTGACGATCTCGACGTCGGTCGTGCTCTTCAGCGAGTTGCAACGGGAGCCCGACGAGCCCGTACGTTTCTATTTTTCCGATTCGGTCGTGTCGGTACTGAGCGACGCGACGCTGGCGCTCGCGGGCGTCGGATTCCTGCTCACACGCGGCGCGCGCGATGCGAGGCTTCGGCTCGGCCTCCGAGCGATCGGTCTTCGTCAGGTCGCCCTGGCCGCCGTGCTCGCCGGCCTGTTCCTCGGCGTCGTCGGGATGATGGAGCACCTCGAGGCCATCTGGCTGCCCCAGATGCACGCCCTCGAAGATCGGTTCGATTACGACTTCGTCGGCATGCCGGCCTGGATCGGCGCCTTGCTCCTGTCGCTGAGTGCCGGGATCGGTGAAGAGCTGGTCTTCCGCGGAGCGTTGCAGCCTCGCGTGGGGATCGTGATGACTTCCATGCTGTTCGCGGCCGGCCACGTTCAGTACCAGCTGGCGGGAATTCTCATGATCTTCGTCGTCGCGGTCGGGCTCGGCATCGTCAAGCAACGCACGTCGACGACGTTCACGGTGGTGCTGCACGTGCTCTACGACGTGGGCGCGTTCTTCATACCGTAGACATGGGGGGCCTCGACGGGCCCCCCAAGCCCCCCGGCGCTCGGAAGCGCCCCGG
>QHRT01000473.1 GCA_003220195.1 Candidatus Rokuibacteriota bacterium | reverse complement strand
ATTGGTCTCCCTCTTTCATCACGCAATCCTCGAGACTGCGGATGTCTATTCATCCGAGATCTCGATGGCGGCCATCTGTCTGACGCGTCAGGTGCGGCCGTCTGCGTGCGCTGCGCGAGCACGTGCACGTGTGCTGCCAATCTTAGGAGTGCGCGGGCATGGATCCGAAATCTTTTAAATCCTGCGGGTTAGTGCGATCGGGCATGCCGCAACCGCGAAGGGCGACACAATCTGTCACCTATCGTGACAAAATGGAAGCGAGCCGCTCAGTACCCTCCCAGGATCCTCTCCACCAGCGCGCGGCCCTTCGCCCAGTCGTACCAGCGGTAAAGCCGCATGTCCGCGACGTGCTGCGCCGCCGAATAGAACATGTCGTACTGCAGCTGACGACCGCCGAACTCCGTGCCGACAAGATCCCAGATCAGTCGCAAGAGCTTCACGCGCTCGTCCGCGGTCGTCGTGGCGCCGCGGAAATAGCGGCGCAGCTCTTCGCCGGTTTCCGGGCTGGTGAGTGCGCTCTCCGATGACGGCACCGCGATGAACGACGCGCGTAGATGTAGAGCGGGTTCGGCCGTGCGATGCCGTTTCGCACGAGCGGTAGCGTCTCGGCGGCGTGCGTGAGCGCCTCGATCTGCGCGCCGATCAGGCCGATCTCGGCGCCGAGCTGCGTCTGGACCGGCGGCAGCTTCTCGATGCCGTGCAGCTCGACGAGCTTCGTCGCCAGCCCCGCGATGAACTCCATCTTCACGCCGAACCTGACGAGCGTGTGGAAGTTCACCAGCGTGTGGGCGGCCGAGTCATGCCACTGCGCGTTCACGATGTCGACGCGGCGATGGACGAAGACGTGCTCCCACGGAACGAAGACGTCCTCGAGCACGACGATCGTGTCGATCTCGTCGAACCGGGACGATAACGGATAGTCGGTCACGCTCGTCGCGATCGTGCCGTACGGTCGCCGCGGGTGGATGCGGAGCCCGTCGGCGTTCGCCGGGACGACGGCGCAGAACGCGTAGTCGTCGTCGCCCGGCGCGAGCGGGGTGATGTAGGTCACGAGCAGGTAATTCGCCATCACCGCGGACGTCGCGATCATCTGGGCGCCGCGGAGCACGATGCCGTCGTCGCGCTCGCGCGCGACGCCCGCGTAGAGGAACGGCTCCGGCTGCTGGTGCGCCGGCTTCGAGCGATCGACCTGCGGCGGCACCACCGCGTAGGGCACGAAGAGGTCTTCATCGCGTGCCTTCGCGTAGAAACGCTGGAGGTTGTCGGCAAACGCCTGCCCGCCGCGCGCGAAGACCTCGGGATGCGCGGCGAAGCCGACCAGGATGGACGCGCCCGAGTCCGCGGTGCGTCCCATCACGCCGCCCGAACGCTCGCACCACGCGCGGTGGAGCTGGCGGCGCAGCGCCAGATCGGCCGGCGACCGCGGGATCAGCCACATCGCGGACGTCCGCTGGCCCGTCGCCGGTTCGACGTACGTCGTCGTCGCGGGATCCCACGCTTCGCGCGCCAGGTCGTACATGTGGGCGATCTGCCGCAGCGGCTCCGCGAACCCGGGATGGGTGGTGACGTCCTTCACGCGCGCGCCGTCGAGGAAGACGGCGCGACCATCGCGCAGACTCTCGAGAAACGCTCGCCCGCTCCGCATGCTCCTCGCCTCCCGCCGTGTCTCCGCCCGAGACGGCGTAGTACAGTACCGCATCCGCCTCGAGGAGGACTGACGCGCATGCGAGCCGACGGCAAGATCGTCCTGGTCACCGGAGCGCAGCAAGGCATCGGTCGCGCGACGGCCATCGCGTTCGCGCGCGAGGGCGCCGACGTCGTCGTGAACTATCTCGACGACCGCGGCGCGGCCGAGACCGTGGCGAAGGAGATCCGCGACTCGAGCCGGCGCTGTGCGCTGGTGCAGGCGGACGTGTCGAGCGCGCGCGACGTCGAGCGCCTGGTCGGCGAAGCCGAAGCCGCGCTCGGCCCGATCGACGTCGTGGTCAACAATGCGGGCGTGTTTCCGCGCCGACCGTTTCTCGAGCTGACGGAGAAGGACTGGGACTTCGTCCTCGGCGTGAACGTGAAGGGCGCGTTCCTGACGGCGCAGGCCGTCGCGCGCCGGCTGGTGGCGCGCGGCGCACCGGGCGTGATCGTCAACGTCAGCTCGGGCGCGGCGTATCGCGGGTCGCCGCGCGGCGTGCACTACGTCACCAGCAAGGCCGGCGTCGTCGGCCTCACGCGCGCGATGGCGCTCGAGCTGGCGCCGCACCGGATCCGGGTCAACGCCGTCGCGCCCGGGCTGACCGACACGGCGCAGCCGCGCTACGGCGCGACCGAAGCGGAGCTCGCCGCGCGGGCGCGCGAGGTGCCGCTCGGGCGCATGGTCGAGCCCGGCGAGATCGCCGCGGCCATCGTGTTCCTGGCGTCCGACGAGGCGCGCCAGGTCACCGGGCAGATCCTCCACGTGAACGGCGGGGCGTATCTCGGGTGAGGAGCGCGTGACGTTCTTCCCCCACGTCTTCTCGCCGTTCCGCATCGGCCGGGTCGAGCTGCGCAACCGCATCTTCGTCCCCGCGCACACGACGAACTACGGCGCCGATCACCTGCCGAGCGAACGCCACGCGCGCTACCACGCCGAGCGGGCGCGCGGCGGCGCCGGGCTCATCATCTTCGAAGCGATCCGCGTGCATCCGACGTCGATCGGTCGCCGACTCGGTCCACGAACACGGTGCCCGGCTCTTCGGCCAGATCGTGCACGTCGGACGTCACGCCGAGGGCCACTTCGGGCGCACGGCGACGTGGGGCGCCTCGCCGATCCCGTGGTCGCCGATGGGACCGATCCCGCACGCGATGAACGAGGACGACATGAAGGAGGTGATCGACGCGCACGTGCTGACCGCGCGTCACCTTCGCGACGCGGGACTCGACGGTCTGGAAGTCCACTTCGGTCACGGCCATCTGCTCCAGCAATTCCTGTCGCCCGCGTCGAACGTCCGCACCGATGCCTACGGCGGCAGCGAGGACCATCGGCTCAGGTTTCCGCTCCAGGTGCTGCGCGCGGTACGCGACGCGATGGGCCCGGACTTTCCCGTCGGCATTCGCATCAGCGCCGAGGAGTTCATGAGTCCCGGGCTCACGCTCGAGGACATGCAGCGCATGGTGCCGAAGATCGTCGCCGCCGTGCCGGTCGACTTCGTCAACGTCTCGCACTCCGCGTACCACGCGAGCTACTCGCTCGCGACGCAGATGGCGGACATGCACTTCCCGCGCGCCGCCTTTCGCTATCTGCCGGCGGGGATCAAGGCGGCCGTCCCTCAGCTCCCGGTCTTCGCCGTGTGCCGCTTCAATCGCATCGAGCTGGCCGAAGAGGTGCTCGCGGCCGGCGACGCGGACCTGGTCGGGATGGCGCGCGCCCACATTGCGGACCCGTTCATCGTGTCGAAGGCGCGCGCGGGTCGGCTCGACGAGATCCGCCCGTGCATCGCGTGCAACCAGGGCTGCATCGCGATGGTCGAGCTGCACCAGTCGGTGACGTGCCTGATGAATCCCACGGCGGGACGCGAGGCCGAATGGGGCGATGGCACGCTGACGCCGGCGCCTTCACCGAGGCGCGTGCTCGTCGTCGGTGGCGGGCCGGCCGGACTGGAAGCGGCGCGGGTGGCGGCCATCCGCGGACACGAGGTGACGCTCTGGGAGCGCGCGTCGGAGGTCGGCGGCCAGGTGAACGTCGCGGCCCGCATCACGGCGCGCAGCGAGTTCACGCACGCGCGAACGTGGTTCGAAGAACGGTGCCGCAAGCTCGGCGTTGCGATCGAATGCGGGGTCGAGGCGACGGCCGAGCGCATCGTCGCGTTCCGTCCGGACGCGGTGGTGCTCGCGACCGGCTCGACGCCGAGGCGCACCGCGATCCCCGGCGCCGCGAACGTCTACACGGTCGCCGAAGCGCTCCTCGATCCCGATCGGCTCGGCCGCAATCTTGTGTTGCTCGAAGCCGATGGCAACTGGCCCGGCGTGGCGACGGCCGAGCATCTCGCCGGTCTCGGCAAGCAGGTGACGCTCGTCGCCGCGAGTGCGGGCTATGGCTCACGGATCACGATCTACAGCATGCTTGCCGTGCGGCACCGATTTCGCGAGAAGAAGATTCGCGTGATGCTGCTGAGGAGCGTCCGCGCCGTCGACGGCAAGACGGTGCTCCTCGAAGACGTCACGACGGGCGACACCGAGGGTCTCGACGGCGTCGATTCGATCGTTGTCGCCGCGGGCGGCGTTGCCGACGACGGGCTCTACCACCAGCTTCGCGGCGCCCTGCCCGACCTCCGGATGGTCGGAGACTGCGTGGCGCCGCGCACCGCGCTCGAGGCGATCTACGAGGGGCACGCCGCCGGGCGCGCCATCTGAACGCGCTCGCGCCGCGCGCGCTGGCGCTCCGTGATCGTTATCATGGCTGCGTGAGAGCGTTCGACGTCGCGTTCGGGACGACTCGCCGGCAATCGCTGGTTCGTCTCGCGCTCGCCGTCATTCTGGTCGGTGGTCTCGTGTGGGTGCTGCCGCGACGGCAGCCGGGTCAGGGCGGCGGGCACCACGCCGCGCACGACGCCTCGCTCGATGCGTTCGAGCGGGCCGGGATCACCGAGCTCAAGGACGGCCAGCGTGGCCCCGCGTTTCAGCTCGCGTCCCTCGATCTGCGCGTCGCGAGTCTCGAGGACTACAAGGACCGCGCCCTCGTCCTCAACTTCTGGGCGACCTGGTGTCAGCCCTGCACCGCGGAAATGCCGACGCTCGAGGCTTTGTGGCGCGCGTACAAAGACCGCGGGCTGACCGTGGTCGGCGTGGCCGTCGATCGTGGCGCGCCGCGCGACTTGATCCAGCCGTACGTCAAGAATCTCCGTCTGACGTTCCCGATCCTGCTCGACCCCGAGATGCAGACGGCCAATGCCTGGCGTGTCACCGGGTTGCCGGCCACCTTCATCGTCAAGCCCGGAGGCGAGGTCGCGGGCTTCGCGCTGGGCGCCCGCGAGTGGCACAGCGCCGAGATGCGCGCGCTGATCGAGTCGCTGCTCCCGCGCCAGCGCGCGGATCGCTGATTCACGGGCCCGGTCTCGCCCCGGCGACCGCCCACAACCGCACCGGTTCGTCGAATCCTTTGAGGTGACGGACCCCGCGCTCCTCGAACCTGAACCCCTTGCCCGCAACCAGCTGCCGGATGACGTCGGAGACGAGCACTTCCCCACCAGCGGCCTCGCCCATGACCCTGGCCGCGAGCGTCACCGCCGTCCCGAACAGGTCGTTGTCCTCGGCGATCGGCTCGCCGGCATTGAGCCCGCAACGGACCACGATCGCCGCCTCGGCGCCGACCTTCCGCTCGCCGAAGGCCTGCTGCAGGGACAGCGCACACTGAAGGGCGCGAGCCGTCGACGCGAACGACGCCATGAAGCCGTCCCCCGTGGTCTTGATCTCGCGCCCGCCGTGCGCGGCCAGCCGTCCGCGCGTGATGCGCTC
>QHRT01000131.1:8597-27926 GCA_003220195.1 Candidatus Rokuibacteriota bacterium | reverse complement strand
GTGAGCTCGCCACTCCCCGCGTCGTACCGCGCCACCACGCCGCGCGGCTCCATCGGCGCGCCCGCGATGCGGTTGTGCTCCATGCGGACGCGCACGACGTGCGCGGCGCGCGCGAACGCGGCATCGACGTCGCCGCCCTTCATCGGAACGCTGAACGCTTGATTGCTTCCGAGCTCGGGATGCACGACCGGGGCGCCGGGCTCGAGCGCGCGCACCGGATCCGTCACGGCCGGCAGCGGCTCGTACTCGACCTCGATCAGGTCCACGGCCTCGCGCGCGAGCGCGGCGCTCACCGCGACGACCGCCGCGACCGGAACGCCCGTCGCATCGACGACCTCGCCGGCCAGGCACTGGAACGGGACCGCCTTGAGTCCGGGCACCGTGGCCATGTACGGAGTGGGACTCAATGCGCCGAGATCGGTGGCCGTGATGACCTTGAGAATACCTTCCGCCTTGCGGGCGGCCTCCGTCCGGATGGTGATGATCCGGGCATGAGCGTGCGGGCTCCGGAGAAATGCCAGGTGCGTCAAGCCGGGAACGTCGAGATCCTCGACGTACTGCCCCTGCCCCGTGATGAGCTTCGGATCCTCGACGCGCTTGAGCGCGCGCCCGACGTACGGCTGCGATCGCGTCTCGGCCACGCGTCGTCTCCGCTCGTCAGCGGCGCGCCAGGAGCTGCGCGGGCGTCGGGTCCTTCAGCCCCTTGAACTCGAAGGTGTTCCCGGAAGGATCGGTCAGGAACATGATGGCCTGTTCGTGCGCGCCCTTTCCGCGCACCCGGGGCTCGAGGAGGAACTTCGCCCCGCGCTCCCGAAGGCGTTCCGCCAGCTTCTCCCACGCCGGAAGGTCGAGGATCACACCGAAATGCGGGAGCGGGATGCGTTGCTCGTCGGTCTGGAGACTTCCAGCGCTTGCCGCCGGGTCGCGCCGGAGGTGCGCGACGAGATGGTGGCCGAAGAAGTCGAAGTCGACGCGCGAGTCCGTGACATACCCTTCGGTGCAGCCGAGCAGACCGCCGAAGAACGCGCGCGTCTCGCCGATGTCGCGAACGGTGAACGCCAGGTGAAACGCGGACGCCTGCGCCATGGGGTTAACCGAGCGCCGCGACGCCGGCGTTGGCGACCTGCTCGTCCTCGTGCGACTGCACGCCGGAGACACCGATCGCGCCCACGCACTCGCCCTGGTACATGATCGGCACGCCGCCCTGGATCGGCAGGTTGTCCGGGAACTTCATCATCGACGGACGCTCCTTCACGCGGTCCTCCCAGAACTTGGTGGGCCGTCGCGTGAGCGCCGCCGTCCGCGCCTTCGCGGGAGCGACCTCGGACGTCATCGGACCGGCGCCGTCCAGACGCTCGAAGTAGAGCAGGCTGCCGGCGTCGTCGACGATCGCGATGCTCACGCCCCACTTGTTCTTGTCGGCTTCGGCGCGGCAGGCTGCCGCCATCTTGTGCACGTCCACCGCGGTGAGTACCGGTCGCGTCTTCATCGCTGCTCCTCCATTCACGCCATCGTGTGGCGAAGCTCTCCGATCCCTTCGATCCAGAGCTTCAATCGATCGCCCGCCTTCAGGAAAATCCCGCGGCCCATCCCGACGCCAGCCGGCGTGCCGGTCATGATCACGTCCCCGGGCCAGAGCGTCACCAGCGTGGAGAGCTGGGCGATCTGCTCGGCAGTGTTGAAGATCATCTTGCTCGTGCTCGAATCCTGCATCAGGTCGTCGTTCACCCAGAGCTTCAACGCCAGGTTCTGCGGATCGCGCACGTCGCTCGCGGGCACGATCCAGGGCCCCATCGGGCACGAGCCGTCGAAGCACTTCTGCATGAGCCAGTCCAGCTTGAACGGTGACGAGTCAGGGACTTGAGGTCGCTTCATCACGTCGCGCGCCGACAGATCGTCGCCGATCGTGTACCCGGCGACGTAGGTGAGGGCTTTGGATTCGGGAACGTTCCGGGCGGGGCGGCCGATGACGGCGGCGAGCTCCACTTCCCAGTCCACCATCTGCGAGTAGACGGGCAGCTTCACGTTGCTCCCCGGCCCCACCACCGACGCGCGCGACGTCTTGACGAAGAACCACGGCTTGAAGCCGGTCTCGTGAGGATCCTTCCGCGGCGGCAGGTTCTGCACCTTCGCCATCTCGTCCATGTGATCGGCATAGTTCGCGCCGGCGCAATAGATGTTGCCGGGATAGAGCACGGGCGCGAGGAGCCGGGTCTTGCCGAGCGGCGCACCCTTCACCCGGCTCTTTCCGTCTTCGATGCGCCGGGCGGTCTGGGTGAGCACGCTCTTCGCCTTGCCCCAGTCTTGCAGGATGCCGAAGACGCTCGCATAGGACGGCGTGCCGGTGACGCGCGCGGCATCGTAGACGGCGTCGCCGATCAGCACTCCCGCGCGGGATTCGCGACCTGCCTGAAAGCTCAGGAGCTTGTAGCTCATCGGGTGTCCTCCTCTCGAAGAACGCCATTATGCCTTTCCGCGAGCCGAACGGATCGGGCGAAAATCCGGTAAGCTCGGGCGTCTCCACGAACTTCCGGCGAGACCGATCGGGCCGTCCGCGGCTCCGTATCCGACAGGAGGCCACATGAAGGTCGCGAGGATCCTCACCGTCGTGGTCGCACTCTTCTCCGTCGTCCTGTTCACCGGCCACTCCGTGTCCGCGCAGACCGTCAAGGTCGGGTTCATCAGCACCTACAGCGGCGCGGGCGCGCCGCAGGGCGATCAGCTCGACAAGGGCTTCAAGCTCTTCATGAAGCTCAACGGCGACAAGCTGCCGCCCGGGGTGAAGGTCGAGACCATCGTTCGCGACGACACCGGCCCCAACCCCGAGACCGCCAAGCGCATCGCGCAGGAGCTGATCGTCCGCGACAAGGTGCAGTTCATCACCGGCGTCTTGTGGACGCCGAACGCCGCGGCGATCGCGCCGCTCACGGCGGAAGCGAAGATGCCGTTCATCAGCGCCAACGCTGCGGGCGTGGCGATCCCCTACGCCTCGCCGTACTTCGCCCGGGTGTCCTTCACACTCTGGCAGGCGTGCTATCCACTCGGACAGTGGAGCGCGAAGAAGTTCAAGCGCGTCTACACGGCGGTCAGCGACTTCGCGCCGGGCCACGAGGCGGAGGAAGCGTTCACGAAGGCCTTCAAGGAAGGCGGCGGCGAGATCGTCGGCGCGGTGCGCATCCCGCTCGCCAACCCCGACTTCGTCCCGTACATGCAGCGCGTGAAGGACGCGAAGCCGGACGCCGTGTTCTCGTTCATTCCGGCCGGCAAGCAGGCGACCGCGATCATGAAGGCGTACGGCGATCTCGGCCTCGACAAGGCCGGCATCAAGTTCATCGGGCCCGGCGACCTCACCACCGACGACGAGCTGCAGGGCATGGGCGACGTGGCCCTCGGCGTCATCACCGCGCACCACTACTCGGCCGCCGGCGACCGTCCGGCCAACAAGGCGTTCGTCGCCGCGTACAAGAAGGAGTACGGCGAGAAGCTCTTCCCCGGCTTCTTCGTCGTCGGCGCCTACGACGCGATGGAGCTGGTCTTCCATGTGATCCGCGAGCTCAAGGGCAAGATCGACCCGGACAGGGCGATGGAGGTCATCAAGCAGTACAAGAACCCGTCGAGCCCGCGCGGCCCCATCGCGATCGATCCGGAGACGCGGGACATCGTCCAGAACGAATATCTGCGCGAAGTGCGGCGCGTCGGCGGCGTGCTCGCGAACGTCGAGATCGAAACGCTCGCCACCGCCTTGAAGGATCCGTGGAAGCAGCTGCATCCGAAGAAGTAGAGGCCTGACGCCAACTGATTCGATGGACGCGCTGCTCTCCTCGCTCGTCAGCATTGCGTTCCACGGGGTCGCGTACGGCATGGTGCTCTACGTGATCTCGGTCGGCCTGTCGGTGACGATGGGCCTGATGGGCTTCGTCAACCTGGCGCACGGCGTGTTCGCGATGGCGGGCGGCTACATCCTGACGTCGTCGCTCGGCCGCTTCGCGCTGCCGTTTCCGGTGGCGGTCGGGCTCGCCTTCCTCCTCGTCGCGATCGGCAGCATGGCGCTCGAGCGCGGCCTCTACCGGCACTTCTACGGTGCGGGCGAGCTCGAGCAGGTGCTCTTCACGATCGGTCTGATCTTCATGGCCGTGGCGATTGCGCAGCTCGTCTTCGGGACGCTGCAACAGCCGGTCGCCTTGCCGCCGTGGCTGAAGGGCCAGTTCCCGCTCCTCGGCCGCGACTTTCCCGCCTACCGCGTCTTCCTCATCGTCGTGAGCGGCGCGATGATCGCGGCCTTGTGGTTCGGCGTCGAGCGCACGCTGTGGGGCGCGATGGTGCGCGCCGCCGTCGACAATCGCGCGATGGCCCAGTCGATCGGCATCAACACCCGGCAGCTCTTCGCGCTGACGTTCGCGCTCGGCAGCGGGCTCGCCGGGCTCGGCGGCGCGCTCGGCGCGGAGATCATCGCCGTGCAGCCGACCTATCCGTTCGAGCACCTCATCTACTTCCTGACCGTCGTCTCGGTCGGCGGGCTCGGCAGTCTTCGGGGGCCGTTCGTCGCCGCGCTCTTCATCGGCGTCAGCGACACCGCGTGCAAGTACTGGCTGCCCCAGTTCGGCGCGTTCTTCATCTACGCCGCCACGATCGCGATTCTCCTGTGGCGGCCGACGGGACTCTTCGGAACGCGCGTGTGAGCGAGACGGGGTATGCGGCGAGTCCGCGGATTCGCTGGACCGAGTGGCTGCCCTGGCTCGCCGGGGTGGCGGTCTTCTTCCTGCTGCCGGAATACCTGCTGTTCGGCGCGCGGATCCTCACCTACATCCTGTTCGCGCTGTCGCTCGACCTGATCGTGGGCTACGCCGGCATCGTCACGCTCGGTCACAGCGCCTTCTTCGGCGCCGGCGCATACGTGGCCGGCATCCTCGCGGCGAAGGTGAAGCTGACCGACCCGATCGTACTCCTCGTCGCCGCCACCGTGGCCGCGGGCGTGCTGGGCGTGACGACCGGCGCGGTCATTCTGAGAACGCGCGGCCTCACGCAACTCATGCTGACGCTCGCGATCGCCGCGCTCTGCCTCGAGGTCGCGAACAAGGCGACGCCGATCACCGGCGGCGCCGACGGCCTGTCCGGCGTGACGATCGCGCCGATCTTCGGCCTGTTCCGTTTCGACCTCTTCGGCAAGACCGCGTATCTCCTGTGCCTCGTCACGCTTCTCGCCGGCTGGTGGCTCGTGCGGCGACTCATCTACTCGCCGTTCGGCGCGACCTTGACCGGAATTCGCGAGAACAGCGATCGCATGCACGCGATCGGCGCGCCGGTGTACCGGCGCCTGCTGGCCGTCTACACGATCTCGGCGATGATCGCCGGCGTCGCGGGAGCGCTCTCGACCGAGACGAACCAGTTCGTGGGACTGAACGTGCTCGGCTTCGAGCCGTCCGGCGAGCTGCTGGTGATGCTGATCCTGGGCGGCGTCGGCCGTCTGTACGGCGCGTTCGTCGGGCCGGTCGTGTTCCTGATCGCGCAGGACGCGCTGGCCAAGCAGTTTCCGCAGTTCTGGTATCTCGGGATCGGCCTCATGCTGGTGCTGGTCGTGCTCTTCGCGCGGGGCGGCCTGCTCGGGCTGGCCGACGCACTCGCCGCACGTGTCCGGAGGAGCGTGTGACACATACCGCGCTCGAGACCCGGGCCCTCTGCAAGAGCTTCGGCGCGCTCACCGTCGCCGACCAGATCGACTTTCGCCTGGAGACCGGCATACGCCACGCGCTGATCGGTCCAAACGGCGCCGGCAAGACGACGTTCGTCAACATGCTGACCGGCCGGCTCGCGCCATCGTCCGGTCAGGTGTTACTCGGCGGCGGCGACGTCACGCGGTTGAGCCAGGAAGCGCGGGTCAAGCGCGGGCTCGGACGGACGTTCCAGATCAACACGCTGTTCCGCGGCATGACGGTGCTCGACAACGTCGCGCTCGGCGTGGCCGAGCGTCAGCGCGTCGGCGGGCGGCCCTGGCGTCCGGCGAGCGCGTACGCGCACGTCCGCGACGAGGCGGTGGATCTGCTCCGGACGTTCGGACTGGAGACCGACGCGCGCCGCCGCGTCGTGGACCTGCCCTACGGCAAGCAACGCCTGGTCGAGATCGCGATCGCGCTCGGTCTGCAACCGACAGTCTTGCTGCTCGACGAGCCGGCCGCCGGCGTCCCGTCCCTCGAATCGGGCCGCATCCTGGACGCGCTGGCGCAGTTGCCTGCCCACATCGCGATCATGATCATCGAGCACGACATGGACCTGGTGTTCCGGTTCGCGCAGCGAATCACGGTGCTGGTCCAGGGCCAGGTCCTGCGCGAAGGGCCGCCCGCGGAGATCGCCGACGATCCCCGCGTCCATCAGGCGTATCTCGGCGAGCGCCGTGGCTGACGCGCTCCGGCTGACGGGCGTGCGCGCCGGCTACGGCGCGACCGTCGTTCTGGAGGACATCACGCTCTCGCTGGCCGAGCGCGGGTCGCTCGCGGTGCTCGGCAGGAACGGCGTCGGCAAGACGACGCTCCTCGCGACGATCATGGGGCACACGTCGTTCCACGCGGGGAGCATCGAGTACCGCGGCGCGGAGATCAGGCACGTGCCCGTGTACGAAAGGTCCCGGCTCGGCGTCGGATATGTCCCGCAGGGACGCGACATCTTTCCGTCGCTGTCGCTCGAAGAAAATCTGCTCGTGGCCGCACGTCCGGGCCGGTGGACGCTCGAGCGCGTCTACGAGCTCTTGCCGCGCCTGGCGCAGCGCCGCCGGCAAATGGGCAACCAGCTCTCGGGCGGCGAGCAACAGATGCTGGCAATCGGGCGCGCGCTGATGGGCAATCCGTCGCTCGTGCTGCTCGACGAGCCGCTCGAGGGGCTGGCGCCGCTGATCGTCGACGCATTGCTGAAGACGCTGGACCGCCTGATCCGCGAGGACGCGCTGACTGTGATGCTGGTGGAGCAGTCGGCGAAGCTGGCGCTCGAGGTGACGGCGCAGGTCGTGGTGCTCAATCGCGGCCGCATCATGCATCACGGCCCGAGCGCGGAACTGCTCGCGGATCCGCAACGCCTCACCAGCCTGGTCGTCGCGAGCTAGAAGGCCCTTGACCCCGGCGAACGAGATCGTGCGACGCGGATCCAAGTCGGCAGCCATACCACGAAGGACAACGCGGGAGGAGAGATGCGAAACGAGTTCGCTGCCGTAGTAGAGCGGGCTGGACGCTGGCGGACCGGCGGCGGAGCCGTGATCATCCTGCTCGCCGGCCTCACGCTCGGCGCCGGCGCGCAGCAGATCCCCGGCGCCTCTACGGACTCGATGGCGGCGCTCGCCCGCGGCGAGTGGCCGACCTACGCCGGCAGCTACGCCAGCGCGAAGTACTCCCCGCTCGATCAGATCGACGCCGCGAACGTCGCCTCCCTCAAGATCGCCTGGCGCTGGATGTCTCCCGACCATGCGGTCCGCGCCGCGAACGCCGGGATCGCTCCCAGCGCGGTCCACCAGGGCACCCCCATCATGATCAACGGGGTGCTGTACACGAGCACGTCGCTGTCGCAGGTCGCGGCCATCGACCCGGTGACCGGCCAGACGAAGTGGGTCTTCGACCCGGGCTCCCACAAGCTCGGGATGCCCACGAACAATGGGTGGCTGCACCGCGGCGTCGCCTACTGGCGCGATGGCGCCGACGAGCGGGTGATCATGCTCACCGGCCACGCGTTCATGATCGCGCTCGACGCGAAGACCGGTCGGCCCGTCGAGAACTTCGGCGCCAAGGGGTCGGTCGATCTCGCGGAGGGCCTCGGGCGACCCATCCCGCAACGCTGGCTCTATGGTCACACCTCGCCGCCGATCATCGTTCGCGACGTCGTCGTCGTCGGGTCCTCGGTGCTGGGCTTCCCCGTCCGCGAGTCCATGCCGGTCGGCGACGTGCGCGGCTTCGACGTCCGCACAGGCCGGCTGCTCTGGACCTTCCGCGCAGTCCCCGGCCCGGGCGAGGTCGGCCACGAGACGTGGGAGAACGACTCGTGGAAGACCATCGGCAACACCAACGTGTGGACGCTGATGAGCGCGGACGAGGAGCTGGGCTACGTCTACCTGCCGTTCAGCCCGCCGGCCAACGACTACTACGGCGGCCACCGGCACGGCGACAATCTCTTCAGCGACGCGCTCGTCTGCCTGGACGCGCGCACGGGCAAGCGAATCTGGCACTACCAGATCATCCGACACGACATCTGGGACTACGACTTGCCCGCGGCGCCCAACCTCATGGACGTGACGGTGGACGGGCGGCGCGTGAAGGCGGTGGCGCAGGTCACCAAGCAGGGACACGTGTTCGCCTTCGATCGCGTGACGGGCACGCCGCTGTGGCCGATCGAGGATCGCGCCGTGCCGCAGTCCAGCATGCCGGGTGAGAAGACCGCCGCGACGCAGCCGTTCCCGACCCGGCCGGCACCGGTCGAGATCCAGGGCATGCGAGAGGACAATCTGATCGACCTCTCGCCGGACTTGCGGCGGACCGCGCGCGCGATCGTTTCCCGGTACGACCATGGCCCGCTCTACACGCCGCCGAGCGAGCGCGGCACGATCCTGATGCCGGGTGTCGGCGGCGGCCCCAGCTGGTCAGGCGCCGGCTGGGACCCGGAGACGGGGATGTACTACCTCACGACGGTGCGTGCGCCGTTCGTCGTCATGCTGCGCCAGCCTACGCCCCGGGAGAGCCGTGACCGGTACGTCGGCTCGTTCTCGTACCTGGCTGGCCCGAGGCGTCTTCCACTCTTCAAGCCTCCCTGGGGCAGCGTGGTCGCGATCGACATGTCGACCGGAGAGCACCGCTGGCGCTCGCCGGTCGGAAGCGGCAAGCCCGTCGCCGGCGCCCCGGCGTCGTTCCTCGAGGTAGCGGAAGGCGTTCCCGAGTTCGCGCATTCCCCCGAGCGGCTCGGCTGGCCGACGCGCAGCTTCGCGCTGGTGACGAAGACGCTGCTGCTGGTGGTCCAGCAGGGATACCAGGACAACGAGCGCAGGGTGCCCGGTTCTCGGCGGCTCATCTGGGACTTGAACAACCTCGAACCCAAGCTCTACGCGTACGACAAGGCCAACGGGCGTCTCGTCGTCGAGATCCCGCTGCCAGCGAACGCCGGCGGCGCGCCGATGACGTACTTGGCCGGCGGCAAGCAGTACGGCGCCTTCTCGGTCGGCGGCGCGACCATTCCCGAAGAGGTCGTCGCGCTGACGTTGCCGTAGAGCATCAGGGAGTCGTTCGGGCCTCGTGGTCGCTCCACGGCGTCGAGCTGAGGCGGAAGAACCGCGTCGCGTTCTCCCACATCAGCTTCCGCATCGCGATATCGCCGAGCGTCGTACGCCACGCGATCACCGTATCGGCGTGGTCCGGGAAGATCGTCTCCGGGTGCGGATAATCCGAGGCGAACATCAGCGCCTGATCGCCCATCAGGTCGATGACCGCCTTCGTCATCAGGACGCCCTCGGAGAAGTCGATGCTGCAGAAGACGCGGCCCATCTGCGCGTACTCGACCGGCGTGTGCTTGAGCGTCGCCGGCACCGACCCCTTCACGTAGTCGATCTGCCGCGTCAAGCGCACGAGCCAGTGCGGCAGCCAGCCGTGCCCGCACTCGAGCGCCGCGACGCGGAGATTCGGATAGCGATCGAGCATCCCGCCCATCAGCATGAACGAGAGGAATCGCTGACCGCCCCACGTCTGCCCGGCGCAGCGGCCCATCGCCGGGTTGTCCCAGATGTCGCGATAGCCGGGGAAGTACGGCGTCTCGATGGTGAAGCCGTGGTACATGATCGGCAGATCGGCTTCGTTCGCGGCGGCCCAGATCGGTTCGAGATCGGGATCGTCGACGGGCAAACCTTCCGGCAAGAGCGGCCAGACGGCCGCGACCCAGGGTTCGTCCGCGTGCTCCTGGATGACCTGCGCGCCCCACGTCGGGTCGTTGCCGGGCGCGAGGACCATGCTCTTGAGGCGCCGCGGATCCGCCGCGCAGAAGTCGGCGATGTACCGGTGATACGCGCGGTAGAGTCCCTTCATCAGATGCGGCGCCAGCGCGGGAGCGCCGTATGCCCACGGCCCGGGGATGATGAAGTCGATGTCGCGGCCCTCGACGTCCATGTCCTGGAGCCGGCCCTTCGCGTTGTCCTCCGACGTTCGCGGCGTGATCGGCTTTCGCGTGACCATCTGCGTGCGTCCCGAAAGAAATCCTCGATCGCCGCCGACCTCCGTTGCCGGACGCGCTTTCTCGCCGGCGACGCGCTGGAGTCGCACCGGCTTGATCGCGAGCAGCGTGTACGCGTCCACGTCCTCGGCGTCGCCCCGTCCCGGCGCCGGCTTCACCTGACGGCGGTACGGATCGAGGTCGCCGATGCGCTCACGGAGCTCCGTATCGGCGTAGCGGAGCAACACGTCCAGGGACGGATTCACGTGCGTGTCGGTATCGATGACACGAAAGCCTTGCCTCATCGCTGGCTCCTCACCGTTGGGTGCGATGCGCGACTCCGTGGCCGACGTCGATCGATCGCCGGCGCCGACGGCATCCGCGCTCGCCCCGGAGTGTACCGCGTCTCGTTCGTCCGCCGCGCCTTCGCGCCGGTGATCGCATGGCACGACCATGCTCCGGCAGTCGCCAAGCTTCCCGGCGAAGCATAGAATCGTCGAAGCGCCGCGCGAAGGAGGCCGCCATGACCGATGCGAATCGTCCCGTCGCCCAGGTGGGTCACGCCCCGGAGCTGCTTCTCTTCAGCGAGGAAGTCCGGCGCCACGGACTGATGGCGGGCTGGGAGTTCCAGAGCGTTCTGCCGAACGAGCCGATTCCCGTCGAGCAAGCGTTCCGGTGGAGCTGGACGGAAACACTCCGGCCGATGATGGTGAAGGCCTACGACCTGGTCGACCCGGTCAAGGCGGAGCGCCGCAATCTCATTCTGGTCAATCCCGCCTTCCAGCGGGCCGCCACGACGCACACGCTGATCGCCGCGGTGCAGGGCGTGCTGCCGGGCGAGATCGCGCCGGCGCACCGGCACACCGCGGGCGCGCTGCGCTTCATGATCGAAGGGCGCGGCTCGTCGACCACCGTCAACGGCGAGCCGTGCTTCATGGATCCGGCGAGCCTGATCCTCACGCCGCAGTGGTCGTGGCACGACCACGCCAACGAGACGGATGCGCCGGTGATCTGGCTTCCCGGCGGAGATCCAGCCGCGCTCTCGCCCGCGCGGCGAGAATCTCCGGCGCTTCGGCGCCGGCATCGTTCGTCCGGTCGGGCCCCGGGTGTACGAGGGCCCGTCGCCGCTGCTCGTCTATCCCTGGGATCGTACGGAGAGCGCGCTCCGTGAGCTGGCCGAGCTCGAGACCGAGGAGGGCGGCGTGACCGTCGAGTACAACAACCCCGTGACCGGCGGGCCCGTCCTGCCGACGATCGGCTGTTACGCGCACATGCTGCGGCCGGGTGGGCTGACACGGCCTCGACGGACGAACGCGAGCGCGGTTCTTCACGTCGTTCGTGGGCGCGGCCGGACGATCGTCGGTGATCAAAAGCTCGAATGGGAGACCGGCGATTGCCTCGCGATCCCGCACTGGACGTGGGTCCAGCATGAAAACCGCTCGGCCGCGGAGCCGGCGTTCCTGTTCAGCTCGACGGACGCGCCGATCCTGCATGCCTTCGGCATCCACCGCGACGAGGCCGGGTCGCGATGAAGTTCGGCCTGAACTTCTTTCCGTCGTTTCGGCTCTCCGATCTCTCCACGGCGGACTACTTCGCGCAGTGCTTGCGGCTGGCCGAGCGCGCGGACCAGCTCGGCTTCAACTCCGTCAAGACGGTCGAGCACTACTTCTTCGAGTACGGCGGCCACTCGCCGAGTCCGATCGTCTTGCTCTCGGCGGTCGCGGCGCGCACGCGGCGCATTCGCCCGATCACCGGCGCCGTCATCCCCGCGTTCAATCACCCGATCAAGCTCGCGGCGGAGCTGGCCGTTCTCGACAACCTGAGCGGCGGCCGACTCGACGCGGGGTTCGGCCGCGCGTTCATCCCGAAAGAGTTCGAGGCCTTCGGCATCCCGATGGACGAAAGCCGCGCTCGCTTCGAAGAAGGGCTCGACATCGTCACACGGCTCTGGACCGAAGAGCGGGTGTCGTACCGGGGCAAGTTCCACTCGTTCGACGACGTCCGTCTCTTGCCGCGTCCGGTCCAGAAGCCGCACCCGCCGATCTGGATCGCCGCGGTCGCGTCGATGGAATCGTTCGTCTGGGCGGGCCGGCACGGGTACCACGTGATGATCGTCCCGTACGCCGGTGACATGCGAAAGGTCCGCGACATGGTGAGCGCCTATCGGGAGGCGTGGCGCGAGGCCGGGCATCCGCCGGGGCGCGAGCAGATCCAGACCTCGCTCCACTGTTACCTCGCCGAGACCTCTCGCGAGGCGATCGAGCGCGTGCGGCCTCGCGTCGAGCGCTACATCGAGGTCTTCAGCGAAGCCGTGAGCTCGTGGGCGACCCATCAGTCGGGCCAGTACGCGGGGTACGGCAAGATGGTGGACGGGATCGCGAAGACCACCGTCGAGTCGATGCTGAACGGTCACCAGGCGCTGATCGGCACGCCGGACGACGTGGCGGAACAGCTCCGGTATCACGTCGACCTGTTCGGCGAGATCGAGCCGTCGATGCAGATCAACTTCGGCGGCATGAGCGACGAGGAGGCGCTACGGACTCTCGAGTTATTCGCGAGTCAGGTGAAGCCGAGATTCGTCAGATAGTCCTGGCGTCGCACGCACGGAGGCGTTCGCGTCAGCGCTCGGTGGGCGCGATCAGCCAGGTCCCTCGCGCGGCTAGCCGGTCCGAGCCCTACTACCGAAACAGGAGCGTCGCGAGGACGATCAGCCCGATCAGGGCGTACAGCGCGCGGTACCTGTCCCGCAGTCTCGTCACGGCCTCGAAGGTGAGCCCCGACCGAAGAGCACGGAGCGACCAGAACATGTGCACGGGATAGAGGAGCAGGACGACGGCCTGAGCGGCCGGGACCCGGCCGCTCACCGCCAGGAATCCGAGGTGCGCATAGGCGAACGTGAAGACGACGAGGCTCGCGACGAACACCGGAGTCCGGCCGAACCGGACGGCATTGGTGCGGATGCCGTTCAGACGATCGCCATCGTAGTCGCGGACTTCCTGGTTCAGGTGCCCCGCGGCGAACGTGAGCGTGAAATAGACGGCGATCAGCACGCCGCGTCCGTCGACCGGTCCGAAGAGCGAGTAACCGAGGAGAAAGTGCAGCAGCCCGCCCAGGACGTGCGGCACCGACGAGACCAGCGGCGTCCCCTTGGCGTCCAGGGCCGGGTGCGAGTAGACGAGTCCGAGCGCCGCGATGCCGACCGCCAGCACGAGCGTTCGCCAGCCCAGGAGCGCGAAGAGCGGCAGGCTCGTTCCGAGCAGCGTCACCGACAGGATGCCGATCGAGCGCGGCGTGATGCCTCGATTGAGGAAGACGTTCGCGACCTTGTTCGGGTCGTTGCCGTCGGCGCCGACGCCCGCCCAGTCGTTCAGGCTGAAGATGTGCGCCACGAGCAGAGCGCTGGCGACGACGAACACCGCCAGCCGGGATACCGCGTCGACGCCGAGGTGATCGAGCGCGTAGAAGGCGCCGAACAGGGGCGCGCCCTGGAGCACGAGCACGTCCCGGTAACGGATGCAGCCGAGATGCGCGAGGACGGTGGAGCGTCCCCAGGTGATGTCCGCTCTGGTCACCGGCTTCATTCGCTGACGAAACGCGTGTTCACCGCTCGCCGCACGCCGACGCATGATAGCACTGCCCCCGGGCGGGATGAACGACGGATCAGCGAGGGAGACGAGCGAACGCCGCTTCCAGCGCGCTCTGGACCGTGGAATCGACTTCGCGGCTCCGCAGACTCTCGAGCTCGGTGCGAGCGCCCGACGGGTCCAGCTCGACCAGCGCGTCGATCGCGCGAACGCGGACGTTGGGGGCCGGGTCCGAAAGCCGCACGATCACGGCGTTCCGCATGCTGCGATCACCCGCTCGCGCGATGCCGGCGAGCGCCAGCGCTCGAACGTCCGCAAACGGGTCGTCGATGCGGCGCCGCCAGACGGGCGCGGCTTCCGGAGGGTTCCACGCGACGAGCGCGTTCGTCGCCATCACACGGAGGAAGAAATCGCGGGGATCCTCGGCGGCCTGGAGAAGCAGCGGCAGGGCCTCCTTCGCTTCGAGCACACCGAGGACCGCGGCCGCCCACGCGCGCACGTCGCGCGCCTGGCGATACCGCACCGCCATCGTCTCGCCTTGACTCGACGACCGCGGGAGCGGCATGGGAGTCGGGCGTTCACTTTCGAGCAGCCGCATGAGCGTCGACTGGCTCTCCCGGTCCTTCGCCTTCCCGAGCGCCTGAATGGCCTCGCAGCGCACGAGCAGGTCGAGCGCACCATCCGCGGCGAGCGCCCGCAAGAACGGAAGACGATCCGTCTCCCTGGTGAGCGGCCCGGTCGTCAGTGCGCCGAGTGCGGCGCCACGCACGTCAGGCTCCGGGTCCTTCACCGCCGCGACGATCGCGTCGCGCGTCGTCTCGTCACCGATCTTCCCGAGAGATTCGAGCGCGCTGGCCTTGACGGCCGGCACTTCAGTCGGCAACTCGAGCCTTTGACGAAGCGGAGCCGTCGCTTCCCGGTTTCCTTCCCAGCCGAGCGCTCGCGCGGCCGCTTCGCGGATGGCGGCGCTTGGATCCTGGAGCAGCGCGATGAGCGGCTCGCGGACCTGGGCCGTCCCCCATTGTCCGAGACCTCTGACCAGGGCGAGCCGCTCGGGCTCCGGTATGTTCCGGTCCTGAACTTTCCTGCCGAGCTCCTGGAGCGCCGAAGCCGCGCTCGACATCGGCGACGGCGCCTGGCCGACCGCGCTCGTCGCATGGGACATCGCGAGGAGAACGGCGCCGGCCGCAAGAACCGGGGGCCGTATCCACCCGCGTCCTGGCCTCATGACTCGGGGATCCTCAGCATTTTGCCTTCGACGCGCTTTTTCGTGAGCGAACCGGACACGGTGGTCCAGGCCTCCCACGCGACGTAGAGCGAGTGGTCCGGCGCCCACTGCAGTTCGGCGAGTCGGCCAGCGACCTTCGGGACAGCCGGTGAGACCCGGATTTCGGGCCCCCACTTCGGCTTGTCTCCGGCGGAGCGCACGCGGAGGTAGATGGCTTCGAGTCCACCGCGATCATCCTCCCAGACGAGCGCGACCCGACCGTCCGGGGCCTCACGGAGCTTCGGGAAGCGCGACACGGCCGTGCCCGGCTCGTCCATGTCCATGCGCTGATCCTCCGCAGCCCAGGTCACTCCACCGTCTTTCGAGCTCTGAAGAAAGATGTCCGGCCGGCCATTGCGCCTGTCTTCCCAGGCGACGAGGGCTTCTCCACTGTTACCCAGCATGACGGTCGGGGACGTCGCATCGAACTCGGCGTCGTCACGCAGATGATCCACTCGCGCCGGCGCCGTCCAGGTCGCGCCGGCGTCTTTCGAGGTCGCGGCGTACAGTCGGTCTTTCCCGATGCGGGCGTCCTGCCAGACGACCAGCAGACGATCACCCGCACGTTCCAGACTGTGGCCGTACACCGACTGACTCTCGCCGGTCACCGCGACCGGGTCGCTCCACGTCCGTCCGCCGTCCACGCTCCGCGTGACGTAGAGAGAGCTGCGGCCCCGCTTGAGACCGACGAACAGGACCCAGAACCGATCTTGACCATCGGCGACGAGACGCGGGCGGGCTGCCAGATCAGCCGGCAACACCTCGGGGAACCGGCTGAGAATTTGCTCCGACTCCCATGTCGAGCCTCCGTCAGGCGAGCGGCGCACGTAGACGTCGAACCCTCGATCGGCGCGACGCTCGTCGCTCCAGACGACGACCAGTGTTCGCCCACGTCCCCAGCCGATGACCGGCTCGAAAGCCTTGGAGGAGCCGTCGATCGGCGTGCCCGGTTGGGACCAGGTCGCGCCGCCATCCGTCGAACGAGCGAGACGAAGCTGTTTGGCGCGGGGTGAGTTGCGCCACCAGCGATAGACCACGGCCAGATCGTTGGAGGGGGAGATGGCGAGCGCGCCGTCCCGGATGGAGACCCCTTTTTCAGAAGCGCGAAGCTCGACGAGTGTCCGCCACTTGTCCGGAGGCGTCGCCCGAGCGAGGCTGACGGTGCCGCCTCCCTGTCGATCGTCCCCACGCCGCTGCCAGAGCCGCAGGACTTCTCCGTTCCGGCCCAGGAAGAGGCGAGGCATCATCTCGTCACCGGTCGAGCTCTGACCACCGCCGAGCTCCGGCATCCCGCCTGGAGGAATAGTCTGGGCGGCCAGATCGCCGCCTGTGGAGAACGCGATTGCGGTCCCCGTGAGGACCGCGAGCTGGCGCAGTGACCGACTGAACGACATCTGGGCCTCCATGAAGATCCGTCGCGAAGCTGCGTCGTGACCTGTCGCTTCACAAAAAGAAGGACGGGCGGCGAGGTTGCCCTCGCCACCCGTCCTTGACGTTACAGCGTGACTATCCGCTCGTTACCTGTTGTTGATCGACGGCTGCGTGCACGAATCGAAGCTCGGTGGCACCTGGGCGCCCTGGATGTCACACTTGTTGCCATTGCTCAGACGCCCCCACGCGTCGAACGACCCGACGTCGATCGCCCTGTAGCCCGTGAAGGCGAACGGCCCGCCTTGGTTGGTCGCGGGAGTCACAACCGTGAACTGACACGTGGGCTGCCCCGCCTCCGTGAACGCGCAGAAGTTCGCGCCAGCCAGTGGGCAGGGGTTCCCGGAGTTCTTCACCCCGGGGGTCGCCAGCGGGACGACCTGCGCAGTCGAGCACACGGCCGGGACAGCCGAGGTCGTCGTGCCTTCCACTTCCGAGTACGTGCCGAACGGCGCCTGCGCAGCATCCGCGTACACGGCACTGATGTCGGCGGCCACTTCTCTGGCGGTCAGGCAGGAGCAGTTCGTGTTGACGTCGCGCAGGAACCTCTCGTCGTCGTCGTAGACGCGCACACGAAGCGGGGTCACCCCGGAACTGGCATTAGGGACCAGTTCGGGGAAGAGGTCCGTTCCGAACGCGCGCGACGTGCTCGTCGTCGATCCGCTTGCACCCGCGATGTTCGTCGTCGGGCAGATGAAGTAGATGGTCGTGTGGAACCCCGTCACCGTATCGAGCGGCGCAAAGAAGGTTGCGCCCGTTCTCAGCGGGTTCCAGACTCCGCTGCTCGGCTGGGTCGCGAAGTCGGTGTTGCGGTCGTTGTCGAACGTCGAGAGCGCGATCGGCTCGAGAATCCGGAGCCGGTTGGCGCTCGCGTCAGCCCAGAACACGCGCGCGTGAACCGCGCCGGGGAACGGAATCGGATTCAGCAAGAAGCCCGACTGGTCGACGCCGGCGGCGGTCATCAATCCGGTCTTCGGGATGCCGCCACCGAGGTTGTCCAGCCGGACCAGCTCGAGGTCGTTCGTCGTGAGCTGGATGCCGATCGAGTCACCCTGCCGGGCGCACGTCGTGTCGTAGAAGAACGCGTGGAACCTCACGTCAGCGATCGGGGCCGCAACCTCGAGAAACGATAGGCTACCCGCGCTGCCGATGACGCCGTCCGGACCGACGTAGGGCGAGACCAGACCGGATGTCACCAGCCCCAGTGGGTCCAAAGACCCCGGAGTGACGCTGTTGGGCTGGGCCATGGCGGGTGCGGACACCGCCAACAGACCCATCACGAACACTGCCACGATGGCCTTTCTCATTGTGCCGTTTCCTCCCGTTCTCGCCGAAAATGTGGATGCGTAATCAGTGAACCCAGTCAAACCACCCACAACAGCTACACAAGCCTTGCTTTGCGGTCGGCTCTCACCTCGCTCGGACACCCCCCCTCGTGCCCTGCCAACGCAAGCTGCGAAGAGCCCCGGCGCGCTCAGTGTCGCTCCCGCGCGAAGAGCTGCATTCGGGCGTAAACGTGTCAGGTAAAAGCCGGGCCATGATAGAAGCGCCCGATTGTGCAAGTCAAGAAAAAACCCGCCGCGGTTTCATCGCGGTGGCGCTTCCTGCTTTTCCTGTTCCAGGCTCCGATACCAGACACCACCGATTCTCACCCAGCGGTCCATTATCACCGACCCGAAGGGCTCCAGGTCCCTGGGCCTGGCCGTGGGCAGGATGGTCTGCACGAGGAGCCGGACCTTCACCGTGGCAAAGTAGCCCTGCACGGTGGCATCCTCAACCTGATAGGCGAGGTACTTCACCGGCCCGCTTCCGATGTACTCCCCCGGTGTGATGCGGGCCTGTCCCCGAGGCTCGAGGAAGTCCCACTGCGCCTTCGAGTCGCCCGCGATGCGCGCCGCCCAGAATGCCGCTGCACGCTCACGAAGCCGGTCGGTCTCGGCGGCCGTGACCGGAGACCCTGCGGCGTCCTGAGCAGCGACCGGGGCGATGGCGACCCCCTGCAGAAGACTACTCGCGACGACGACGGCGAACCACGCGAAGGACGCGCGCCCGCTCATGCGAACGTCAACCCGTGGCGCGCGTGACAGGCGTCACCGACGAGTTGCCTGTAGAGCTCCGAGTGAAGAGCACGGGCTTCACGCAACGTCTTCTTCTCCATCTCTTCGAGCATTCCCCTGAGCGCCACGGTCGCCTCCCGCCGCTGCGCCTGTTGCGCCGCGGTCAGCGTGACGAGACCGTGACGGGTGGCGAGCGCCAGGCATTCCTCGGCGTGCCCGTAGAGCTTCAGCTTCGCGTCCAGCTCGAACCAGTGGCGGCCGACGGGCGGCGGCCGCTCATCGAAGAAGCGGCCCATCAGTTCGATGTCCGCGGTCATGCGCCAGAGGAGCAGGTCCACCTGCCTCCGCGTTCGCTCCAGTCGGTCGCGTCCGCGGTACCCGGCGTCCATGGTGGTCAAGAGCGCGTAGAGCATGTGCATCCCGCCGCAGGTGAACGCGTGCACCGGCGCCTTGCTCGCGAGCGGCTGTCCTTCCCGCATCGCGTGCATCAGTGGAAGAGAGCCCTGCTCCATCAAGCCGAGCGCCGCTTCCACGACCGGATCGAAGTCGACGGCTTCTCCCCATCCATTGGTCCAGCGCGCCTTGAGGGGTGTCGTCGTGCGCGCGAACGCAATCATGCTCCAGGGCAGCATGTTTGGCGAGCCGGCGACCTGAGTCGGCCTGAACAGCGTGCGGGCGCCGTCCAGCACTTCGCGGAGCGTCCGCCGACGACCCTCGTGCGTGAACGGGTGGTCGAGCGGAACGCCGGCTTCGAGCATCGTCTTCAAGAACATGTTCGGATGGATTTCCACGTCCTCGGGGAAGGCGAGCGCCGTCCGTCCGCCCGGCG
>QHRT01000131.1:0-8578 GCA_003220195.1 Candidatus Rokuibacteriota bacterium | reverse complement strand
GCGCCGGCCGCCGGTCACCGTGAACGTTCGCCCCATGGCTCGAATGCCGTGACACACGGCCCACGGATCATCCGGGATCGACGCGTACTCGCGCGCGATCGCCGCGCCGTCCCTCCCCGCCTCCGCCGATCGCGGGTGCAGGAGACCCGCGGCCAGCAGTGCGACACCGCCAGCCAGGACGGTCCGGCGATTCAGCGGATGGCACGTCGCGGAATAGAAGAATTCCGATTGTGCGGCTATGGTCAGGCCTCGTCGTCGAGGGTGAGGTCAGTGCGTCTCAGCGAGTTGCACCATTCCCGAAGAACTGCCTCATGTTCTCCCGCCTCCGTGGATCACCGACGGGGAAGAAGAGGCCGCCCCCCTGATTCCCGGGCTGCGTTTCGCGGGACTCGCGCACCGTCGGCGTCGCCCGCGCAGGCGCCGGCGTTGGTGCAGCGATCTGAGGTGCGCTGCCAGGCTGAGACGCGGCAGCGGGCGCCGGCGATGTCGTCGCAGGGACGGTAGCCGGCGCGTGAGTGCCAACCTGAGGTGCGGGCGCTCCAGGCATCGCTGTCGGAGCAGGCATCGCTGTCGGAGCTGACGCCGCCGTCGGCTGGACAGTCGGCGCTGCACCGCTATACGGTGTCGCAGGCCCGGCCGAAGCCGGCGGGCCGGCCGCAGCACTCCTCGTACCGCCGCCACTGCCGTCGGAGAGCAACACCGCAATCTTTCCGCCCGGTCCGTCGAGCTCGACCCGGCCGGGCATGATCCTGGTCAGCGTCCATGGGCCCACGCTCTGCCCACGCTTCAGGACGACGACCTGATTCTGGGTCAGCGTCTTTTCCTGAATCCAGGCGCGGCCGTCCCCGTCGTCGTACACGACGAGCCCGTTCAGGATGAACGCGTACGCGGCAGGATCGGGGCCGTCAGCGCGGGCCGCGATGGCACCGAGCAAGGTGAGCGCCGTCGTCGCCAAGACGACAACCTTGATCTTCATGAGTACTCCTCAACGCGCGGCCGCGGACCGGCGAAACGCCGAGCCTGCCAACCGGCGACGCCATGCTACCCGCCGGCACCGGGACGGTCAACAAAAACAGCACTGTGAGTTCCTTGACGCCGCGGTGAGAGATCCTGGCAGAGGTCGCGGAGCCGCCCGATAATGACGCATGGGTCTCGACGCCCGCGCCGCACGCGTCCTCTGGACGACGCTGGTCTTCGCCGCGGTGCTGGCGCTGGCCTGGGCGCTCCGCCAGGTCCTTCTGCTCTTCGCATTCGCGGTGTTCTTCGCCTACCTGATCTTCCCGCTCGTCCGGTTCGTCGAGCGGTGGGCGTGGCTGCGCGGTCGCCGTACGGTGGCGACCGCCATCATCTACCTCGCGTTGCTGGTCGCGCTGGGGGCCGTCGGCGCTGCCGTCGGACCGCGGTTGACGCGCGAGGGCACCCTGCTGGCGCAGAAGATCCCGGAGATGTCGAAGCAGGTGCAGAGCGGAGAGATCGTGACTGGATTCCTGGCCGGGCGCGGCTGGGAAGACGAGCGCGTGCGCGAGGTGGAGCGCTTCATCCGCGATCACGCGCATCAGATCATCGCGTACGGACAGATCGCGGCGACGGCCCTGCTCAAGGAGCTGACCGGCGCGTGGGTCGTGATCCTGGTGCCGATCTTCGCGTTCTTCTTCCTGAAGGACTGCGAGGCCTTCGTCAGCGGGGTGGAGTCGTTGATCGATCCCGGTGCGGGGCGCGGGCTGTGGCGTGGGGTCGCGAACGACGTCCACCGGCTGCTCGGCGAGTACGTGCGGGCGCTCGTGCTTCTCTCGCTCATCACGGTCGTGGTGTGGACCATGGTGTTCCTCGCCGCGGGAGTGCCGTATCCGTTCGCGCTGGCCGCCGTTGGCGGGGCGCTCGAATTCATCCCCGTGCTCGGTCCCGCCGCCGCCGCCGTGATCGTGCTCGGCGTGAGCCTCTTCGCCGGTTACGAGCATCCCTGGCTCCTGCTCGGCTTCATCGTGCTGTGGCGCGGCATCCAGGACTACGTGACGAGCCCTCTGGTGATGGGCGGCGGCGTCGAGCTCCACCCGGCGCTCGTGATCTTCGGAGTCGTCGCCGGCGGCGAGATCGGCGGCCCGGTCGGCATGTTCCTCTCGGTGCCCATCATCGCAGCGCTCCGGATCGTGTGGCGACGCGTCCGCGCGCTCGAACGAGAGCACGGTCCTCGCTCCGTCGTGGTGCCGGCGAGTGACAGCGCCCCGGTGGACGAGACGATCCGGCCCGCCCGCCGCGCGTGACGTCCTCAGCGATCGAGCGCCGCGCTCGGTTTCGGCAACTCGACGGAGCGCGTTACCGAGGAGCGCCACAGCTTTTGCCGGGGTGCTCCGAGCGCTGAGCCGGGGGAGTGCGAGGGGGGCAGAGCCCCCTTCGCTTCAAGAGTCGGGGGCCATTCGGGGCCCCCGATGTTCAGAAATCCAGCATCCGCGATGGATCGAGACCGACGACCGGACGTCCCGGCAGCACGGAGAACGCGTCGGCCGGCGCGCAGCCGACCAGCTCGTATTCGGTGACGTCGACGCCGAGCCGCGCGGCGTCTCGCTCGAGCCGCGCGGCGACCGCGTGAGGCGGCGTTCGACGGTAATCGAGCAGATTCATCGCGACCTGCGCGCGTCCCCGGCTCGCGAGCGCCACCCCGATCGCGCGGACGGCCGCGAGACCGCCGGACGACTCGCGGAGCCCGCGCGCGAGCTCTTCGGCGATCCTGATATCGGAGGTGTCGAGGACCGCATTGAACGCGATCAAGACTCGTCGAGCGCCGACCACCGCGACGCCCGCCGACGGATGCACTATGGACGGTCCGGCGTCAGGCCGCCACGCCGGATCGCCGAGCCGCTGCACGAGCGCGGTCAGCCCGCCGGCGCGCAGGACCGGCAACTCGCGCCGCGAGGCGACGACCGCCGCCTCCGCGTAGAAGAACACCGGCACCGCGAGCTCCATCGCGATAGCGTGTCCGACCTCGTGCGCGAGGTCCACGGCCTCGGGCATGGACGAGCCGGCGAGCGGGACGAACGGGACGACGTCGAGCACGCCCAGGCGCGGATGGACACCGGCGTGTTGACGGAGATCGATGCGCCGGACGGCGACGACCGCCGGCGCGTCGCCGATGAACGTGAAGACCGAGCGATGATGATCGGGGTCGCGATGGACGTCGAGGAGCCGCGCGCCGGCGGCGACGATGCTCGCCGCCAGCTCTCCGATCACGAGCGCGTCACGTCCCTCGGAGACGTTCGGGACGCACTCGAGCACGCCGCTAGTGCTTCTCGGCCTTTTCCTTCTCCGCCTTCGCCTCCTTGATGACCTTCTCGGCGATGAAGGCCGGCACTTCTTCGTAGTGCGAGAACTCCATCGAGTAGGCGCCGCGGCCGCCGGTCATCGACCGGAGCACCGGCTCGTACGTCAGCATGTCGGCCATCGGCACCGTCGCCCGCACGACCGCGGTCTCCCCGGCCGGCTCCATCCCCGCGATGCGGCCCCGGCGCGAGTTCAGGTCACCGATCACGTCGCCGGCGCCCTCCGAGGGGCACGTCACCTCGACGTGCATGACCGGCTCGAGGAGGATCGGCTGGGCGTCCAGGAACACCTTCTGGAGTCCCATCGAGGCGGCGATCTGGAACGCCATGTCCGAGGAGTCCACGTCGTGGTACGACCCGTCGTAGAGGGTGACCTTGAGGTCGACGACCGGGTAGCCGGCGAGGATGCCCTTCTTCATGCAGTCGCGCACGCCCTTCTCGACCGAGGGGATGTAGTTGCGCGGCACGGCGCCACCGAAGATGTCGTCGACGAACTCGAAGCCGCCGCCTCGCGTGAGCGGCTCGAGGCGAAGCCACGTGTCGCCGTACTGGCCCCGACCGCCGGTCTGCTTCTTGTACTTGCCCTGCCCCTCCGCGCGGCCCTTGACGGTCTCCTTGTAGGGGATGCGCGGCGGGAGCAGATTCACGTCGACGTTGTACTTGCGCTTCATCCGCTCGACGACCATCTCGACGTGGAGGTTGCCGAGGCCGGAGACCAGGAGCTGCTTCGTCTCCGGGTCGAAGTGATAGTGGACGGTCGGATCTTCCTCCGCGATCCGCTGGAGCGCGCTCGAGATCTTGTCCTCGTCGCCGCGGGTCTTCGGCTGGATGGCGAACGAGATCGCCGGCTCCGGGAACGTGATACGCGGCAGCTCGAGGGGATGGGCCTCGTCCGAGAGCGTGTCGCCCGTCTGCGTCTCCTTCAGCTTCATGACGACGCCGATCTCGCCGGCGCCGAGGGCCTCGACGTTCTTCTGGGTCTTGCCCTGGAGCCACGACGCGTGGCCCGTGCGCTCCTTGGCGCCCCGCGCCGGGTTCACGAGCGTCGAATCCGACCTGAGCGTGCCCGTGTAGACCCGGAACAACGAGAGCTTGCCCATGTGCGGGTCCGAAAGCGTCTTGAAGACCAGCGCCGTGACGGGCGCCTTCGCATCGACCGGGCGGGTGGCCGACTCTTTCGTCTTGCCGTCGGTGCCGGTCACCTCGCCGCGCTCGGCCGGCGACGGGAACTCGGTGACGATCAGATCGAGCAGGGGATGCGCGCCGATGCCCCGGGCGGCGGACGCGCAGAGCACCGGCACGACCTTGCCGTCGGCGATGCCGGCGCGCAGCGCCTTCAGCACCTCCGCCTCGTCGAGCGCGCCTTCCTCGAGGTACTTGTTGAGCAGCTCGTCGTCGGTCTCGGCCACGGCCTCCACGAGCTTCTCGCGATACTCCTTCACCCGGTCGGCCAGGTCCGCGGGAATCTCGGCCTCCGAAGGCTTGCCGTCCGTGTAGACCATCGCCTTCAGGCGGACGAGATCGACGGCGCCGCGGAATCCACTCTCCTCACCGACCGGCACCTGCAACGGCACGAGCCGCCCCTTCAGGCGGCGCCCGAGCGAGTCCAGCGTGCGGAAGAAATCGGCGCGTTCGCGATCGAGCCGGTTGACGACGACCGCGCGCGGCAGGTTGTACTCCGTCGCGAACTTCCACACCTTCTCGGTCTGCACCTGCACCCCCGCGACCGCGTCGACGACGACGACCGCGGCTTCGACCACGCGCAGGCCGGCCCGGGCATCGGGGATGAAGTCGCCGTATCCCGGCGTGTCGACGAAGTTGACGCGATGGCCCTTCCAGTCGCAGTAGGCGACGGAGGTGTTGATCGAAATCTTCCTCTTGATCTCGTCGGGATCCCAGTCCGTCGTGGTCGTCCCGTCGTCGACCTTCCCGAGACGAGTGACCGCGCCCGCGGCGAAGAGCATGGCCTCGACCAGCGATGTCTTGCCGACGCCGCCATGCCCGACGACGCCGACGTTGCGGATCTTGCCGATCTCGATCGTCATAGCTTCATTACTCGGAGGGGGGCTGCGCCCCCCTTCCGACGGGCGCCGCGGGCCTTTCGGCCCGCTGTCGCCCTGCCTCCCCCCAGATCAGGATTGCGCGGGCACGGCCCGCGCTCGAAGCGGTTCTCGGTCCGCGAAAGGGATTTCAGGCGGATCGTAACATGGGGGGTCCGCTCAGGACCCGAGGGCGGCGCAGACGCGAGCGACGATGTCGGCTTCCGAACCCGAGAGATCGATGGGCGACGGGAGGGGAGGCGGCTCGTACTTGATTCCGGCGCCGGTGAAGATCATCACGATCTCGTCGTCGCGGCGGACGTCCCCGGCGTCCGCCATCTGCATGAGCGCAGCGACCAGCGCGGCCGCTTCGGGCACCGTCCAGATCCCTTCGAGCCGCGCGACCAGACGCTGCGCGTCCTCGATCGCCTTGTCGCTCACGGCGAGCGCACCGCCGCCGCTTTGCCGCAGAATCCGGAGCATCTGGCGTCCCGCGAACGGTGACGGCACACGGAGCCCGGCGGCCTGCGTGGTGGGATTCGGCCACGGTGTCGTCACGTCGGCGCCTTCCTTGAAGGCCTTCACCACCGGCGCGCAGCCCTCGGCCTGGATGGCGAAGATGCGCGGCGACGCTCCGGAGATCCATCCGATCTCGCGGAGCTCCTCGAAGCCTTTCGGGATCCCGACGAGTCCGGTGCCGCCGCCCGTCGGATAGAGGAGCACGTCCGGCAGCCGCCAGTCGAGCTGCTCGGCCAGCTCGAGTCCCATCGTTTTCTTGCCTTCCAGGCGATACGGCTCCTTGAGCGTCGAGAGATCGAACCATCCGACGCGTGGCGCCACGCTCGCGACGATCTTCCCGGCATCCGCGATCGAGCCCTCGATCGTGAAGACGCGCGCGCCGGTGATCAGCGCCTCGGCCACGGCGCCGGCCGGCGTGGCGCGCGGGACGATCACCGCGACCGGCAATCCTGCGCGAGCGCCATAGGCCGCGGCGGCCCCGCCCGCGTTGCCGGCCGAAGGAATGACGAAACCCCGCACCCCGAGCGTCCGCGCGCGCGTGATCGCCATCCCGAGCCCGCGCGCTTTGAACGAACCGGTTGGATTCTGGCCTTCGTCCTTCGCCCAGATGCGGCGAAGGCCGAGATGCGTCGCGAGCCTCGGCATCCGCAGAAGCGGTGTCGAGCCTTCACCGAGCGTGACCGGCTCTTCGCCGTCCGCGAGCGGCGTCAATTCACGGAACCGGTACATGCCGGGCGGACGTCCGCGGAGCGTGTCCTTGTCGAGGCTCGCCGCAACGCGCGGGAGATCGTAGCGCACGGCCAGCATCTGACCGCAACGCTCGCAGACCGTCGTCAGCCGCGTCCACGGGTGGTGCTGCCCGCACACCGTGCATTCGACGTGGCTGACGAAGCTCATGGGGAAGGCTTCAGGATCACGACGAGGACACGCGCCGGCCGTTTGCTCTCGTTGAGCGACATGTGGACCGTGTCTTTCGTCGCGTACTCGACCTCGCCCTTGCGCACGACGCGACGGCCCTGTCCTCGCGTCACGACCGTGAATTGCCCGTCGAGCACGTAGGCGAATTCGTCCGCGACGGCCGCATGCTCCTCACCCCGAAAGCCTGGCGGAAACGTGAGATCGAGCACCATCACCCGGTCGTTGTCGAGCAGACGACGCTCTTCCACGGTCATGGTCGTCTGCGCGAGCGCCGGCGGCCGGCCTGAAGCCGGCAGCAGCATCGTGATCGTGATGACCGCGACGAGCGTCCATCCCCGGTGTCTCATCCGAGTCTCCCGGCAGCGCGAAGGACGGTGAGATCAGATCGACTGGCGGATGCCGCCCCGTGAGGGCAGCTCCTTGCCGCGGTCGCGAGCCATCCGCTCGAGCTCCTGCGGCAACGCGAACCGCACGTCTTCCTCGACGACGTGGACCTCCCGCACCGCCACCGTGCCGCGCGCGCGCAACGACTCCACGGTCTCGGCCACCAGCACCTCGGGCGTGGAGGCGCCGGCGGTCACGCCGATGCGCCGCGCGCCGCTGAGCCATTCTTCGCGAATGTCCCGGAGGTCGTTGATCAGGTATGCCGGCGTCCCGGCCGTCTGCGCCACCTCCACCAGGCGGTTGGCGTTCGAGCTGTTGGCCGCACCGATCACCAGCAGCACGTCGACGTCCCCGGCCACCGTCTTCACCGCCGCCTGCCGGTTCTGCGTCGCATAGCAGATGTCGTCTCGCGACGGCCCCACGATCTTCGGAAACTTGCGACGGAGCGCGTCGATGACGTCGCGCGTGTCGTCGACCGACAGCGTCGTCTGCGTGAGATAGGCGACCTTGTCCGGGTTCGGGACGTGGAGCGCTTCGACCGCCGGGGCACCGTCGATGACGTGGATCCGGTCGGGCGCCTCGCCGAGGGTGCCGATCACCTCGTCGTGATCCTCGTGACCGATGAGGACGATCGAGTACCCTTCCCTCGCGTAGCGGATCGCTTCCAGGTGCACCTTCGTGACGAGCGGACACGTGGCGTCGATCACGCGGAGTCCGCGCCGCGCCGCCTCCTGGCGCACCCCCGGCGCGATCCCGTGGGCGCTGAACACGACGGTCGCATCGTCGGGAACCTCGCCCAGCTCGTCGACGAAGATCGCGCCCTGCGTGCGGAGCGTCTCCACGACGTGGCGGTTGTGCACGATCTCCTTGCGCACGTACACCGGCGGTCCGCACACGTCGAGCGCGAGCTCGACGATGTCGATCGCGCGCTCGACACCCGCGCAGAAGCCTCGTGGCCCGGCCAGGACGATTTCGGTGATCAAGCTCCCCATCGTTCCTCCGTCATCGATGGTACCAGTGATGAACGCCGCTGAACGGGATGTTCTCGGAAAAACGCAGGTCGGGCAACCGCACCGTCTGAGAGGGCTACGGGAAAAAGAAGGACACGCCCGCGACACCCGTGTGAGATTCGAAGCCCCGGTTCGGTTTCGACGTGTTGCCGTTCGAGACGTGCTCCAGACGATAGCCCGCGTAGAGCGCGACGGTATCCGTCACGAAGAACGACGCGCCAGCGCCGCCGTGCAGCAGGAACGCGAACGTGGAATTGAGCTCCTCTCGCTTCAGATCCGTGCCGCCCGTCGCACTGAACACTTCGAGGTACGGGACGAACCGCCCGAGCGACAGGAAGTGATACCGGAGCATGAGGCCGAGGCCGCCGTAGAACGCGTGCACCGGTTTCTGGTA
>QHRT01000475.1 GCA_003220195.1 Candidatus Rokuibacteriota bacterium | reverse complement strand
GAGCGGACGCAGGAGCTTCGCGAGATAGAGCGCGGTCGCTTCACCCTCGACGTTGGGGTTCGTCGCCAGGATGACCTCTGAAGTCTCGCCCGCCTCCAGGCGCGCCAGCAGCTCGCGGATCTTCAGATCGTCGGGCCCGATTCCGTCGAGCGGCGACAGCGCGCCGAGCAACACGTGATACCGTCCGCGGAACTCGCCGGTGCGCTCCATCGCCAGGAGATCGTTCGGCTCCTCCACCACGCAGAGCACGCGGTTGTCGCGGCCGGAATCCGCGCAGAGGCGGCACGGGTCCTGGTCCGTCACGTTGAAGCACGTGCGGCACGCGACGATCTGCTCCTTCACCGCCATCAGAGATTCCGAGAGCTCGCGGACTTCACCGACGGGGCGCTTCAGCAGAAAGAACGTGAGGCGCTGCGCCGTCTTCGGGCCGATGCCCGGCAGCCGCTGGAGCGCCTCGATCAGCCGCGCGACAGGCTCGGGATAAAACGCCAACCGCGCCCTGACCTAGAGTCCGAGCCCGGGGATCTTGAGGCCGCCGGTCAGCTTCGTCAGCTCCTGCTGGACGAGATCGCGCGACTTCCTGAGCGCCTCGTTGCACGCGGCCAGAACGAGATCCTCCAGCATCTGCGCGTCGTCCTTGTTAATGACTTCGGGATCGATCTTGATCGAGAGCAGCTCCTGCTTGCCGTTCGCCTCGACCGTCACCATGCCGCCGCCCGCGGTCGCTTCGACCTTGCGCTTGGCAATCTCTTCTTGCAGCGCCTGCATCTGCTGCTGGAGCTTCTGCGCTTCCTTCATCATGTTGCCGTAGCCCTTCACGGTCCGTCTCCTTCCGGCAGGCGCGGCCGCACCGCGACCACCTCCCCCTGAAATTCGGCGAGCGTCGCCTGGACCAGGGGATCGTCGGTTACGCCACTACCGCGGCCGCCGGCGTCGGCGGCCACCAGCGCCATGCGGTCGACGCCGGGAACGTTCTTGCGGATCGCCTGCAGCACGAGCTCGCGGTTACCGCGATCCGCGAGCGTGTCGCGATGGAAATGGTTGCCGGTCACGATGACCGTCAGCTCGCCCTGCTCGATCACGCCGGGGCGCGCGTGCATCAACACCGCGCCGAGCGTCGGCTTCTTCTTCATGACGTCGTCGATCACGCGCTGCCAGGCCGTCGTGAGATCGGGCCCGGCGTCGGCGCGACGCCCATCGCCCGCTTCGCCTGGCGATGCGGGTGACGTCTCGGGTCGCGGCGCGGATGACGCATCGGACGCGCGCGGTGGCGGCTCGACGCGCGGCGGCGAATCCGCGACGGCGGGTCCACTCGCGCGTGGCGATGCATCCGCACCCGGCGCGCCGCGCCCTCGCGACGGCGCGGATGCGCCCCCGCGCGGCTCCGCCGCGGATCGCGCCGGCGCTGGCGGAACGGGCGGCGGCAGCAAGCTCTCCTGCGCCGCGCCCCCACTCGCGGCGGCCGGCGCATCACGACGCAGCCGCGCCTCCGCTTCGTCCACGCGTCGCAGCACGTCGTCGAGCGCCTGCGGCACCGGGCGACGCGTGGCGCGCACGGTGGCGATCTCGAGCTCGACGCGCGGATGTGGCGACTCGCGCATCAGCTCGTCGGCATCGAGGAACGCGCGGACGACGTAGAGCAGCTCCTCCAGGCTCACGCTCTCGCCGAGCTTCCTGAGCTCGTTGGCCTCCGCCGCCGTCAGGTCCGCCGGCTGCGTCGTGGGCGCCGCTTTCAGCACCATGGTCTGACGCACCAGCTCGATGACGTCGCGCGCGAACGCCTGGAGATCTTCGCCCTCGCGCGCCGCGCGATCGATCGCCTCGAGCGCGGGACCGGACTCGTGCGCGAGCACCGCCCGCGCGAAGCCGTGCACCTCGGCGGACGCGGTCGTGCCGAGCAGGGTCGCGATCGTCTCGGCGTCGAGCCGGCCCTGGCCGTACGCGATCGCCGTGTCGACGAGCGAGAGCGCGTCGCGCAGCGAGCCCTGCGCCGCGCGCACGATCACCGGCAGCGCGGCGGCGTCGAACGGCACCTTCTCCTCGTGCAGGATCCCTTCCAGGCTCGCGCGGAGCGCGTCCGGCGCGATCGGACGGAAATCGAAGCGCTGCACGCGCGAGAGGATCGTCGCCGGCAGCTCGCGCGGATCCGTCGTCGCCAGCACGAACACGACGTGCGCGGGTGGCTCCTCCAGCGTCTTCAACAGCGCATCGAAGGCGTCCGCGGTCAGCTGGTGCGCCTCGTCGATGATGTACACCTTGTACCGGCCGCGCGTCGGCGCGTACTTCACGTTCTCGCGCAGCGCGCGCACGTCCTCGATCTTGCGGTTCGACGCCGCGTCGATCTCGAAGAGATCCAGCGAGACGCCGGCGCGCGTCTCCTGGCAGACGGCGCACGCGTCGCACGGCTCCGGGCCGCGCCGATCGGGACAGAGAAGCGCCCGGGCGAGCAGTCGCGCGGTCGTCGTCTTGCCGACGCCGCGCGGCCCGGCGAACAGATAGGCGTGCGCAATGCGATCCGCCGCGAGCGCGTTCCGGAGCGTGCGCGTGATCGCGTCTTGCCCGACGACCGCGTCGAACGTCTGCGGCCGCCACTTCCGGGCGAGCACCTGGTACGTCATGCGGATCCGGGAGACATGGGGGAAATGGCCGTGCACCCTCCTCCGACCGCCACGTCCTGCGATCTCCTCACAGAGCCTGCTCCAGTCAGGTACTCCCACGGCACACGGGAGGGGCGCCTTACCGTTGCTCCCTTCCGGGCCTGGCGGGGTTCGACGCTTCTCGTTGCGTGGGGCCCAACCTTCAACGCCGCCCCATGTGGCTCATTCAACACGAGACGCCCTCGGGAGGGGATTCAACCCCGCTAGAGCGGATTGCGGGCTACAGGGCACCGCTACCTCCCCGTCTAGCACGGCCACGTCGAGATTCTATTGCGGAATGGCGGAGGGGGTGGGATTTGAACCCACGGCACAGGGTTCGCCCGTGCACGGCATTTCCAGTGCCGCACCTTCGGCCGCTCGGTCACCCCTCCGTTTGAGTCAGCCGGCCAACGTTCGGAGCGCGCCGGCAAAGCCGGCCGCACTCCTCTGCCTACAATAGAATTTGGCGGAGGGGAGAGGATTTGAACCCCCGAGGGACCTTTTGGGCCCCTATCCGATTT
>QHRT01000474.1 GCA_003220195.1 Candidatus Rokuibacteriota bacterium | reverse complement strand
TCCGACAGCTCCGCGGCGCCGATCACCAGCACGCGCGAGAAGCCGAACCGTTCGGCGATCGTCTCGCCGATGATCTCGAGCGGCGTCAGGACCGTGTCGGCCGAGGTCACGCCCAGCCGATGCAATCTTTCGCGCACGTCGGCGCCGGTGGCGCGCGAGTTGTTGGTGATGAAGCCGAGGCGACGGCCGTCGCGATCGAGCGCCGCCAGCAGCTCGCCGGCTCCCGGGTTCAGCCGATCGCCGTTCCAGACGCAGCCGTCGAGATCGAAGACGAAGCCTCGGAGATCGGCGAGCACGTTGCGGCTACTCGTTCGCGCGCTTGAAATCGTCGATCGCGTCGCGGTACACGCGTTCGGTCGCGGCGGCGACGCTGGCCCAGCTGAATTTCTCCTCGACGCGGCGGCGGCCGGCCTGACCCATCGCCCGCGCGCGGTCGGGATCGTCGAGCAGCGAGCGAATCGCCGCGGCGAGCTCGTCGGGCTGCGCGGGCGGCACGAGGAGGCCCGTCACGCCGTCCTCCACCACCTCGAGAATGCCGCCGACGGCCGACGCCACCACCCCCGTCCCGCACGCCATCGCCTCCAGGTTGATGAGACCGAACGGCTCGTAGACCGATGGACAGACGAACACCGCGGCGTGCGAGTAGAGCTGGATCACCTCGGCGACCGGCACCATCTCGGGGATCCACAACACGTTCGGATGCTGCGGCAAGCGGTCGCGCAGCCGCTGCTCGATCTCGGGCGTGTCCGGGGCGGACGCGCACAAAACCACTTGCACGTGTGATTGCAGCTTCGGCGCGGCATCGAGCAGGTGGAAGATGCCTTTCTGGTCGGTGATGCGCCCGACGAAGAGCACGTAGGGCTCGCGGACGCCGCGTCGCAGGAGGGCGTCGCGCGCGTCGGTGCGCGTGAAACGGTCGGGATCGATGCCGTTGTGGATGACGACGACGCGCGCCGGATCGACCTGGAAGTGCGCGTGGATGTCGTCGCGCATCTGGCGCGAGACCGCGATCACGCGGTCGGCCGACTCGACCGCCGTCTTCTCGATCCAGGTCGACAGGAGATACCCGGTGCCGAGCTGGTCGACCTTCCACGGCCGGAGCGGCTCGAGACTGTGCAAGGTCACGATGAACGGGATGCGGTAGAGCGTGCGGATCCAGAACGCCGCCATGTCCGCATACCACGTGTGGGCGTGCGCGACGTCCGCGTCGACCGGGTCGCGCGCCATCGCGAGATCGATCGACAGCGTCTCGAGCGCCGGCGCAAACCGCGGACCGTCCGGCCCGGCGGTGAGACGCTCCCACGGCGTGTAGCCGCGGAGCACGATGTCATCCGACCGCGGCGCGCGCTCGCCGAAGCACCGCACCTCGACCTGCATGCGGCGGGCGAGCGCCTGGCTCAACTGATCGACCACCACGCCCGCCCCGCCATAGATGTGGGGAGGGTATTCGCGGGTCAACAGGAGCGCTTTCAATCCGCGCTCTCCTCGTCGTCCTCCTGGCGCTCGAGCTTGCGCGCGACCGTGCGCACGTCGATGCCGAGCAGCTTCGCGGTGAGCGTCTTGTTGCCCTTCGCCACGCGCAGCGTCTCGTCGAGCAAGCGTCGCTCGACCTCGGCGAGCGGTGTGCCGACGAGCGCGGTGATCGCCTGCGAGAGCGCGCCGCCGGATTCCGCGCCGCTGATGTCGTCGGGCAGGTCGGGCACGTCGATCAGCGTCCCGCGCGCGAGCACGACGCCGCGCTCGATCACGTTCTCGAGCTCGCGCACGTTGCCGGGCCACGGATACGCTTCCAGGCGCTCGAGCGCCGCGTCGGTGAAGCCGTCGAGCCGGCGGTTGTTCTTGGCCGCGTAGACTCTGAGGAAGTGCTGGGCGAGGAGCGGAATGTCGTCGCGCCGCTCGCGCAAGGGCGGGACCGTGACCGTGATCACGTTCAGGCGATAGTAGAGATCCTCCCGGAACTTCTTCTCGCGCACCATCTGCGCGAGCTCACGGTTCGTTGCCGTCACGATCCGCACGTCGACGCGAATCGTGCGCGTGGCGCCGAGCCGCTCGAACTCGCCCTCCTGCAGCACTCTCAGGATCTTCGGCTGCGTGACGAGCGAGAGGTCGCCGACCTCGTCGAGGAAGAGCGTGCCGCCGTCGGCCAGCTCGAAGCGTCCCTCCTTGCGGGCGGCCGCGCCGGTGAACGCGCCCTTCTCGAAGCCGAAGAGCTCGGACTCGAGCAAGGTCTCCGGCAGGGCCGCGCAGTTGACCGCGATGAACGGCCGCAGCCGGCGCGCCGAGCGCTCGTGAATCGTCCGGGCGGCCAGCTCCTTGCCGGCCCCGCTCTCGCCCTGGATCAGCACGGTGGCGGAGCTATCCGCCACCTGATCGAGGAGGGCCAGCATGCGACGGAACGCCGGGCTCGCGCCGATCGCCTGGCCGCTGGCCCGGAGNNNAGGTCGTCCAGCTGTTTCTGGAGCGCCCGGTTCTGCTGGATCAAGGAGCGCCGTTCGAGCGCTTTCGCGACGAGCTTCAAGAGCTGGTCGCCGCGGAACGGCTTGGTGATGAAGTCGTAGGCGCCATCCTTCATCGCGCTCACCGCTTCTTCCACCGTGCCGAAGGCGGTGATCAGGATGACGTCGATGTCGGGCGCGATCGCTTTCGCCGCGCGCAGGAGCTCGATTCCCGAGAGCCCGGGCATCTTGAGATCGGTCAGCACGAGATCGATTCCGCCCTGCTGGAGCTGCTCCAGGGCGGTGCGGCCTTCCGGCGCCAGCAGCACGTGATAGCCGGCACGAGTCAACGCTCGCTGGAGGCTCTCGCGCAGTCCGGGGTCGTCGTCGGCGACCAGCAGCGTCGGAGACTCAGACATTCACGCTCCTCTTCATCGGCAGTCGAATCGTGAAGGTGACACCGCCTTCCGGACCGTTCGCCCAGCGGAGCTCTCCGCCGTGCTCCTCGGTGATCTGACGCGCGATCCCGAGCCCGAGGCCGGTGCCTTGCGTCTTGGTGGTGAAGAACGGCTCGAACAGCCGTTCGGCCACCTCCCGGCTGATGCCGGGACCCTGGTCCGCGACGGAGATCTCGATGGCTTCGCCCGTGTTGACCCGCGTCGCGATCGTGAGCTGCCTCCCGCGGGGCATCGCGTCGAACCCGTTCTTGACTAAATTCAGGATCGCCTGGCGAAGGAGCGTGCGATCGATCTCGAGCATCGGAACGGCGGGATCCGCCTCCACGCGAACGGACTGTCCCTGGCGCGCCGCGAGCGGGCGAACGAACTCGGCCAGCTCCTGGATCAGATGATTGATCGACTCGTCCTCGAACTGCGGGCGCGGAAACCGCGCGAAGGCCAGGTATTCCTCGGTGAGCTGGTCGAGCGCGTTCACCTGGTCGCGGATCGCGGTGACGAGGCCGGAGGCTTCCTCGAGATCGTGCGGATCGCCGCTGCGAATGCTCTCTTGCAGCATCTCCGCGTTGAGCTCGATCGCGCTGATGGGATTCCGCACCTCGTGCGCGACCTTGAGCGACAGTCGCCCGACCGTCGCCATGCGCTCGGAGACCAGGAGCTCCTCCTGCGTCGCCTGCAGGCGCGTCAACGTGCCCTTGAGCTCCGTGTTCAGACGCTCGACCTCCTCGCGGCTCCGGCGCTCGCGCTCGGCGACGTGTCCGAGCGAGACCGCGGGGAGCCCGCACAGCGCGGAAAGGAAGAACACCGACGGCCAGCTGACCCAGGGAGGCACGAGCCACGCGGCCAGCGCGTAGAGCGCGCCGGCGGTGAGCGCGGCCGCGGTCGCGATCCGGGGCCCGAGGTAATAGGCATTGACGGTGACGAGCGGAAAGAAGAGCGCGTAGTAAAAGCTATCACCGCCGCCGGTGAGCAGGAGCAGCATGAAGACCAGACCGAGGTCGACCCCCAGCGCGCCGAGGAAGATCGCGCGCGTCGCGGCGGGTTGCACGGTGACGAGGGCGAACACGCCGAGCTTGTAGGCGGCGAACCAGAAGACGAGCGAGACCAGGTCGATGCGATAGCGGGGACGGAGCGGGATCAGCCCGATCGTCGCGAGTCCGCCGACCATGGCGACGGCCAGCAGGACCGCGAAGACGCGCTCGTCACGCTCGAGGAGTCGAAGGACGGCCTGCCAGGGTTTTCGCTCGGAAGACGTCACCCGGGCTAGTGTATACTGCGTCCGTCCCGGGCGGTCGTCGGTTCGACGTGAACCCTCGCCCCGTCAGGCCGCGTCCGCGATTTCCTTCCGAGATCCGGATCGTGCACAGAGCGGAAGGCCCAAAAGGAGCTCTTCAATGGCGGTGAAACTGTTCGTCGGCGGCCTTTCCTTCTCCACATCCACCGAGCGCCTGCGCGAAGCTTTCGCCGCGGCCGGCTCCGTCGAATCTGCGTCCGTGGTGACCGACCGGGACACCGGCCGCTCGCGCGGCTTCGGGTTCGTCGAGATGGCGACCAACGAGGAAGCCGAGCAGGCGATCAGCCGATTGAACGGCTCGAGCCTCGACGGCCGGACCATCCAGGTCGAAAAGGCCAAGGCCCCGGGAACCGGGGGCGGTGATCGTCGTGGGGGCGGTGGCCGCGGCGGATTCGGCGGGGGCGGCGGCGGTCGCGGCGGGTTCGGTGGCGGCGGCGGCGGCGGCCGCCCACCTTCGCGCGGGGGGCGCTGGTAAGCGCCCGGGAGGCGCTCGGAAGCGCCTGAGGCGCTGAGACGGGTCGTCCTCCACACCGAAGCGTCGTCGGGCTTCGGCGGTCAGGAGATTCGTATCCTGACCGAGTGCCGCTGGCTCCTCCGCCACGGATGGTCTCCGCTCATCGTCTGCCAGCCCGACAGCCCTCTCGCGCGTGAAGCGGAGACTGCCGAGGTGCCGGCTGTGCCGGTCCGCATGCGCCGGGCGTCGAACGTGCGCGCGCTCTTCGCCCTTCGCCGTCTGATGCGCGAGCGCGCGGTCGATCTCGTTCACACCCATAGCTCGATCGACAGCTGGATCGCCGGGGTGGCCGCGCGGACGCTCGGGCTCCCGATCGTCCGGAGCCGGCACGTGACGATCCCGATCAAGAGCGCGCTCGTCTATCGCCTGGCCGATCGCATCGTCGCGAGCGGTCGAGAAGCGGCCGCGGTCGTCGGCCGCGCCGGCATCGCCGCCGAAAAAATCGTCGCGCTGTCGCCCGGAGTCGACCTGACGCGATTCCATCCCGCCGTCGACGGCGCCACGGTGCGCGAGGAATTGTGGGCGTCCGACGGTATCCCTCTCGTCGGGCTCGTCGCGAACGTCCGCGGCTCCAAGGGCCACCGCTATCTGCTCGAGGCCGCGCCGGCCGTGTTACGCGAGTTCCCCGTCACGCGTTTCGTCATCGTCGGCGCGGGCGTCGGCTTCGACGACGTGCGCCGTCGCGTGCGCGAGCTCGATCTAGAGCGCCAGGTGCTGATGCTCGGGTTCCGTCGCGACATTCCGGAGGTGCTGGCGGCGCTCGACGTGCTGGTGCTGCCGTCGATCAAGTCGGAAGGCGCCTCGCAGGTGATC
>QHRT01000466.1:7685-8080 GCA_003220195.1 Candidatus Rokuibacteriota bacterium | reverse complement strand
TCGATGGCCGGAGGCTTCACCCGCGACGCCAGACGGAACAATGTCCTCCTCATCCGGGGCGGGCTCGGCGACCCGAAGCTCATTCCGATCAACGTGGACGAGATCACCGACGGGACGGCACCGGCCCGGACCGCCCTGCTCGAGCCCGGCGACATCGTCTACGTCCCGAAGACGGCGTGGTCCAACGTCGTGCGGTTCTTCCAGGACATCTCGACGATCCTGACCCCGTTCGTTCTGGCCGAGAGCGGCATCATCCTGGGTCCGTTCGCTTACCAGGTTCTGACGACGGGAAAGACGACCCAACAGCAGGGCATCGTGGTGACCCCCACCCGATGAGCCGTGGCATGGCATCGGCCACACGGAGACAGCCATCGACTTTCTGAGAGCGCTCCGTT
>QHRT01000466.1:0-7633 GCA_003220195.1 Candidatus Rokuibacteriota bacterium | reverse complement strand
ATACGTGGCCACCGCGCTCGTGGTGGTGAAGCCACACGAGCGGCTCCGGCTGGAGCAGAACCGCAAGGACAAGGAGACCGGGGACTTTCCGGTGACGCAGCTCGTTCCCATCGACGCACCGAGCCGGACCTACATCGAGATGATCAGGAGCCGACTGCTCGCGGAGCGCGTCGTGCACAGGCTCGGTCTGGACCGGCGGAACGATCCCCCGCTCGTGAGCCGGTGGGCGCGCCTCCGACAATCCGGAGAGGACGTGCTGAGCGACGGCTGGGAATTTCTTCAGTACGGGACCGTGCGGCCCGGCGATCCCGTGGCGAAGGCGGTCCGGCGTGTCCAGCGAAAATGTACGCTGGCGCCGGCCAAGGACACGTACCTCTTCGATATCACGTGCGGGGCGCGGTCCGCGGAGGATGCCGCGGCCATCGCCAACGCCTCCGCCGAGGTCTTCATTGCCTACGCCGCCGGGGTGAATCGGCAGGAGTCCGGGGGCAATCGCATGTTCCTGGAGCAACGACTCCACGACAGCGAGGCCGTTCTGGCCGACGCCCGTCGCGCGCTTACCGCGTTCAAGGACCGTCAGGGCACGTTTTCCCTGCAGGAGGAAGATGCTCAGCAGCTGAAGACGATCTCGGGTCTCGAGACGGAGCTAGAGAAAACGGACGCGAGGCTCGCCGGGCTTCTGAACGAGTACACCCGTGATCACCCCAAGGTGATGAGCCTCGTCGCCGAGACCGAGCGGTTGCGGCAGTCGCTCGCCAGGCTCCGCCAGCAACGCACCGTCCTGCCCGACAAGGAAAAGCAACTGGAAGACCTCCGCCTCCGCGTCAAGGTGGCCGAGGACACGTACACCGTCGTCACGAAGGCGCTCGCCGAAACTCGCATCCAGGAACAAAGCCAGGTCAGCGAGATTCGCGTGGTGTCGCCCGCCGCGCCCCCGGCCTATCCGACCAGGCCGATCCGGGTGTACTACGTGGCGGGCGCGGTCGTGGCCGCGATGCTGGTTGGTGTCGCCGCGGTGCTCTACGCCGAGTCGGTCTGGCCGCGGCTACGCAGCACCGCCGATGTGGAGCGACTGGGTCTGCCGGTCCTCGCGACTATCCCGCGCGCCGGTTGGCGCGTCTGGCGCCGCGTTGGCTGATCGAGAGGCGCACGTCTCTTGGTGACAGATCTCCCGGAACAAAAATCCCGCCAGCCTCTGATGACCGACGGCGTTCAGGTGTCCGCCATCCGCCGCGAGCACGCCCGCTGCGCCGCCTGGCCCGTTCTCCACGAAGCGACGGGCGCCGACGAGCGGCGTGAATCCGGCCGCCCTCGCGAGCGCGGCGAACGCGGCGCTCTGGTCGAACGTGTTCAACTTGTCGTCCTGGCAATTGAAGGCATACGCCGAGCCCTGGACGAGCCTGCGCATCTCCGCGAGCAACACGCCCGTGACATGCACGGATTCATCATAGGCGGCCGCCTTGACCTCGCGTGGCAGGAGGTCCAGATAGTAACCGTGGCGCGTGCGATAGAGGACGTTTTCGGTGAGGGTGAGGGCGGATCGGAATACCGCGGACCATCGAAGCGCCGCGACGAACAGCCGATTGTTCCCGAGCGTGTACACGTCTCCGCGTGCCAGGTCACGGTACGGTCGGATGCGCTGCGCGAACGCGATCGATTCGCGTTCCAGCGTCGGGCTGTTGTCGACGAAGTCGTTGCCGCAGAACTGCAAGACGAACACGTCGGGGCGAAGCCCGGAGACACGCAGCACCCGCTCCAGGAGCTTTCTCTCCTGAAGCGTGCCGTACCCGCTCGCGCCGATCGCGTACGTGTCGAGGCCGCTCAAGCGCGCGAAGCGAGCGTAGTAGGTCTCGTCATTGGAGACGTCGGAGGCCTGGGTGAACGAATCTCCGACGAACAGGATCCTGGGACTCCCCGGATGGCTTCCCCACATGCGGGCCCCGAGCGCGTTGGTGCTGTAGTGCCCGCGGCCAGGCCTTCGCGTCCGGCGTGCGTAGTTCGGCGTGGGCACCCAACCCAGGTCCGGGTCGTACGTGTTCTCGGCCTGGAACGTCCCGTCCCTCCAGTACCGAGCCGACCGCAACGTGACTTCCATCAGGACGAAGGCGGCGAGCAGGCCGAATACGACGAGGATCGCCTTCCTCACGCCAGCGAGGCTAGACAACCGCAATGCGTTTGACAAGCCTCGAGCCACGTGGCTAGTGTGCAGCGACAGTGAAGATTCCACTTCGCGACCTCGGCGTCAATTTCAAGCAGTACGCAATGGTGGCCGCCGGCGGCCTGGGTCTGACCGGCGGTCGAGCGCCATCGGGCCCCCTTCAGGCCCAGATCGGAATCAACGATCCGTGTAACCACAAGTGTGTGTTTTGCTGGGACCATCCTCCCGACGACCGGGAGAACGAAGATACGAAAGGCCGCTTCGGCTTGCGTCCCGCCGGGGTCATGTCTCTCGAACAGTTCAAGGCGATCGTCGACGATCTGTACCGGCTCGGCACGCGTCGGATCGATCTGATCGGTCGCGGCGAACCTCTCCTGAACCGGTCCGTCCTCGACATGATCCACTACGTCAAGGGCCGCAAGATGCAACTGCTCCTGTGCACGAACGCCTCTCGGCTCTCCGAGCAGATCGCGAAGGGCATGGTGGCGGCCGGGCTCGATCGGGTGAACGTCTCGCTCAACGCCGGCACCCCAGAAACGTATCCGCAGATCCACGTCACGGAGACGCCGGAGAATTATCGACGGGTCAAGCGCAACCTGCGATTTCTCTCCGACTGCAAGGTCACGGCGAAGCGCGACCTGCCGTATCTCAGTCTCTCGTTCGTGATCACCTCCAGGAATTACTTCGAGATTGGCGAGATGGTGGCGGTGGCGGCGGAAGTGGGCGCGCAAGAAGCGGCCTTCGTTCACACGACCCTCCACGACGGGACGCCAGACCTGGCCCTGAGCGAGACCCAGTATCAGGAGCTCGTGGCCTCGATCCCCGCCGCGCGAGAGACGGCGGCGCGCCTGGGAGTGCAGACCAACCTCTCGTTGTTCGCCGCCGAGGCGCCGGCCTACCTCGTCAACGAGGTGATCGGGCCGCCCGTCGTGCCGTGTTACGTCGGCTGGTATTTCACCGTCGTCCTCGGCAACGGCTCCGTGCTGCGAGCTTCGCGGACGTGTGGGCGTCGCAGAGCTACGCCGAATTCCGCACGGCGGCCAAGCAGCTCCCGACACCGAACGCCCGTCTGATGACCTGCGAATGTGACCGGTGCCAGTTACGGCCGCGGAACATCGCCATTCACAACTTCCTGCATCCGTTGAAGCGCCTCGACGGCAGCGAAGCCGTGCAGACGTTCGGCGCGAAGGACTTCGTGCGCAAGATGCAGGGCCAGCACGGACGGCCTCCCTCGTCGTAGCGTGCGCCGCGATCCGGCTACGGCCGGATTACCCGAAACAGCTTCGTCTCGCCGCGCCGCATCATGAGCTTCACGCGTCCGGTGTGCGAGGTCGCCCCAGCCGAGACGTTCCGGATCGCCATCCCGGCCGGGACCAGGAGTTCCTTGTCCCCCGTGGTGGACGCGTGGACCGCCACCACGTCGCTCCCGGTGATGACGACGTCGTCACTCTCCAGCCACACGTGCGCGCCGGCCGCGCGCGCGATCGCCCGCAGCGCGCCCGTCGAGATCGTCGTGGACGCGACGAACACGCTGGACCACTCTGCCCGACGTACGGACGCTACCGCCGGTGTCCGGGTGCGCGCGTAATATCCGAGCACGAGCACCTCTTCGGCGTCCTCGCCGACCGAGAAGGCGGGAGCCCGCGGTGTGTCCTCGCCGAACGTCAGCTGGTCGGCCGGGACGCCGGTCGTCGCGAACGATCCGGGCACCATGGTGACTCGCAGCGCCTGCGGCGTCGGTAGTCGGCGTAGCGGAAGCCCGGTCAGGGCACTCATGTCGCCCGCGCTGCCGGTGGGATCGAGATAGCCCGGAGCGTAGAACCACATGGCCCACTTGCCCCGGTTGCGGACCGCCCGGTGAATCGCCTGACGCTCTCCGGGATTGACGACGAACGCGTTGAGCAGCAGATAGAGCTTCGCGTCGGGGACGAGACCGACGCCCAGATGATCGAGCAAATAGTAGCCGACGGAGACCCCGGCGCGATGGATGTGATGCCGCAGCTGGGCCAGGAGCGGCGCCGTGACGACGTTGTTGCACGGCTGGTAGAGCATGCTCCGTTCGTCGACGAGAACGGCGACGTCCGGCCGGAGCGACTCGTCCGCGTCGGCCCGCCTCAGTTCGCGAAGCGTCGCGAAGTTGTCCCAGAGCTCCCGGGAGGCCAGCCAGCCGCGGGCCGGCAGATCCATCCACCAGATCCCGCACCGGTGCGCGAGCACCTGAGCGAAGTTGCGCTGGTGCGCCGAAAGGGTTGCCGCCAACGTGTCGACGCGACCGGTGCCATCGCCCGGCGCCGACAGATGCGTTCGAGTGTCGTCCTCGTTGAGCCAGAGCTTGCCGCGCCGCTGGATCGAGTCGACGGGGGCCATGAACGGCGCCCCGCCGCCGGCCTCCCGGTCGAAGTAGGCGATCGGCGCGCAGATGACGTCGATGTCGGGGGAGCGCGCCACCCGATCGGTCAGGAGGTGGCCGCTGACCTGGGGCCCGTTGCCGAACCCCGCCACCTCGAACAGATACCCGTAGAACGCGAAGACGAGCTTCGTGCCTCGCACCCCGCGCTTCACCACGCGTGCGAACTGCTCGAGCGCCTCGACGATCGCCACCTGGCTGTATTCGAAGAAGTCGATGACCGTGCGTTGGGTGATGGGGTCCCGGAAGCTACCGTCTCGGCCGTCTCGACGCGCGGCCGCGGATGGAAGCTCGACCGACGCGAAGTCGGCCCGCGGGTCCTGCCAGCCCGACCGCAACGCCTCTCGCGTCCGGTACTTTTCCTTGAGCCAGGCTCGGAACCCCGTGCGGAACGGTGTCTCGAAGTTCGGCAGGGTGGGCGTCCAGCTGCCGTCGTAGAACCATTCCCCGGCACTCTGCGCACCGATGTGATAACCGAGGATGCGATCACCGAACATGTCCTCGAGATGGCGGACGAAGAGTCGCAGGGCCTCCGCGGCGTCCCGTCGCCACTCCTTCGAGGCAACGGATACCATCTGATGCCGGCCGTCTTCGTACAGCATGACGTGATCGGGGTACCGGTCTTTCCACCAGCGCGGGGCATCGGTGTGGATCCTGGGCACCAGCAGCGCTTGCGGATCGAGGGCGAGATGGGCGCGCACTTCTCGATCGCCGGCACGGTAATCGGGTGGCGCGCCCCCGCGGGGCCACGCCAGTGCCATGTCGAACGTCCGGAGATGAAAGCCCGTCTCCCGCGAAAGCCGGATCTGCTCCACGGCGTGATTCGACCCGCCGTACACGGTCCAGGGAGGACCCTGGTGAGCGGCGAGCAGCTCGACCTTCCGCGAGGGGTTCGAGCGAAGCTTCACCGTGAACAGATAGGTCTTGCCTTGCTCGATACGTCGGCCAGCCTGGTAGCGGTTCCGGAGACGACCGTTCGCGTGTCCGGCGCAACCGACGCCCTCGCGCCCGGAGCGACAAACAGGCGCCAGCGGGATCCCGGTTCTCCGCGCTCGTCGACGTCGAGGTTGTCGAGAAGATTCGGCCCTACCCGGACGCCGTCCCGCACTTCGGACAGGCGCGCCTCCGCGATCCATAATGTGCCTCGATCGCCGGCGTTGCGGATATGCACGGCAGCGTTGTCGTCGCTGACCGGTGCGGTGAAGCTGAACGCGTGGTCCCGCCACTCCGGGCCGACGTCGGCCGTCGGCCCGGTCGTTCCCACGACCGCTCCGTGAAAGACGAGGAAGGGCGCCGCGACGGTCCCGTTGACGATCATCTGGGGCGCGCCGTTGCGTACCAGGACAGCCGCGACGAGGGGACGCGTTCCCGTCGTTCGCGACGACGATCCCGTCTCGGCCGAGGCGGTGCATGCCGGTCGGACGAACCCCACGCTCCCGGCCAGGACCACCCGCCGAAGGAACTCGCGTCGGCTCGAGATCACCCCCAACTGATTCCTCCGCGAGTCTGAGCTACAATCCCACCGCGGCATGACTTCTTCCACGCGCGAGGCGATGGCCAGCCCGTGGCTGGCCATATCCGCCGGCGTCGTGATGGCGGTCGCGGCGTCGGTGTCCCTCGCGCTGCGGCCGCTCTCGCTGGGCGTGCTCCTGGCCGCCCTCCTCGCCCTGGTGCCGGCGCTCCTCGTGCGAGACGCCAGGCTCTACTGGCTGACCCTGTTCATCGTCGCATTGCAGTTCGACGTCGAGAAGACCGTCATCGACGGCGTGGCCGTGCTCAATGCCTTGCGGCTCGACGGCCGGCCGTGGGTGTTCGTCCCGTCCATCCGCCTGAGCGACCTGCCGTTCGCCGTGCTGCTGGCGCTGTGGCTCAAGGATCTCTGGCTCAGGCGAACCCGTCTGGCTGTTCCCTCCGGTGTCTGGCTCGCCGGCGGCTTCCTCGTCTGGGCGGTCTTCTCGCTCGCGGGCGCACCGTCACGTTATCTCGGCGCAATCGAGCTGTTCCGCCAGGCGAAGTTCATCCTCGTCTTCCTGTATGTGGCGAACGCGATCGACTCGGATCGGGCGTTGCGCCGCGTGTGGGCCGCCGTGCTGGTCATCGTGCTCCTCCAGGGCGCTGTCACGATCTTCAGATTCGCGTTCGATTTCTACGATCCGTTCTTCGGGGAGCTCTTCGGCAGAACGGAAATCGCCGAGCTGCCAGAGAGCCGGGTCACCGAGGACAACTATCTCCTCGATCCCCGAGCCGAAGGCGGCCTGGGCGGCTGGCGCAACTCGTTCGGGACGTCGCGATCGGGTGCCACGACGTCGCAACTGCTTCTCCTGGGCTTGCCCCTCGCCGCGCTGGCGTGTACCCGGAACGCGGTGTTCCGACGTCGGCTCGGCTGCGTTCTGGTGCTGGCAGTGGGACTCGTCGGTTTCGTGCTGACGTTCTCACGCAGTTCGTGGATGGGAGGCGTCGTGGCCGGGCTCGTCGGCTACTGGCTCGCCGTCCGGCGCGGCTACCTCTCGGCGAGAACGGCGATCATGCTGGGGCTGGTGCTGACCGTGACCGTGGTCGGAATCGTGCCGAATTACATGGCGTACGTCACCCGGAGACTCGTGAACGTGGAGGTGCGACTCGAACAGTACCAGACGGCGCGCGCGATGTTGACGCGCCATCCGGTGCTCGGCGTCGGCCTCAACAACAGCATGGTGAATGCACGAGAGTACGGGCGATTCAGCTTCGCGCTGAGCGACGTCCACAACCGCACGTACGAGGCGCCCATCCACAGCTTTTACCTGGCGCTCCTCGCCGAAGTCGGGGTCATCGGCTTCGTCCTGTACACGAGCGCCCTGTTGGTGAACGTTCGCCGCGCGTGGCGTCTGTCCTGGCCTTCCGGCAATCCGGTCGACGCGTTCTCGGCGATGGCGGCTTTGCTCGGGCTGGTCGCGCTGGGGGCGGGCGTCCTGACGAATCCGATGTTCGACGACGGCGTACAAACACTCGCGTGGTTGTATGCCGGCATCATCGCGAGCCTCGATCATCGGTCCGGAGCGGGCAAGCCCCGGCCGAGCCCATGACGGCGT
>QHRT01000458.1:3225-4952 GCA_003220195.1 Candidatus Rokuibacteriota bacterium | reverse complement strand
GGATGCACTCCGTGTCACGCCCGGAGTGCGTGCGGCTGTTGATGGAGGAGGTCGACATGAAACCACGAGTGGATTTCGTGATCTTCTGCGGCGGCGTCACCCTGCTCGGTGCTGCCTGCGCCACCAGGAGCTTTGTTCAGGAGCAGCTGAGCGAGACGGAGACCAGGGTCACCCATCTGGTGAACGCGACGGAGACCTTGCTGACCAATCGGGTGGAAGCCCAGGAAGCGAAGCTGCGTGCAACGGTCGATCGCTTCGCGTCGAGCCGCGAGAAGATCGACACAGTCGGGGTCCTGGCGACCGAGGCGAAGACCGAGGCCAATCTCGCCGCGGTCGGCGCGAGCGACGCGAAGACGCAGGCGAACCTGGCCGCGGCCGGCGCGAACGACGCGAAGACCCGGGCGGAGCTGGCCGGGGTTGCCGTGCGCGATACCGAGGTCCGCCTCTCGCAGCGCCTCGCGGACCGCAACAGGTACAGATTGTGGGAGACGCGAGCCATCCACTTCGACTCCGATCGAGCGGAAATCCGCACCGCGGACATCAAAGAGCTCGACGACCTGGCCAATGCTCTCAAGGCCGACACCAATGCGATCCTCGAGCTCCAGGGCTTCGCCGATCCTCGAGGGAGCGACCGCCACAACAACGAGCTCGCCCGTGAGCGTGTGGAAGCTGTGATTCGTCATCTCGTGAGGCAGCAGGGAATCGAGCTGCGCCAGCTCAGAGCCGTCGCGATGGGCAAGGCGGCGCCGGGTGCGGGCGAGAAGCCAACCCCGGCGACACTTGCCGAAGCCCGGCGCGTCGAGATCCGGCTCTTCGCCCCCTGGTCGTCGTGGGAAGACGTCCAGGCGCAGAACGAGCGGCCGGATGAGGCCGGGGCCGCGTCGCCGGCGACAACCGTCGAGTTCGAACGACCAGGAGCGCGCACGATCGCACCGCGTGGCGCGCTCCCGGCGGGCGCGCCGGGACCTGCGTGGCTCGAGATCTTGAAGACCATCTCCCCGCAGGAGCCCGGCGGCACGGGCGCGCCGGGACCAGGGTGGCTCGAGATCATGAAGACCATCCCGCGACAGGAGCTCGGCGCCGCGGACTGAGCCGGACGGCTCGCGGCTCGTCCGGCCCGTCGCCGCGCTCAGATCGCCACGCCGAGGAGTCGCTTGGTCAGGAGTCCCAGGACGTACGTGACGACCACGGCCAGACCGGTGATGACGACATTGCGCGCGATGCGGCGACGGACGTTCATCCCGGAGATGAACGCGACGATCGTGGAGACCGCCACGATCATGGCGCCGCCCGTGACGATCGTGGGCCACACGGTCCGCGCACCGAACAGCACCGGGAGAATCGGCACGACGGCCCCGATGAAATAGCCGATCCCCACGACGGCGGCCGAGACGAGCGCGCGCTCGCCGGGCTCGCTGCTGACCGGCTCACCCAGGAAGCGGCGCCGCGCGTCTTCGGTCTCACGCAACTCTGCCTCGGAGCCGGCGCCGATGTAGGCGCCGGCGGCCATCGAGAGCGCGCCCGCGACTCCGACCGTGAAGCCGGCGGTCATCACGGCCGTCGTGCTGCTGAACGCGGCGAAGAAACCGCTCACGGCGCCCAGGATCTCGACCAGGCCGTCGTTCAGACCGAGGAACACGTTGCGCACCTTCTCCGGGCTGATGCGATGCTCCGCCTCGCCGGTGACGACGGCGTCTTCGTGCTTGAACTCGTCCTCCAGCACCTCG
>QHRT01000458.1:0-3185 GCA_003220195.1 Candidatus Rokuibacteriota bacterium | reverse complement strand
ACGTCGAGATATTTCTTGACGCCGTGGACCTCGATCGCCTCGAGCACGATGTGAATCGCGGTGGCGCCGAACAGTCGACACGCGGCGACGATGACCGCCAGCCGGAGCCGACGGCCCAGGCTGAGGCGCGTGACGTCCTCGAGCCCGAAGAATTTCTGCCAGAAGGCGACGTGGCGGGCCTCGATCGGGATCAAAGCCTCGAGCGTGCGGCGCAGGCCCTCCGGCGCCAGCGCGTGCAACGCGCGGTAGAGCGACAGATCGAAAATCTCGTCGAGGACGAGACGGCGCCCGAGGTGCCCGTCGAGGGCCGTCGCCTGTGTCATCGGGACCGGGGCTCCACGGACGGGATTGTGGCACGACGTCGAAGACGTAGAGTGAAGAGGATGAACCCTCGACACCGGGTCGTCGTCATCGGGGGCGGGTTCGGCGGGCTCCGCGCCGCCCGGAAGCTCCGATCCGCGGACGTCGACGTGACGCTGATCGATCGACGCAATTACCACCTGTTTCAGCCGTTGCTGTACCAGGTGGCGACCGGCTCCTTGTCGCCCGGCCAGATCGCCGCGCCGCTTCGCAGCGTGCTGAGCCGCCAGAAGAACACGCGCGTGCTGATGGGGGAGGTCGTCGACGTCGATCCGGATGCGCGGCGGGTCATGCTGGCCGACGGCGCCGTCTTCGAATACGTCTCGCTGATCGTCGCCGCGGGCTCCCAGACCTCGTATTACGGGCACGACGCGTGGCGACGGTGGGCGCCGGGCATGAAGAGCATCGAAGAGGCCACCAACATCCGGCACAAGATCCTGTACGCCTTCGAGGTGGCCGAGCGACTCGCGGACCCGACCGAGCGACAGGCGTGGCTCCGGTTCGTCATCGTGGGCGCCGGCGCCACCGGCGTCGAGCTCGCCGGCGCCATCGGTGAGATCGCGCGACAGACACTCAAGAACGACTTCCGGTCGATCCGCTCGGAGGACGCCGACATCATTCTGCTCGACGGCGCGCCGCGGGTGCTGATGACGTTCCCGGAAGATCTCGCGCAGAAGGCCGCGGGCGCGCTGGCGAGGCTCGGGGTGCACGTGAAGACCGGCGTCATGGTGAAGGAGATCGATCAGGACGGCGTCACCGTCGAGAGCCAGGGCGCCACCGACCGCTTGCCATCGAAGACCGTCATCTGGGCCGGAGGAGTGACGGCCTCACCACTCGCGGGCACGCTGGCCCACCGCACCAGGGCGGACACCGACCGCGGCGGACGTCTCAAGGTCAATCCGGATCTGACCCTGCCGAGCTATCCCGACGTCTACGTCATCGGCGACCTCGCGCTCAGGCTGGATGCGAGCGGCAAGCCGTTGCCGGGCGTGGCGCAGGTCGCGATGCAGCAAGGCGCGTACGCCGCGAAAGCGATCGTCAGGAAGATCGAGGGCGCAGAGTCGCTCCCGCCGTTCACGTACTTCGACAAAGGCGAGCTCGCGGTCATCGGCCGGGCTTCCGCCGTGGCCAACGTGTTCCGGCTCCACATGTCGGGGTTGCTGGCGTGGCTGGTCTGGGCATTCGTGCACCTGATGTACATCGTCCAGTTCCGGAGTCGCATGACCGTGTTCGTCGACTGGGCCATCGAGTATCTGACGTTCAATCGCGGGGCGCGCCTGATCACCGGGCCGTCGGCGACCGACGTCGACTTCGACAAGGAGACGGCGGCGGAGGGCCGCCGACGTGGAGCCGCATGATGGGCTGCCGGATTCCGCTCGCCGCGGGGGCGTGGCTCGATCACGAGCCGTCGTGGCTCGAGGCTCGCGAGGCCGACGAGCTCCTCCGGGCCCTTCGTGAGGAGCTCTCCTGGGAGCAACGGGCCATCGTCCTGTTCGGCCGCGAGGTGCTCCAGCCTCGCCTGATTGCGTGGGCGGGTGATCTCGGCTATCGCTATTCCGGGCAGACCCTCGAGCCGCGCGCGTTCACACCGGCCCTCGCCGAGATCCGGGAGCGCGTCCGGCTTCTCACCGGCACGCCGTTCAACCACGTGCTGGCCAACCGCTATCGCGACGGCCGCGACGCGATCGGCCTCCACGCCGACGACGAGCCGGAGCTCGGCCGTGATCCCGTCGTGGCGACCGTCTCGCTCGGAGGCACGCGACGATTCGTCCTGAAGCCGCGGCGGAAGACCATGCCCGGGGGCGCCCGCTTCGATCTCGCGCACGGAAGCCTGGTCGTCATGGGCGGAACCTGCCAGCGGCATTTCGTGCACGGCGTTCCGCGTCAGCTCGACGTGACGGACGAGAGGATCAGCCTCACGTTTCGCCGGCTGTTGCGCGCACCGGGCTGATCGATCCGGACGCGCGCGGCGGCGGCGTCATCGCGGAGAAGCTGCAAGAAGGCCCGCCGGCGCTCCCGTCTCCGCGTGAGAGACGGTGCGCCGACGGGGTCGAGCGCGCGGACCGCTACTGCGGAATGGTGACGGTCGAACCGCTCTGACCGACGTCACCGCCGGTCTTGTTCTGATCTCCGCCGTGCACCATGAACTGCAGGCGGAACGTGTGTCCCTTGAACACGCCCGACGACAGGGTGGGGTCGGCCGCGTTGGTCGAGCCGATCCCCGTCGTGAGATTGACGCGCAGGTCGCTCACGTTCCAGCGGATCTCACCACCGAACCCCTCGTTGGTGAGGCCGCCAGGCACCGCGTCACTGCCGGGGCCGAGGACCCAGTTGTTCTTGGACGGATCGGCGTCCGGAGTGATCGTTACCGTCGCCGGGTTCTTCGTCCTGTCGATCGTCTTCACCGTGCCTTTCCACGTCCCGGAAATGAAGTGCGGCGGGATCGGCGTGCCGCCGTACTGCCAGTCGCCGGCGAGGCTGTTCGCTCCCTTGATCGTGAGGTCGGTGATGAAGAGCGCCGGGACCATCGGCCGGCCGCTCGGATCGAGCGCCGCGAAGTCGCCGGTCGTGGCGGTCGAGCCGACGCTCAGATTGGCCGCGCTGCCCGGGTTGGCAGGCATCGTGGTCAGCGGGAAATTCGTCGTCGTGGTGCTGCCCGACACTTTCACGGCGACTTGCCGCACCCCCAGCGTGAAGGCGTGCTCGTCGTTGTAGAACACCCGGATCGTGTCGTTGGGACTGGCGAAATCCGGCTGGGACGCCCGCAGCACTCCGCTCTCATTGAAGACGGTGCTCGTCAGCGGGTTGTTCGGGGCGGTGAACGG
>QHRT01000457.1:306-3490 GCA_003220195.1 Candidatus Rokuibacteriota bacterium | reverse complement strand
CTCGTGCACGCAACTGCTCGCCTGGTTGGGAGCCGAGGTCATCAAGGTGGAGCCCGTGACCGGCGAGGCGAACCGGCTCGCCGTCAGCGACAAGCCCGGCGTCGATAGCTGGGGCTTCCTCTTCTTCAACGCCAACAAGACGAGCGCGACGCTGAATTTCAAGCATCCGCGGGGCCGCGGTGTGCTCGATGACCTGCTCCGGATCGCCGCCGTCGTCGTCGAGAACTTCGGGCCCGGCGCCATGGAGCGGCTAGGGCTCGGCTGGGAGAACCTCCACGCGCTCAATCCCCGACTGACCGCCGCGTCGATCAAGGGCTTCGGATCGAGCGGCCCCTACGTAGGCTACAAGAGCTTCGAGTTCGTAGCGCAGGCAATGGCAGGCGTCACCAGCCTCAACGGCGAGGTCGACGGGCCGCCGCTGAAGGGAGCGTAGCTTCTTCCTTCGTTGGGTCGCCGATTTTTTCGAACAAGTTTCGACGGAGTCATGCAGCTCGGCCAATTCGCGGGGAATTGCCACTGCCGAAGCTTGACCGAGGTGCTCATGATTCGTTGCCCGAAGGCGGTCACGCGCCAACGGCGCGAACGCGGGATCTTCGCCACGAGACCATAGACGTGGAGCCGGTGCAGGAGACGGCTGACCTGCGCACTCTGGCGCCGCGGATCGTCATTCAGACGGACGACGGTCGCCGCCAGCTTGGAGCGGAGATCGCGGTTCGCGAAGCCGTGGACCGCATACTCGCCACTCATGAGCGCGGTGAAGAGCTGGCAGTCGGGCCGAGCCACGGGATTTAACGCTTTGGTCGAGCGCTTCCGGGTGGTAATCGTATCGAGGCCGCGTAACCCAGCCGTCGGATCCTCGACCTGGGCCAGCGCGTTGAGATACTGCGCGTTGCTTTGGAGCGAAACGTCGCGATACCGGAAGAGATAGGCGACGCTCTTCCTCAGGGGAACCCATTCGGTGCGCCGACGCCCGCGGCGACGTACCCGTCGGCGCACGCGGAACTCCTCCGGGTCGTTGATGACCGTCTCCACCCGGAGGATCCACCCAGCCTTGTCGTACATCTTCAGCCAGTTTCGCTTCATCCGGTGTTTGATCCGACAGCCGGGCAACCGGCCTCGGAGCGGATACTCGGCGTGGTCGGTGACGACCTCACCCTCGAACTGCCCGTGCCATTTCCGGCCCAAGAAACTCATGACGTCGCGCGCCGAGAAGCACAGGGTGCTGTGGGCCAGCCGCTCTTGAACACCAGGTCGGTCGCATACTCCGACTGGGGCGTCACCCAGTAGTACTGCATCGTGCTCAGCACGTCTCGCAGCAACGGGTTCACTCGGCGCGCATACCGGTCGAGCAGCGCCACCCACGGCAAGCTGACGAACCGATCGGCGAAGCGCTGGGCCCGCGGGAAGTCCTCGATCCACAGAAACGCATTATCCTGCTTGGTGTACCGCACGTCGTGCTGCGCCAGCTTGCGCGCCAGCCACTCGTGGCTGGTCCATTCGCGCATCGCACACGAACTCCAGCGAGAAGGCAATCCCTCGCCGATCCCCTGGTTCGAATCCTCGGTCGAGAAAGACATCCGATCGCTCCCGTCGACGGATTCGGCGAAACGCGTGGTGCCAGCAGGCCCCCTGCTCGCCGCGCCTATGGTCGGCCGGCCTCAATCCCACGACGCCCGGCAATCTTCGGCCCGGTCCGGGCCGTCAACCAGATGGGATGCCCGGTCCGTCCGAGGCGAAGCGGCGAAGCCGAGTCGCCTCGGCTTGGTTGCGGCCGTCAGGCCGCGCTAGGAACTACAAAGGGCCGGTCGAGGTGCTCGGCGATCCTGATACAGAACGGCGTGATCGGCGTCGCGTGGGCAGGAGTCGCCGGCACTGAGGGACATTCCGGAGACATGGGCTCGGCTCCTCTGCGAGATGAGAGCTACCCCAGGAACAGCTCGCAGACCTCCAGCCACCCCCGCGTCGTCAGCGCCAGCGACTCGACGTCGATGCGCTCGTCGTTCCCGTGGAACCGGCCCGACATCTTCTCCGCCGTCATCGCGCGGGAGAAGAGCCCGAAGCCGTAGGCGACCGCGCCGTGCTCGCGGAAGTACGGCGCGTCGGTGAAGCCGACGATCATTCGCGGCAGGAGTCGCGCGCCCGGATAGTGCGCGTCGACGACGCGACCCAGGACGTCCCAGAGCGGCGTGCCGGTCGGTGACGCCGACGCCGGCTTGGAGAAGAGCTTCTGGACCTCGACCTCTTCCGACAGATCGCCGAGCGCCTTGTCGATGTGCCGGCGGACCTCGTCCTCGTTGTCGCCGGGAATGGTGCGGATGTCGACCTCGACGTCGACAACGTCGGGAATGACGTTCGTCTTCACGCCGCCGCGGCAGAGGTTCGGAGAAAACGTCGTGTGCGTCGCCGACCACGCGAACCGTGCCGTGCCCGGTGAAAGCCGCGCGATGCTCTCGTCGACGCGGGCCGGATCCGCCAGCGCGGTCTTCATCGCGTCGTCGACGTCGAGCGTGCCGACGAACGTCCTCCAGAGATCGTCCACGTACGGCGCCGGCCGATACTCCGCGAGTCGGCTCACCACGTGCGCGGCCTTCACCAGCGCGTTGTCCGAGCCGTACGGCATCGAGCCGTGTCCCGGCGTGCCCCGGACGCGCAGCCGCCGCCACGCCACGCCCTTCTCACCGACGTGGACGGTGACGTGGAGCTCATCGTCGTGCGAGCTGACGACGCCGCCGTTCTCGGTCAGGAGGTAATCGGCGCGCAAGGCGTCCCAGTGCTTCTTGCACATGTGCCCGGCGCCAAGCGTGCCGCCGGCTTCCTCGTCGGCGCACGCGAGATAGACGAGCGTCCCGCGCGGCCGCCATCCCCCGGGCCGCCGCGCCAGCGCCTTCAGCGCGACGGCCTGCGACGCCGTGAGGTTCAGCATGTCGAGCGCGCCGCGGCCCCACACCTCGCCGTTCACGAGCTCGCCGCCGAACGGATCCCGCGTCCAGTGCTCGCGCGTCACCGGCACGACGTCGGTGTGGCCCATCAGGCACAGCGTGGGCGCCGCCGGATCGGTGCCCTCGATGCGCGCGACCAGGCTGGTGCGGCCCGGCGCGCCGGCGGGCTCGTAGATCTGGATGTCGAGGCCGGTCCCTTCGAGGTAGGCGCGCAGCACGTCACTGGTGCGCACCTCCTGCCCCGA
>QHRT01000457.1:0-200 GCA_003220195.1 Candidatus Rokuibacteriota bacterium | reverse complement strand
GGGTCGGCGCGCGCCAGTCCTTCTGGACCTCGAGATTCGGCGCGAGTGCAGCGATCTCGTCACTGGTCTTCGCCGGATGCGGCGTGTCGCTGCCGGGCTGGAGCAGGAGCGGCGTCGGGCACTTCCTCACGAAGTCGCGACTCACCGAGAAGACGAAGTCGCCGCCGAACATGTTGTCGCCGAACTTCTTGATGACGTCC
>QHRT01000130.1 GCA_003220195.1 Candidatus Rokuibacteriota bacterium | reverse complement strand
ACCATCAGTTCGAGACGGCGCTGCGCGGCTTCCTGGCCGACGGCCTCCTGGCCAACGACGGCAAGCCGCACGGCGCGGTCAACTACTTCGACTACATCCTGGGCAAGTTCGCCCGCGTGTACCGGCCCGAGGACGTGTTCATCAACGAGCTGTTCGGCTCGTTGAGCCAGCTCGACGCGGGCGTCACCACCGTGCACGACATCTCGCAGATCCATCACTCGCCGGAGCATTCCGACGCCGCGATCAAGGGCCTCGTGGACGCGGGGCGCCGCGCCGCCTTCGGCTACTTCGAAGGGCACGGTGAAAAGACGAAGTATCCGGGCGACGCCGCGCGCATCAGGAAGCAGTACTTCTCCTCCGACGATCAGCTCGTCACGATGATCATGGGCGGAGAGATCTACCTGCCGGGTCACGAGAAGGCGTGGGAGGTCGGGCGCGGACTCAACCTGCCGATCGCGGCGCATATCGTCGGCACGCTCGGGATGAGCGAGACGTTCGATAAGCTCGCTGCCGCCGGGAAGTTCGGCGCGGACAATCTGTTCATCCACATGACCGGCATTTCCGAGACGGGCTGGAAGGCGACCAAGGACGCCGGCGCCGGTGTGTCGATCGCCTTTCCGATCGAGATGACCATGCGCCACGGCATGCCGCCGATTGTGAAGACGCTCGAGATGGGCATCGAGCCGTCGCTCAGCACGGACGTCGAATGCACCATGACGGCGGACTTCTTTACCCAGATGCGCTCGGCCATGACGCTGCAGCGCGCCCTGGTCAACCAGATGGCGATCGAAGGCAGGCAAGATTTGCCAGAGCTGCTCACGTCGCGCGACGTCATCCGCTTCGCGACGCTCCAGGGCGCGAAGGATCTCAAGCTCGATCGCAAGGTCGGCTCGCTCACTCCCGGCAAGGAAGCGGACATCGTGCTGCTCGACGCCAACGCCATCAACGTCGCCCCGCTCAACCACGTGCCGGGCGCCGTGGTCACGCTGATGGAGCGGTCCAACGTCGACACCGTGATCGTCGCGGGCAAGGTGCGCAAGTGGCAGGGGCGGCTGCTGGACGTGGACCTGCCCAAGCTACGCGCGGAGCTGGGGGCCTCGCGCGACCGTCTGTTCAAGGCGGCGGGAGTGAAGGCGGATCTGTTCCGCCGAGAGGAGAAACGATGACGCCGCGGACGTTGAATTTGGTGCACTGCCCGCCCGTCCAATAGATGTGAGCTCGACCTCATGTTTCCGAATCGCGAGCGCCGGCCCCGGCGGTACGATCGATTCTGGGCCGGCCGGCATCATTGATACGAGGAGGAGCGCTCCATGAAGAAGGTCGCGATCCTGTCGGTGCTTTCGGTCGTGACGTTGCTCGTCATCGCGCTGCCCCAGCAGGCCTCGGCCTGGCACGGGGGCTGGCATCACGGCCCTCGCGTGATCATCGGTGGTCCGGTGTGGTGGGGGCCGCCATACTGGTACTACCCGCCGCCGTACGCGTACGCGCCGCCGCCGGTCGTCGTGGAACAGCCTCCGGCGTATGTCCAGCAGTCGCCGCCGCCGTCGGCGCCCGCAGCGCAGGGATTCTGGTATTACTGCGCGAGCGCCAGGGCCTATTACCCGAACGTCCAGACGTGCGCGGAAGATTGGCTGCCGGTTCCGCCGAGGTCGCAATGATGGTGCGCAAAGGCCGATCCGCGCTGCTCGCCGGCGGCACCGCGCTCCTGTTGACGGCCTGCGCGACGGTTCCCACCGGTCCGAGCGTCATGGTCTTGCCGGGAACCGGGAAGCCGTTCGAGGTCTTCCAGTCGGACGACGCGATCTGCCGACAGTTCGCGTCGCAGGCAGCGGGAACCACGACCGGACACGCCGCGACGACGAGCGCCGTTGGCGGCGCGGCCATCGGCACTGCGGTCGGTGCGGCGGCTGGCGCCGCGATCGGCGCGGTTGCGGGTCGGCCGGGAACCGGTGCGGCGGTCGGAGCCGGCGTCGGTCTGCTCGGCGGCACCGCGGTCGGCGCCGGCAATTCCGCGACCGCGTCTCGCAGGGTGCAACAGCGCTACGACACGGGCTACGTGCAGTGCATGTATGCCAAGGGTAACCAGGTGCCGGTGCCTCCTGGAGCGCGGCCGGCCGCCGTGGCGCCGCCACCGGGGCGACCGGCGCTCAGCGTTCCGCCTCCGCCGCCCGGAGCGCCACCACCCCCGCCACCGATTTCGAGCGTGCCCATGCCTCCCCCGGTGGGACCGCCGCCGCCACCGCCGCCACCGCCGCCTGCGCCGATGCGCTGAAGGGCGATCGATGACTTTGGGGGGCCTTGACGGCCCCCCCCCGAGACAGCGGTGAACTGATCGCGGGTCGCGCGCGCTTGAACGGTCAATACCTTACGAGACGCGCAATCCGCGAACGATCGCGACCCCCGTCTTCTGGTATCATCCCTGCGCAATGGCTCGCGGCCTTCGTGAACTCGTCGGGCGCGTCATGATCGATCCTGACTTCCTCGCGGATCTCCAGCGGGCTCCGGACGTCGTGCTCGGCGAATACGAGCTGACGCCGGAGGAACGAGCCACCGTCGAGCAGGCTCTCGCCCGGCTGGCGCGGAGCCCATCGAGCGAGCGCGCGCACGCGCTGCGGAACGCGTTGATCCGTCGCGTGGCCACGTAGGGGCCGCGTAGAGCGGCGGTGTCGACGGCGACCGAAATCGCGAAGTTCCTGGCGACGGCGCCTCTCTTCCAGAACGTCGCCTCCGCGAACCTTGAAGCCTTCGCCCGGCGTCTGCGAGAGATCACCCTGCGCCGCGGAGAGGTCCTGTTCCGCCAGGACGACGCGGGCGAAGAGATGTTCGTCATCCATCAGGGCACGATGGTCGTGTCGAAACCCATCACGGGGAACGTGGAGCAAGTGCTGGCGCGCATCGGTCCGGGTGAATGTTTCGGCGAGATGGGGCTCTTCGCCCATTCCCCGCGCTCGGCGACGCTCTCGGCGGAGACCGAGACCACGCTGCTCGTCCTCGACAGCGACAATCTCCACCGGCTCACCGAGACGAATCCCGAGGCGGCGGCCGCGTTCTTTCACGCGCTGGTGCTGGTCTTCATCGAGCGGCTGCGCGAGTCCGGGAACCTCGTCGCCGAGGTGACGCGCTGGGGTCTCGAGGCGACCGGGCTCGACGTGGAGAAAACTCGATGAATCAGCCCGTCGCGCCGCGCCGCGCGAAGCTCGAGCTCCTGGTCCGACGCGACGATCAGGCGTTCGAGGTGCGCGAGATTCCGAGCGCGCTCGCGTACCTCGGCTCGCGGCCGCAACGCGTCACGGACGAAGCCTATGAGCTCGCGCACCTCGAATCCCGGGTGGCCGGTCAGCGCAACTGGATTCTCAAGAATCGCGACACCGACCGGTTTCTCCTCCTGTCGGATCCGGAACGGTTCCTCTGGGAGCAGATGGACGGCAGCATCTCGCTCGAAGAAATGGCCACGGCGTACGTGCTCACGTACGGCGAGTTCGACTTCGAGATCATCCCGAACCTGATTCGCAAGCTCCAGCGCGCGCAGCTCTTGACGATGACCCCGACCTCACGGCTGCGTCGCGTGCTCGCCCGCAACCGGCGCCGGCCGGCCGTGAAGGCGATCGAGAGCGTGCTGGTGCTGCTCGAGCGCGCGACCGTCTCGAGCCGTCGCGTCCATCCGATCTTCGTTCGCCTCTATCGGTGGGGCGGCTGGCTCATCTTCACGCCGGCGGCCGTGGTGGTCGCGTTGCTCCTCGCTGTCGCGGGCCTCGTCGCCGGCGCGACGGTGATCAAGAACGCCGAGATCTTCGCGGCGGGCTTCGGCGAGCACCCGGTCGCCGCGGTGCTTGCGGTCAAGCTCTTGTTCTTCGCGACGGTGGCGGCGCATCAGATCGTCCACGGCCTGGCGTTGATTCACTACGGACGGCGAGTTCGGGAATTCGGCTTCACGGTGCTCCACGGGTTCATCCCGACCTTCTACGTCGACGTCACCGACGTCTTCATGGCGCCGCGTCGCGCCCGCGTCGTGACGGCGGTCTCGGGCGCGGCGGTCCATCTGGTCCTGGGCTCGCTCTGCTTCCTTCTCGCGGTGCGCTCGCCGCAGAGCTTCACGCAGGCGTTCGCGGCCGCGTCGGGCATGGTGCAGTGGCAGGCGTTCGTGCTGGCGCTCTATCCCTTCTGCTTCATGGAAATGGACGGCTACCACGTCCTGGTGGACCTTCTCGGTGTGCCGACGCTCAAGCACGATGCGGTCGCGTACATCCGGAGCCTCTTCCGTGGCGGCGGGCTCGGTCGGATGAACCGCGAGAAGGCGATGTGGCTCGGTTACGTGGCGCTGTCGACGGCGTCGATCGGTGCGTTCATCGCCTTCAACGTCTGGCTCGTGTTCAAGGCGGTGTCGTAGGCCGCTCGAGCTCGTCGAGCAGGGCTTCGACCGCCCGTCCGATCGCTCGCGCCGTTTCCGGCGAAGGCCCGGTCGATTCCCGCAGCAACGCGGCCTGCTCGGCCTCCGGGAGCTCTGCGAGAGTCCGCTGCGCCCGCGCGCGCAGCTCGTCGCCGAGAAGCCCGGCCATCTCTCCGAGCAGCGCGAACGCGGCGGCGACGCGAGCTTCACGATCCTCTGCGCCGGCGATGGCCCTGACCGCGGCGTCCCGGAGTGAGCTCGCGAAGCGGATCGCGTCCCCGTCGATCGCCGCGAGATCCCGGTCCACCGGCCCCCACGTAACGTGAAGTCGCCGGCCCGCGTCCTCGATGGCCGCCGCGAGCGGCGGGGCGCTGGCCACGGCAATCGCGGCGAGCACGCCGTCGACGACGGCCGACGTCACGTCCCGTGTCTGCTCGACTCGAGAGACGATCGGCAACACCGCGTGGAGCTCGCCGTCGCGCGTCAGCTCGAGATGATCTTCGATCGGTCGCCCGAGCGCCCAGATGGAGCAGCGAACGCGATCGCCGACGTCGTGCACGCGACGCGGGGCGTAACGCTCGAGGGATTGCCACGTCGCCCGATGATATTTGCGGCCGCGCCACGTCACGGCATCGACCCCCTCGCGAAGCTGCACGTGGAGGTCGGCCTCGATGAAGACCCGCTCGTGCGGCGCCGGAACCCATCGCAGTTCCCCGCGAACGAATGCCGCAAGAGGGTCTTCGGCAGCCGTGTACGTGAAGGACTCGACGAGCGTCAGGAAGAGCTGCTCGCCCGGATAGGGACCTTGGTAGACGAGCCCGGCGCCACCGGCGTCCCGCGCCAGCGTGGCGATCAGGTTCAGCACCGCGCTGCCCGTGCCGGGCGGCAGGCGGGCTGGCGTTGCGACCGTCGGGATCGCGGAGACGTGCGACCAGTCCACCGCGGTCATGACGCTCGATGGCTCGGCGACGCGCGACTCTCGTCGCGGTGCGGTGGCCCACCACAAACGATCGCACTCGCCCCACGGGGACTCGGTCGTCGCTCGTGGCTCGACGAGAATCCACGATCGGTCGCCGAGCCGCACCGCCGCTTCGTCCAGACTTCCGTCGTCTCGCCACGAGAGCGTGGTCAGGAGCGTGCCGTGACGATCCAGCTCGAGCACGCGTCGGCGCTCGCTGAAGCACACCACCGTGCCGTGCCGCTCGGTGACGACGCCGCCGGCGGTCGCCAGCGCCCGTCGCGCGGCTTCCACCACGCGTGGGCCGACGCCGGCCGCCTCGCGCCCTTCCAGCCAGGCTCTCACACGCGGCGCGGCGCCGGCGTCCACGGGCCCGGATGATACAATCAGCCCCGCATGCAACGCAGCATGGCGCACGCGCCACCCGATTCCTTCCGGCGATGAGCCGGGACGACCTCGCCTGGAAATCTGCCCTCGAGCTCGCGACGCTGATTCGCGAGAAGCAGGTGTCGCCGGTCGAGGTGACCGAAACCGTCCTCGCCCGTATCGACGCCAGTGCCGAACGCCTGAACGCCTACTGTCTCGTCTCGCCTGACACCGCGCTGACGGCGGCACGCGAGGCCGAGATCGTCGTCATGAAAGGCGAGCCGCTCGGCTTGCTGCACGGGGTTCCCGTCTCGGTCAAGGACGTCATCTTCACGCGGGCGCTCCGGACGACGGGCGGCTCGCGACTCTTCGCCGAGATGGTTCCGGACCAGGACGCGGTCGCCGTCGCGCGGCTTCGCGCCGCCGGCGCCGTCGTGCTGGGCAAGACGAACACGTCGGAGTTCGGTCACAAGGCGCTCACCGACAATCCGCTGTTCGGAGCGACGCGCAATCCCTGGAACGTCGAGCTGACGCCCGGCGGCTCGAGCGGCGGCGCCGCGGCCGCCGTCGCCGCGGATCTCGGTCCGATCGCGCTCGGCACCGATGGCGGCGGCTCGATCAGAATTCCGGCCGCTTTCTGCGGCATCGTGGGGTTCAAGCCCTCGTACGGGCGCGTCCCACAGTCTCCGGGTTTCCCCGGATGGGAGGGACTCTCCCACACGGGGCCGATCACGCGGACTGTCCGCGACGCCGCGCTCGCCCTCGACGTCCTGGCCGGCGCCGACGATCGCGACCGCGAATCGTTGCCGAGCGAATCGGTGCCGTACCGGGAAGCGAGCGAGGACGACGTGAAGGGTCTCCACGTCGCGTGGACGCCGGATCTCGGCTATGCCTCGGTCGATCCGCGCGTGCGGCAACTGTGCGAAGACGCCGCCGCCGAGTTCGAGTCGCTCCGGTGCTACGTCGAGGTCGTGAATCCCGCGTGGGACGATCCGGAAGACGCCTTCGTGACGCTGCTCGCGGCGCAATTCCACGCCGCGTGGAGTGACCGCCTGCCGCACGCCTACAAGGTGATGGACCGGACGCTGATCAAGTTCCTCGAGCGAGGCGCGGCGGTGTCGTCCCGGGAATACTTCGCCGCGCGAGCGCGCGCCGATGCGATCTGGCAAGACGTCGCGGCGTTCCTCGCGCGCTTCGATCTGTTGCTGACCCCCACCGTCGCCGTGCCGCCGTTTCCGCTCGGCTCTCGGCCGCCGCGGCAGATCGACGGTCGAGATGTCTCCGTCCTGGGCTGGATGCCCTTCACGTTCCCGTTCAATCTCACGGGGCAGCCCGCATGCAGCGTCCCCGCCGGATGGACCGACGATGGCCTGCCCGTCGGTCTCCAGATCGTTGGCCGTCGCCACGCGGATCGAGTGGTGCTCGCGGCCGCGGCCGCCTTTGAGGCGGCGCGTCCGTGGAGCGACCGCCATCCCGCGTGAGCCCCGCGCTCCGCTCTCGACCTCCTGCATGACCGACCGCGCCAGGTGGGCGCTGCTGTCCGCGACGCTCGCCGCCTTGCTGGCGATCACCATCTGGCTCGTCGCGATCGATGCGACGTTCATCCGCTTCGTGATCCGTCTCTACCGGGAGCCCGCGTTCCTCCGCGACACCGTCGCGGCGTGGGGGTGGCTCGCGCCGGTGATCTTCATGGCGATCCAGGCGCTGCAGGTGATCATCGCCCCGATCCCGGGCGAGGTGACCGGTCCGGTGGGCGGCGCGCTCTTCGGCACGTTGTGGGGCGTGATCTATTCGACGATCGGCCTGACGATCGGGACGTTGTTCTGCTTCTGGGTCGGGCGCCGCTGGGGCGAGCCGCTGGTCCGGCCGTGGCTCAGCGAGCACCACTGGAACCGGATGAACTTCATCCTCGAGGCCGAGGGCGCCATCATCTGCTTCATCCTGTATCTGATCCCGGGATTTCCGAAAGACATCATCTCGTATCTGTTCGGCATCAGCCCGATCCCGTTCTGGGTCTTCGCGGTCGTGTCCACGGTGGGACGCCTGCCCGGGACGTGGATCTCGTCGTATTTCGGCGCCCACGTCGCGGAGCAGCGGTACATCTACGCGGTGGTCTTCATCGCCGGCGTCGCCGCGGTGTGTCTTCCGCTCTTCTACTATCGCCACCGCATCATCGCCCGGCTGCACAAGCCCTCCCCGAAAAAGCGCCTTGACGAGGGACAGAAGACGCACTAGAGTCGTTGCACTCATGGGCAGCCTCGATCGGCACGTCGCGTACTTCGGCTTTTATTTCTTCGCGGAGGTCTGCCCACTGGCTCTCGTGTAACGTGACCGGGAGCCGCGGGCAGACCGAAGCCCGCGGCGCCGAGTGACCGAGGCCGCGGGGTTCCCGCGGCCTTTCTTTTTTCTCAACGGTCGAGCGAACGACGGTCTTCGCGCGACATTCGGGCGGGTGCGTGGCGTTGTCACGGACCCGGCCAGCCGGGAGAAGCGGAAATGATCATCGTGCTGAAGTCGGGAGCGTCGGATGCGGAGATCGGCTCGATCTGTCGTCGCATCGAGGAGATGGGCTATCGCGCCCACACGATTCGCGGAGAGCTGCGCACGGTCATCGGCGCCGTCGGCGACGATCGAGGCAAGGAGCGGCTCCGGTCGCTCGAGTCCATCGAGTGCGTGGAATCCGTCACGCCGATCCTGCAGCCGTTCAAGCTCGCGAGCCGCGAGGTGCACCAGGGCCCGAGCCGGGTGCGCGTGAACGGCCTCGAGGTGGGCGGCGATCGGCTCTGCGTCATGGCCGGGCCGTGTTCCGTGGAATCGCGCGAGCAGGTGCTGGAAGTCGCGACCCGGGTGAAAGCCGCGGGCGCCAGTGTGCTGCGCGGCGGCGCGTTCAAGCCGCGCACGTCCCCCTACGCGTTCCAGGGACTCGAGGACGTGGGGCTCAAGTACCTGGCCGAAGCGCGGCGCGAGACGGGCCTGCCGATCGTCACCGAGGTGATGGAGCCCGACAAGGTGGAGACCGTCGCCGAGCACGCCGACATTCTGCAAATCGGCGCGCGCAACGTGCAGAACTTCGCGCTGCTGAAACGGGTCGCCGAGCAGCCGAAGCCCGTCCTCCTGAAACGCGGAATGTCGACCACGGTGCAGGAGTGGCTCCTGTCCGCCGAATACGTGCTGAGCGGTGGCAATCCGAACGTCATCCTGTGCGAGCGCGGCATCCGGACGTTCGAGACCTCGACGCGGTTCACGCTCGATCTGAACGCGATCCCGGTGGTGAAGAAGCTCTCGCACCTGCCGATCGTCGTCGATCCGAGCCACGGCACGGGCCACTGGGAATACGTCGAGTCGATGGCGCTCGCGGCGGTCGCGGCCGGCGCCGACGGCCTGATCATCGAAGTGCATCCGCGTCCGGAGGAAGCGCTCTCCGATGGTCCGCAGTCCTTGAAGCCCGACCGGTTCGCCACGTTGATGTCAAAAGTCCGACGGATCGCGGAGGCGATCGGGCGGCAAGTGTAAGGTCGTCAATCGGCGGCGTCCGGCGGGTATAATCGTCGCGCATGCCGTTCGGCGATTGGTTTCGAGGTCCGCGCCACCTGCGGGTGGCGGTGACGCTCTCGGTGGCCCTGCACCTGCTGCTGTTCATCGGGCTCGGTGTGCTGGTCAAGGTGCCGCTCTTCAACAAGGAGACGGCGCGCAAGGGCGACACGCTGATCGTGGATCTCCAGAATCCCGCGGCGCCCGCTCCGCTGGGCAATCCGGCGGCGCGGGCGCCCGGTTCTCCCGGTCCGGCCTCACCGCCCGCGCGTCAGTCGTCGCGTCCAAGCCCTCCGGCGACGGCGAAGTCGGCGCCGTCACGGCCGGCTCCACCATCTGAAGCGAAGCCCGCGCCGCCCGTGCCCGCTCCGCCGAAGCCCGAGCCGCCGACGATCGCGCGCGCGACACCGTCGGAGCCAGAGCCGCGCGAAGTTCCCAAGCCGCCAGAGCCTCCTGCGGCGAAGCCATCGCCTGCGGCGCAGCCATCACCTGCGGCGCAGCCATCACCTGCGGCGCAGCCATCAGAGGAACCGGCCAGGCCGGCGCCCGAGACATCGCACGCACCGCCGACGCCGGAGCGGCCGCCGGCGCCACGCGAAGAAACGCATCTGGCGGTGGCCACTCCGGGTGACGGAAAACCGTCGACCGGATCGAAGCCGGGCGTCGACATCCGCTCCGCGCTGCGCGGAGGCGGCGGCGGAGCGGTCGGCTCGTCGACGGGACGTCCGGGCGGGCGAGGGGGAATCGAAGGCGAACCGATCCCGCTCGACTCGAAAGATCCGCGGTTCACGGACTTTCTCGAGCGGGTCAAGCGCGCCATCTACGCCAAGTGGGGCTTTCCGTGCGTGAAGAACAACGTCACGTGCGAGTACAAGGATGCGCAGCTCATCGTCGAGTTCGGAATCTTGAAGGGCGGCCAACTGCAGTTCGTCGACCTCCGCGATTCGTCGGGCCTGTCGATCTACGACGACTTCGCGCTGAACGCCATCAAGCTCGCCGCGCCGTACCCCGAGGTCCCGCCTTCGATGCTGATGGCGATGCGCCAGGGCTCGACGGGCGTCGCCATCCTGGCTCGATTCACGTACAACGTGCACACGTCGATCTCGAACGTGCTCCGCTGAAATGCCTGCCACGAATGGCAGTTAGGGGCGGGCTCGCTTGACACGCTGCGACGCCGCCCTGTAGCATGGGCGGTACTCTGGAACAGGCTCGTAGCTCAGTGGGAGAGCGCCTCTCTGACGCAGAGGAGGTCGGCGGTTCGAAACCGCCCGAGCCTACCATCGATATGCGTGAGAGCACCGGGGGTCACCGACCTTGTCAGGTGCTCTCGGCGTCTTAGGAGTGTATGGCGGCGTCTCCTGAAGAGCGACATCTCGAGCTGACCGGCGAGTTCGACTGCGATCCGACGCCCCTCGCGACTCTTCGCCACTCTGCCGCGCACGTGATGGCGCAGGCGGTGAAGCGACTGCACCCCGACGTGAAGCTGGCGATCGGCCCGGCCATCGAGGACGGGTTCTACTACGATTTCGCGCGCGCCGAACCGTTCACGCCCGAGGACCTCGCGAAGATCGAAGAGACGATGCGCGAGATCGTGCGGCAAGACCTTCCGTTCGAGCGGACGGAGATGCCGCGCGCCGACGCCATCCGGTTCTTCCGGGAGCGCGGAGAGCCGTTCAAGGTCGAGATCCTCGAGCGCATCGACGCGGATCGCGTGTCGCTCTATCAGCAGGGGGAGTTCGTCGACCTCTGTCGCGGCCCGCACATCGCCTCGACGGGCGCGATCAGGGTCGTGAAGCTTCTCTCCTCGTCCTGCGCCTACTGGCGCGGCGACGAGAAGAACCCGATGCTGCA
>QHRT01000459.1 GCA_003220195.1 Candidatus Rokuibacteriota bacterium | reverse complement strand
TCTACCCGGAACTCCCGAGCGCTTCAATGCGGTCGTGCCGCGTGATTCCCTCTCGTCAGCGGACGGGCGATGCTAGCATTTTTCTGCCCGGAGAGTTCCGCGCGCTGGGCCGCTCCGTGCGCCGGTCTCAAGAAATGGTGGAGCAACACTCCGAGGACCGGTCACCGCATGACGTCGCACCGTCTTCACCGTCCGGTCGGTCCGCGGGCGGCGGACACGGCGGAATGGGTCGCGGCCACCGCTGACGACGCACGCTCATTCCGCCCGCATCCCGTGGCCCCCGCGATAATCGGACGGCGACGGCGACCTCCAGCGCGCCAGCAGCTCGGGATCCGGCTGCCAGATCTCGATCGCGAGCGGCCTGCAGATGTCGAGGCGATCGCCGCCGGCCGCACCCCACACCGGCGCCGACATGTCGCCGTGCGGACACACCGACAGCGCGGCGAGCACGTCGATCTCGGCGAAGAACTCGATGTAGTCCCCGGCCTTCGCCGGGCTCGGTTTCGTGAAGTACTTCCCCTCCGCGGTGAGGCCGGTGACCTGGAAGACGTTCAGCACGTCGTGCACGTCGAGCTCGGTCAGGTGATGCGGCGCCACCGCGCGCACCAGGTTCGAGTGACAGCAGCGGTCGAAGTCCTCGCCGTTGAGCAGCTTGTGCACGTACGGATCGCACCGGGTACCGAGCAGGTCGTGACACCCGGCGCCGTCCTCGTCGCGGCCGTACCGGACCGTGTCCGCGGTGATCGTCAGCATCGGGCGCAGGTACGGCAGGCACGACCACAACCGGTCGAACGTGCTCACGTGCGCCTGACCGAGCTGGCGCGACCGTGACGCCCAGAAGCGCTCGCGCGGGTTGGCGAGATTCCAGACGTTGAGATCGGCCACCTGCGGCCCCTCGACAGCCACGATGCGAAACAGTTGCCCGGCGCGCACCGGCCACGCCCGTCCCGAGCGTCGCGGGATGACGAACCGCTCGACGAGCGTGCGCTTCGCGCCGGGATCGCCGAGGCGCGAATAGAGCTCGCGATCCACCTCGAGCGCCGAGCCCGGCTTCGCCTGATAGATCACATGCGGTCGTGCCATGTCACACCCCGCCTCTACTTCGTTGACAACGTGTCCGCCGGCATAGTCTCATACCCGCCACCATCACGATCGAGCGTGCGATCGGAGGCCAGCCATGAAACGTTCACGAATGATCACGGTCGCCGTCGTGCTGTGCGCCGTCGCTCTCGTCGCCAACAACGCCGACGCGCAGTCGTGTCCCAGGGGCAAGCTGCGGCTCTACACGTCGTGGCCGATGCAGGGCGCGATGCTTCCCGAAGGCACCGGCATGAAGAACGGCGTCGATCTCGCGGTGTCCGAGGTCGGCGGCGTCGTCGCCGGCTACTGTCTCGAGATCGTGAACCTCGACGACGCGTCGCCGCAGACGGGCAAGTGGGACGGCGCCGTCGAGGCGGAGAACGCGAACAAGGCCGTCGGCGATCCGCTCGCCATCGTCTACATCGGCACCTACAATTCGGGCGCCGCCAAGGTGTCGATTCCCATCACGAACCGCGCCCACATGGCGCAGGTGACGCCGGCCAATACCTACCCCGGCCTCACCAAGAAACGCGGCGCCGCGCCCGGTGAGCCCGAGATCTATCGTCCTGGCGGCTTCGTGAACTACTTCCGCCCGATCCCGGCCGACGACATCCAGGGCGCCGTCGGCGCGAAGTGGGCCAAGCGCATGGGCGCCAAGAAGGTGTACGTGCTCAACGACCAGGAGCTCTACGGCAAAGGCATCGCCGACGTGTTCGAGGCCACGGCGAAGAAGATCGGTCTGCCTGTCGTCGCCAACGAGGGCATCGACTGGAAGCAGCCCGACCAGAAGCCGGTGCTCACGAAGGTCCGCGCCTCCGGCGCCGACCTGGTCTATCTCGGCGGCGTCATCGAGACCGGCGCTCAGGTCATCATCCGGCAGATGAAGGAAGCCGGGCTGACCGCGCCGCGGACGCGCTTCCTCGGTCCCGACGGCCTCCTGGAAGAGGAGCTGCTCAAGGGCGCCACCTGTGACGCCGCGCTCGCGACCGACATGCGCGTGACGTTCGCCGGGCTGCCGTTCGAGAAGATGCGCGGCATCGGCGCGAAGACGTACGAGACGTACAAGACGAAGTTCGGCAAGGAGCCGACCTCGTACGCGCTCTACGCCGCCGAGGGCGGCCGCGTGATCGTCGACGCGATCAAGCGCGCGGCGCCGGCGATCGAGAAGGCCAAGGACGTGACGGAGAAGCGCGAGGCCGTGCGGAAGGCGATCGCGTCGACGAAGAACTTCGAGGGCATCAATGGCAAGTGGAGCTTCGACGAGAACGGCGACGTCGACTACGACACGATGTCCGGGTTCAAGGCGGTGAAGGCCGACACGCCGGTCGGCTGCAAGTTCCAGTTCGAGACCATTCTCGAGTAACTCCGACTCCCGGTTCCCGCGATGAGCTGGTGGGAGGTCCTGGTCCAGCAGACGATCAACGGCCTCACACGGGGCGCGGTCTTCGCGCTGATCGCGCTCGGCTACACGATGGTCTACGGGATCATCGAGCTCATCAACTTCGCGCACGGCGACGTCTTCATGCTCGGTCTGTTCATCTCGCTCGCCTGGTTCACGCTGCTCGGCGTCAAAGGGACGCTCGGCGGCTGGCAGCTCCTGACGGTGCTCCCCATGGTGTTCGTGCTCACCATGCTGACCACGGCACTGCTCAACGTCGCCATCGACCGCGTGGCATACCGGCCGCTGCGCCGCTCGTCGCGGCTGGCGCCCTTGATCACCGCGATCGGCGTGTCGTTCATGCTCGAGAACGTCGCCCTGCTCTGGAAGGGACCGGCGCCCATCGCCTACCCCGACGTGTTTCCGTCCGTCGACATCCTGCGCGAGTGGTTCGGCGTGGACTCCGCGATCTTCGTCACGACGAAGGACCTCCTGGTGGTCGGCGCGACGATTCCGCTGATGGTGGCGCTCCACTACTTCGTCACGCGGACCCGGTGGGGCAAGGCCATGCGCGCGACGGCGCAGGACCGCGAGACCGCGCAGGCTGTCGGGATCGACGTCGAGCGGACGATCCTGGTCACGTTCTTCGTCGGCGGAGCGCTGGCCGGAGCGGCGGGGCTGATCCAGGGCATGTACTACAACATCGGCCGGCCGTGCTCGGCGGCATCGGCAGCATGAGCGGCGCCGCGCTCGGCGGCCTCATGATCGGCTTCCTCTCGGCGTGGAGCGATCAGTACATCTCCGCGCGCTGGACCAACGCCATCGTGTTCTCGGTTCTGATCGTCGTGCTCGTCTTCCGGCCGCACGGCCTCCTGGGCGAGCGGGCGCCCGACAAGGCGTGAGCCCGCTCGCGATGAGGCGCGGCCTCGGCCCGGCAGCCCTCATCGCCCTGCTCCTCACATACCCCTTCATCGATAGGGCGCTCGGACTGCAGACGGTCCACGCCGTGTCGGATGGGATGATCTACGTGCTGCTCGCTCTGGGGCTCAACATCGTCGTCGGCTACGCCGGGCTGCTCGACCTCGGCTACGCCGCGTTCTTCGCCATCGGCGCGTACACGATGGGGCTGCTCAACTCCCCCGTGCTCGGCTCCCCGCTCTACGGCCATCCCTGGAGCTTCTGGCTCTGCATCTGGCTCGCGGCGGCGATGTCGGCGCTGCTCGGCCTCGACGCTCGGGTTCGGCGAGATCATCCCGGTGGCCATCCGCAACCTCGGCGACATCACGATCGACATCGGCGGCTGGCGGCCGGTCGAGCGTCTGAACCTCACCGGCGGCGAGAACGGCGTGAACCCGGTGGGTCGCCCGTATCTGCCCTGCGTGCCGTTCGAGACGGATCCGATCCCGTGGTACTTCCTCATCCTCGCGATCGGCATCGCCTCCGTGTGGGCGATGAACCGGCTGCGAGATTCGCGCCTGGGCCGCGCATGGATGGCGATCCGCGAAGACGAGACGGCGGCGGCGTGCTCTGGCGTCAATCCGGCGTCGACGAAGCTCCTGGCCTTCGCGCTCGGCGCCTCGTTCTCGGGATTTGCCGGATCGATCTACGCGGCGAAGCTTCAAGCGATCACGCCGGGCGCCTTCGAGTTCCAGGTGTCGATCATGCTGCTCTGCATGGTCGTGCTCGGCGGCGCGGGCAGCATCCGCGGTGTGGTGCTCGGCGCGATGCTGATCACCGTGTTCGACCGCGTCGTCCTGTCGCAGACGACGTTCCTGGTGCGCTCGATCGGCCGCACGCTCGGCGTTCCGTTACTGGCATCGATCGACCTGACGCTCTGGCGCTGGTTCTTCTTCGGGCTCGGTCTCGTCCTCGTCATGCTGCTGCGGCCGCAGGGGCTCGCCGGTCGACGGCTGGAGCCGCTCGCCGCGGACGGCGATGTCGACGAACCGGGGGGCGCGACGACATCGTCAGAGCCGCCGCGAAGCGAAGCGATTCCGCAATGGCTCCGCGAGCGCGTTGCGCCCGGGGCGCTCCGGCCGGGCGAGCCGATCCTCGACGTACGCGGAGTCACGAAGACCTTCGGCGGGGTGCTCGCACTCAACGCCGTCGATCTCGTCGTCCCGCGCGGCGGCATCATCGGGTTGATCGGCCCGAACGGCGCGGGCAAGACCACGTTCTTCAACGTGGTAACCGGCCTGGTCCGACCCGATGACGGCCGGATCACGTTCGACGGCAGGCGCCTGGTGGGGCTCTCGCCGAACGCCATCGTGGCGCGCGGCGTCGCGCGCACCTTCCAGTCGATCCGCCTGTTTCCGCAGATGACGGTGCTGGAGAACGTCCTCGTCGGCGAGCACTGCCGGCTCGACGCGAGAGTGGCCGGCGCCGTGCTGCGACCGCCGAGCGTCAGGATCGAAGAGCGCCGGGCTCGCGATCGGGCGCGCGAGCTGCTCTCGTTCGTGACGCTGAGCGAGAAGGCCGACGAGCTCGCGCGCAATCTGCCGTATGGCGATCAGCGGCGACTCGAGATCGCCCGCGCGCTCGCGACGGAGCCGCGTCTTCTCCTGCTCGACGAGCCGACGGCGGGGATGAACCCCCGCGAGTCGGAACTGCTCACCGATCTGATGGGCCTGCTCCGCCGCGAGCTGTCCCTGTCGATCTTGATCATCGAGCACGACATGGAGGTCGTCATGCGGATCT
>QHRT01000129.1 GCA_003220195.1 Candidatus Rokuibacteriota bacterium | reverse complement strand
GGCCCAAGGAGCCCACCGCGGCGAACCTGGCGTTGCCGGAGATCAGCCGGCTTCCGCTCTCGCCGAACTGGGGCGGGCACACCGCGTTTCCCCTCCTCGGCGTCACCATCCCCGACTACGCGGCGAACACCCACGGCAAGGTCCGTGACTTCGTCGTGGCGGTCTCCGAGGCGACGCAGAACGAGTGTCGCGAGTTCCGTCACGTCACGTTCTTCGTCGACGTCACGACCGAGACGCGGCCATTCGCCGTATCGAATTTCCAGGTGCCGGAGTCAACAGGTGAGTTCTGCAAGCGCGGCGGCCGCTTCGGTCCGCACTCGAGCAACGAGTCGTTCGCGTCGATCTTCTATCGCAAGATGGTGTTCATCGCGTACTTCAACGCGGGCGTCCGTGCCGTCGACGTTCGCGATCCGTACACGCCACGCGAGGTCGCGTTCTACATCCCAGCTACGACCGCGAAGACCGCCGAGCGCTGCGTGGCTTCTCAGGTTGGCGCGCCTGCCGGCGCGACGAACGGCACCCGCAGCTGCAAGGTCGCCATCCAGACCAACAACGTCGAGGTGGACGATCGTGGGCTCGTGTACCTGGCCGACCGCGCGAACACCGGCCTCCACATCGTCAAGCTGACGGGCGCCGCCGCCCGGATCGTGGGAGGAAACTGAGCGATGATGCCCGACGAGATCGACGTTCCTCACGCCGTCGTGCGCGTGCTCGAAGAAGCCGGCATCCAGTTCGTCTTCGGCATGCCGGGCGGCGACACCGGCCGTATTTTCGACGCGCTCTACGACTCCTCCGCGATCCAGACGATCCTGGTCCGCCACGAGCAGGTCGGCTCCATCATGGCCGAGATGTACGGGCGCCTCACCGGCAAGCCGGGCGTCGTGATGGGTCAGGGCATCTTCCTCGCCTGCAATGCGCTGTTCGGCACGCTGGAAGCGATCAAGGGCGCGTCGCCCATGCTGCTGCTCGGCGACTTCACCGACATGGCGCCGTTCCAGCACCATGCGCCCTATCAGGCCGGCACCGGCGAGCACGGCAACCACGACCTCCGTAATCTCCTCGCGAGCGCCACCAAGTACACCGCGGCGGTGTACGAGCCGAAGCAGGCGATGCAGACGATGCAGCTCGCGATCAAGCACGCGACGACCGGCGCGCCTGGGCCGGTCGCCGTGATCTTCGCGAGCCGATCGTTCGCCGGCACCGTGAAGCTGCGGCGACCGCCGCGCGTGTACGCGACCGATCGTCATCTTGTCGGGAGCACCGTCCGGCCGGCTTCGGCGGACGTGGCGCGCATCGCCGATGCCCTGCTCGCCTCGGCGAGTCCCGTCATCCTCGCGGGCAACGGCGTTCACGCGTCTCGCGCGTGGCCGGAGCTGGCGCAGCTTGCCGAGCTGCTCGCGATTCCGGTCGCGACGACGGCGACCGGCAAGAGCGCGATCGCCGACGTGCATCCGCTGGCGCTCGGCGTCTTCGGCAACTGGGGCCAGCAGGTCGCGAACGAAGTCGTGTCGACCGCCGACACGGTGCTGGTGGTCGGATCGCGCCTCGCGCCGACCGACACGTGCTTCGAGAATCCCGAGCTGCTCGACGCCGATCGCCAGAAATTTCTCCAGATCGACGTGGAGCCGCTCAACGTCGGCCGTCACTTCCCCGTCGCCGCCGGGATCGTCGCGGACGCCCGTGAGTCGCTCGCCGCGCTGGTCGCCGAGCTGACGCCGCGCCTGACGTCACGGCTCCGCGAGACGGCGGAGCGGCGTCGCGCGCATCTCGCGGAGCTCAAGACCCTGCATCGCTACTTCGCTCAACCGGAGCAACGGTCCGACGACGTGCCGCTCCGGCCGGAGCGCGTGATCACGGAGCTCTCGCGCCGGCTCGACGAGCGCGCCGTCGTCACGATGGACGCCGGCGCGAACCGTCTCTACATGACGCACTACTTCCAGTGCCGCGGCGCCGGCACGGTCTATCAGCCGTCCTCCATCGGCGGCATGGGGTACGCGCTGCCGGCCGCGATGGGCGCGAAGCTGGCGGCCCCGGAACGCGATTGCGTCGCGGTCTGCGGCGACGGCGGCTTCGCGATGACAATGAACGCGCTGTTCACGGCGGCGCAATACCGGATTCCCGTCGCCACCGTCGTGCTGAACAACAGCGTGCTCGGCTGGGTGAAGGACGGCCAGCGCCGCCGCGGCAACCGGTTCATCGCCTCCGAGCTCGGACGCCAGGATTACGCGCGGATCGCGCAGGCGATGGGCTGCGCCGGTGTGCGCGTCGAGTCGATCAAGGAGCTGGTCGCCGAGCTCGACCGCGTCCGCGACGTGAAGGAGCCGGTGGTGCTGGACGTCGTCACGACGGAGGAGGCGCCGTTCTGGCAGGTCCAGTCGCCCTTCGCGAAGGAAGGTCCCGGCGGAGAGTGAGGAGAGCCCCATGACGCTTCGCGCGCTGATGCAAGGGCGGCTGCCGGTCACCGCACCGCTGATGCTCAATCCGTTGATGGCTCGGATGGCGCCGGCGGGCTGGCCAGCCTCGGCATGACGCTCGAGGACCTCGGAGGACTCGGCTACAAGATCGTCGCGGATCCGACGACGACGCTCCTCGCCGCCTTCGCCGCGTGGAAGATCGTGTACGCCGACCTCGCGGCCGGCTTCGGCGGGAAGAGCGCGACGCCTATCGACCGCGAGGCGCTCGAAAAGGATCTGCACCAGGTGATCGGCATCGACAAGCTCCTGGCGATCGAGCGCGCGACGGTCGAGAAAGGCAAGGACTGACCGTCGCGACGGTCGTGACCCGCCCGCTCCACGACTGGCTCGTCGCGTTCGAGTCGTGCGTGCGCGATCGGCGCCCTGCCGAAATCGTCGTCTTGCTCTCGAGTCTGGTCGTCGCGTGGTGGCTCTACGTGCCGGTCCACGAGCTGGCGCACGCGTGGGGGTGCCTCTCGACCGGGGGCGCGGTGACCCGACTCGAGATCAGCCGGATCTACGGCGCCGGGCTGCTCGCCAGGATCTTTCCCTACGTCACGGTCGGCTCGGAGTACGCCGGCCGGTTGAGCGGCTTCGATACCCGGGGAAGCGACCTCACGCATCTGGCGACGTGTGCGGCGCCGTTCGTCTTGACGATCCTGGTTGGCGTGCCATTACTGCGCGCGGTCCCGCTGCTCTCGGGATGGCGGCGCGGCCTTGCGCTCGGCGTCGCGCTCCCGATGGCGTACGCGCCGTTCGTGTCGATCCCGGGCGACTACTACGAGATGGGCTCGATCCTCGTGTCGCGGCTCGTGACGGTGTTCGTCCCGCACTTCCCGACGGCCCGCTGGCGAAGCGACGACGTGTTCAGGCTCGTCGGCAGCCTGACGCCGGACGCGAACGCCTCCGACGTGGCGGGCATCGCGGCCTCTCTTCTCGTCGGCGTCGTGCTCGCCCTCATGACCTACTGGGCCGGCGTCGCGATATCCGCGGCGGCGAAGCGGAGCAATGCTCCGGTGTCCTGACGATGACGTTCAGCGCTCGCTCTCCTCGCTGACGTAGAGCAGCGTGATCGTGCCGTCCCCGTTCTCGATCACGCGCTGATGCGACAACGCCGTCCACGCGCCGTTCGACGAGCGGATCCACCAGCGCTCGGTGCCGTCCGTCCGGAGGACCCGGCCGTAGTCGCCGGGCCCGAACGTCGTGCGGTCGGCGGCCGCCGACGACGTTCTCGGCGATCGTGGCATTCCCTTCGTTTTCATCGAGCCCTCCAGCGATCCAGCTTACGGGTCGGCGGCCAGGAATCGAAGCTTTTGCTCGAGCTGCCGCTTAGACAAACGTCAGTGGCTCGACGGCCATCTCGCCGCGCGCGAAGCGCTCGAGACCGAGCGGAGCGATGTCCACGGTCGTGGCGCGTCCGTCCAGGATCAGCTCGGCCATGAGCTGGCCCGCGATGGGACCGTGCATGAAGCCGTGCCCGCTGAACCCGGCGATGACGTACAGACCCTCGACGCCCGGCACCGCGCTGACGATCCCGGTCTGGTCCGGCGTCATCTCGTAGAGCCCGCACCACGCGCGCACGAGCTCTGCATCGGCCAGCGCCGGCACGCGGTGAATCGCCCGCTCCACCAGCGGCTCGGCGAGCCCCCAGTCCGGCTCCGTACTGAACGAGCTCGCCTCGTCCTTGCGTCCGATCCCGAGCAGGAGCCCGGCGCCCTCGCGACGCATCGAGATCCCGAGATGCGGATCGATCACGAACGGCGTGGTCGCCGGAATCTGGTCCGGGGGAAATGCCGCCGTGATGAACTTCGAGCGCCGCCGCGGCGACACCGGGATGTCGATCCCGATCAGCTTCCCGAGCTCTCCTGACCACGCGCCGGCGGCGATCACGACGACCGGCGCCGACACTCTTCCGTCGCGCGTGACGACGCGTTCGACCCCGCGGTCGGAGCGAATCACCCCCGTGACCTCGCTGCCCGTCTTGATGACCACGCCGAGCTCGCGCGCCCGCGCGGCGATGGCGGTGCACGCGAGGTAGGGATCGGCGTAGCCGTCGCGCGGCGAGTAGGTGCCGCCGAGCAGATCACGGGTGGAGAGATACGGGTACTGGCGCTCGATCTGGTCAGGAGACAGCAGCTGAACGTCGACGCCCAGGCTCGTCTGGAGCGCGACGTTCCGCCTCGCCTGCTCCAGCTCCTCCGCGGTGCTGACCAGGATCAGGTAGCCATGCTGGCGAAACTGGGGATCGACCCCGAATTCGTCCGCGAAGTTCTCGTACGTCACGATGCTCCGTCGCGTGAGCTCGATGCCGATGCGGTTCGCGTACTGGTGGCGGATCCCGCCGCTCGCCAGCGCCGTCGAGCCGGAACACACGGTGTCGCGCTCGAGCACGACGATGCGGCCCGCGCGCCGCCGCGCGAGATGGTAGGCGGCGCTGACGCCCATGATGCCGGCGCCGACGATGACGACGTCGGCGGCTATTTCCACGTCACTTCCACCGAGCCCGAACGTTGGCCACACAATCTCAAGCGGCGTCGAGGAGCGACCCGGCTTCGCCGGGGCGCTTCCGAGCGTTGGGGGCCTGGGGGCCATTCGGGGCCCCCCAGGTCATCAATTCCACCTGACCACCTCACCCAGCGCGGTGCGGAGATTCTGCCGCACGCTTTCGAGGTGCGGATGGACCGTCAACGTTCGCCGAAAGCACTCGGCGGCTTCGCGGTGCTCGTCGAGCGCCATGTGGCAGAGCCCCTGGCCGGACAGCGCCCCGAAGTGATTTGGATTGCGGGCCACGGTCTCGCGGCAATCCGCGATCGCCCCTCGATAGTTCTTCGCCAGGAACCGGACCGTTGCGCGCTTGTTCCAGCCCTCGGCGAAGCTCGGCGCGGTCTCGATCACGCGAGTGAAGACACGCTCGGCGTCATCGAGCTGCTGCTGTTCCATCGCCTCCATGCCCTGCTGCAGGAGCCGGTCGAGCGCCGGATCGCCGGATTGATGCCACCGTTGCCACAGGACGGCCGCGGCCGTCGCCGCCCGGGCGGGATCGTCCCCCCGCAGCGCCGCCAGCGCGTCACGCTCGGACATCGAATCGTCGGCCACGGCCCTCTCCGATCAGTGCGCGGTGTTCACGCGCACCACTCGCGTGCTCCCTCGTCGGCGTAGCCGCACTGCTCGCAGGGGCTGTAGTAGTGCATCGCCGGGGGCATGGCGACGGCGAGGCGAAGCGACAGCTCGGCGCCGACGTTCCGGATGTGGTGCACCGTCCCGCGGGGCACCCACACGATGTCGTCCTTCCTGGCCTGCAGCACGATGCCTCCGGTCAGCTCCCACTCGAGCCGGCCGCCGAGCACCACCCACCACTCGTCGAAGTCGCGATGCCAGTGCGGACGGTTGCCGCCGCCGGGCGGGCTCGCGATCAACGTCACGAGCTGCCGCTCGTCGGCGATGATCCGCCGCGACCACGGCGGCTGGCCCATCTGCGCCATGACGTCGGCGATGGTCGTGTGGAGCACGTTCGGCCACGTGGCGTTCGCGGTGTCCGGCGGCGTGGGGCCCTCGGCGAGACGCTCGATCACGATGGTCATTCAACGTCCTTTCGTCCGGGATTCTCGGGACTCGTCGACGTCGTTTGTCCCACGGCGCCCCTCGTCGAGTCAATCGCGTGCGGCGTCGGTTGGAGGACGCGCGCACGTCACGCCGGTCCCGGAACGGATCGGGAGTATCATCGGCGCCAGGTCACCCACGTCGTTCCGGTGGAGGAGCACACCATGGCGTATCTCAAGCATTCGAAGTCCGCGGCGGTGCGCGCTCGACTCGACCATCCCGTCGTCGACGGTGACGGTCACTGGCTCGAACCGATGCCGATCTTCCTCGACTACCTGCGCGACGTCGCAGGCCCCGCGGTCGTCGAAACGTTCATCAAGAAGGCCACGGACACGACCTGGTACGACATCACCCCCGAGGAACGACTGCGACGGCGCATCCATCGCCCGACCTGGTGGGGTGAGCCGGCCGGGACGCTCGATCGCGCGACCGCCATGGTCCCGCGGCTCTTCTACGAACGACTGGACGACTTCGGCATCGACTTCTGCGTCCTCTACACCTCGCTCGGGCTTTTCTGGGTCAGCAACCCCGACGAGGAGATCCGGCGCGCCGTGTCCCGCGCGGTCAACCGGATGAACGCGGAGATGTTCAAGCCGTACGCGCACCGGATCACGCCGGCGGCGGTCGTGCCCATGCACACGCCGGACGAGGCGATCGAGGAGGCGACGTACGCCGTTCGTGAACTCGGGCTCAAGGTCCTGATGATCGCGAACCACGTGCGGCGGCCGGTGCCGGCCTTCATGCGTGAAGGCGCCGAGCCGAACCAGGTCCGGCTCTACATGGACTCGCTCGGGCTCGAGAGCCCGTACGACTACGACCCGTTCTGGCAGCGCTGCATCGATCTGAAAGTCGCGGTCACCGCGCACTCCGGCAGCATGGGCACCCAGTGGCGAGAATCGGTGTGGAGCTTCACCTACAATCACATCGGCCACTTCGCAAATGCCAGCCACGCCTTTGCAAGAGCGCTCATCCTCGGCGGCGTCACGCACCGCTTTCCGCAGCTCCGCTTCGCCATGCTGGAGGGCGGCGTCGGCTGGGCGTGCAACCTCGTCACCGATCTCGTCGGGCACTGGGAAAGACGGCATCGCGAGGCGATGGAAAGCCAGACGCGCCCGACCAACCTGGACCTCCAGCAGCTCAAAGAGCTCTTCCGCGAGTACGGCGGGCGGGTCTACGAGGAAAAGACCGACGAGATCTTCCGATCGATCAACCTCGCCGAGGCGTTCAAGACCCCGGAAGAGCTGACCGAGCGCGCGTACCGGCAGCCGTTCGACGACTTCGGCGCCGTGCCCGTCCGATCGGGCGAGGAGCTACGCCAGCACTTCGCCGAGCGGTTCTTCTTCGGCTGCGAGGCCGACGACCCGATCACCGCGTGGGCCTTCGATCGCCACGGCAACCATCGCCTCCGTCCGATCTTCAGCTCCGACGTCGGTCACTTCGACGTGCCGGACATGTCCGAGGTGCTGGAGGAGGCGTGGGAAATGGTCGAGCACGGGCTCATCACGGAGGACAACTTCCGAGAGTTCGTGTGCGAGAACCCGGCGCGCCTCCACACCACGTTGAACCCCGACTTCTTCAAGGGGACGGTCGTGGAGAGCGCGGTCGCGAAGCTGTTGAAGTAATTCCTCAGGTCTTCCGGGCGATCACGATCGCCCACGCGTGGAGGAAGCCGACCGCGCCGTCGCGCGCGACCGCGCGCATGCCGGTCGGTGTTCCACCCGCGACCTCCTCCGCCAGAGCCGCGCGGATCCTCTGAGCCGCGGACTCCGGCGTCTGCGTCATCGCCAGCCATCGCTCCGTCACCACCTGGACGTCACGCACGGCGGCCTCTTCGATCGCGAGCCCCGACGTCTCGATCAATCTCGTCAGCTCGTCCCGCGTCAACGCACGGACGTGTGACGGGTCGCGCAGGCGCTCGTAGCCGTTGTAGCGCTCGGCGAGCGCAGCGTCGTCCGGCGAGAGCAGGTCGATCACCGCCACCCGGCCGGCCGACCGGCACACGCGGACCATCTCGGAAAGCGCCGGGCGCGCGTTGACGAAGTGATGGAACGAGAGGCGCGTGGTGACCATGTCGAACGCGTCGTCGCCGTACGGCAGCCGCTCGGCGTCGCCTTCCTCGAAGGTGACGTTCGCGATTCCATCCTTCGCCGCCTGGCGACGTCCATCTTCGAGCATTTCCGGAGTCAGGTCGACCGCGGTCACATGCGCGACGCGCGGCGCCAGCGCCCGGCTCAGGTGTCCCGTCCCCGCGGCGACGTCGAGCACGCGCCAGTGTGGCTCGGCGCCGAGCGCTCCGACCATCCAGGAGAGATACTCCTCGTTGGACAGCGTGAGGCCTGCCTCACCGAAGTGCGCCGCTTGCTTGCCGAACTCGCGCCGGATGGTGTCGCGGTGGTCGGTCGTCATGGACAGGGAGCATACGGCGACCGGCGACGGTGCCGCAACCTTGGAGACACCGGAACTGTCGCGCTCGATTCGTCCGGGAGTGGGCGTAACCCGTACGCGATCAGGTGAGTTCGTGGAACTGAGCTAACGAATCGCGCCCGCCGCGCGAAGCGCCGCCAGCGCCTCGTCACCGAGTCCGAGCAGCTCGCGCAGGACCTGATCGGTGTGCTCGCCGAGCATCGGCGCCGGCGTCCGCACCGAGCCGGGCGTCTCCGAGAGACGAACGGGCGCGCCGACCATGCGGACCTTGCCGGCCCGCGGATGATCCATCGATACCAGCGCGCCGCGCGCCCTCACTTGCGGGTGCTCGACCACCTCCGCGAGGCTGTTGATCGCGCCGATCGGAACGCCATGCTCGAGCAGGAGCGTCTCCCACTCCTCGTAGCTGCGCGTGAGAAAGATCTCGTGCAGCCGAGCGATGAGTGACTCACGGTTCTTCCGGCGATCGGCGTTGGTCCGATACCGCGGGTCGTCGGCCAGTTCGGGTGCGCCGATGACGGGACAGAACACCTTCCACAGCTTCTCGCTGCCGACCGCGAGCGCGAGATCGCGCGTCTTCGTCCGGAACGTCTGGTACGGCAGGAGCGCCTTGTAGGCGGTGCCCATCGGACGCGGCGCCTCGCCGTCGGCGAGATAGCCGCCGATCATCGTGCCGAGCAACGACAGCTGGCCCTCGAGCATCGACACGTCGATCGCCTGGCCGCGACCGGTGCGGTCCTTCACGCGCAACGCGAGCAGGATGCCGTACGCCGCGTACATCCCGGCGGTCATGTCGGCGATGGAGACCCCGCATCGCACGCCGTGGCTGTCCGGTTCGCCGGTCACGCTGATCATGCCGCTCTCGGCCTGCAAGATGAGATCGAGCGCCGCGCGATCGCGATACGGCCCGTCCTGTCCGAATCCGGAGATCGAGCAGTAGATGATGCCGGGATTGCGCTCGCGCGCCTTCTCGTAGCCGAGCCCGAGACGCGCCAGCGCGCCCGTGCGGTAGTTCTCGAGCACGACGTCCGAACGCTCGACGAGCCGGAAGAAGAGCTCCTGGCCTTCCGGCTTCTTGAGGTCGATCTCGATGCCCTTCTTGTTCCGGTGCAGGCTCACGAAGTACGACGTCTCGCCGCCCGGTAGCGGCGGGCCCCAGGCGCGGGCGATGTCCCCTTCTCGCGGCTCGAGCTTGATGACCTCGGCGCCGAAGTCGCCGAGCATCGTGGAGCAGAACGGACCGGCCAGCGCGTGGCTCAGATCGAGCACGGTCACGCCTTCGAGCGGCATCTGCATCGTCGACATCCTGTCAGTTCGTGGAAGGCCTCGAGACGTTGAGGGCTCTCATTGAGCGGGCGGCGACGCCGGCGTTTTCTCCGGCGCGCGCAGTCTCACCTGCTTCACCCCGACGATCGTGCGGGCCACGCGCTCTCCGTGGCTCAGATCTCCGGTGCCCTCGAGCGTGACGACGCCGTCCTGCGCCTCAACCTTCACCGTGAGCTTGCGGGTCTTGGGATTCGTCGCCAGCTCGACGTCGATGCGGGTCGCCAGCATCCGGTCCTGCATCAGCGCGCGGCCGACGTCCGTCGTGGTGAGCTCCGGCTGACCGAGAGCCTTCGCGAGCATGTCCACGGCCGTCCCCACCGTCAGCGTCGCCGTGTTGATGATGACGTCGTACAGCGAGGCGTCGTCGATCTCGATCCCGTAGAGGTAGCGCGTGCGGCCGGCGCGGCCGGCGTCGTCCTGACGGGCCAGCTCCAGGAGCCTGCGCAAGGACTGTCGCCCTCCGCCCTGCTCGGCGAGCCGCTGCACGCGGACCTCGAGAGGCGCCGTGACGCGGACGCGGAGCACGTGCGGGATCCCCCGGAGGAGCCACTGACCGCCGCGGCCCATCAGCACGACGTCGTCCTCCAGCGCGTACGCACAGAGGGCCGCCTGCGTGCCGACGATGTATCGCCGGGTCTCGGTGTCGAACCGTTGAAACAAGGATGGCTTGCGCTCGTCCAGCCCGGCCAGCTTCGCCTCCACCAGACCGTACCGGCGCGCGGCCTCGCTGATGACCTCGCGGTCGACGAACCGGTAGGTCATGCGCTGCGCTAGCGCCGCGCCGATTTCGGACGCTCCCGACCCGATCTCGCTCGACATCGTGACCACGGCCATCGCCGTCCCTCCGGAGCGGCAAGGCTACCATGGGCAGTTGCTCTTGGGGGACAGTTGATCTTCGCGCGGTCCCTCGTTAGCCTTGTTCGCACGACAACCCAGAGCGACGCAGGAGGTCAATCATGGCGCTCATCAAGGTCACCGATCTCGCCTATGGCAGGCTGCGGGCCCCGGATCTGGACCAGATGGAGGAGTTCCTCACGCACTTCGGCATGGTCCGGTCGGCGAGGACCCCGAACGCGCTTTACATGCGCGGCACCGATCCCCCTCACCACCTCCACGTGACCGAAAAAGGCGACCCCGCCTTCGTCGGGCTCGCGTATTACGCCGCCAGCCTCGACGATCTGAAGCGCGTGTCCTCGGCGCCCGGCGCCTCCCCGGTCGAAGACATCGACGAGCCGGGCGGCGGCAAACGGGTGCGGTTGAAGGAGCCGAACGGCTACCAGATCGAGGTCATCCACGGCGTGGAGACGCTGCCGAAGATCCAGGTGAAGCGCCAGCCGCTGAACCTCGGTGACGAGGCGCTGAAGCGCGCCGGCGAAGTGATGCGGATCCACCGCGGCGCGGCGCGCGTGAAGCGCATCGGGCACGGCGTGATGGCGTCACCGAAGATCAACGACACCGTGCAGTGGTTCCGCGAGACGCTCGGGTTCATCGGCTCGGACGACGTCTACGCCGGCCCGAAGGACAACATCATCGGGTCCTTCAACCGGTGCGATCGCGGCGACGAGTACGTCGACCACCACGTGTTCTTCTGCATCGTCTTCACCGGGCACGAATATCTGAAGAGCCTCGGCAAGTACGAGCACATGTGGGGCCTTGGACGGCATCTGCTCGGCAGCCAGATCTACGACTACTGGGCGGATCCGTGGGGCCGCGTGCACGAGCACTGGTCGGACACCGATCGGCTCAACGCGAAGAACGGCACGAACCTGATCTCGGCGGAAGAGGGTCTGCAGTCGCAGTGGGGCGACCGGCCACCGCAGAAGTTCATCGAGCGCGTGTGCCCGTAGCGCGAACCGATGTAGAGGCGGACGCCGGGTTTCCCGGCGGCCGCCGAACGTTGGGGGTATCGGGGGCCATTCCGGGGCCCCCGATCCAAGAGATCCCGTAGTCATTCCGCGATCAGGCTCATGAGCGCGCCAGGCGAGACGGGCTTGACCAGATGCGCGTCGAACCCGGCCTCCGTCGATCGCCGACGGTCTTCCATCTGACCGTATCCGGTCACGGCGATCACGGTGGCCGGCCTGCCCGTCTCGCTGGCGCGGATCGCGCGCGCGATCTCGTAGCCGTCGACCCCGGGAAGACCGAGGTCCAC
>QHRT01000456.1 GCA_003220195.1 Candidatus Rokuibacteriota bacterium | reverse complement strand
GACGGTCAGCGCTGCGTCCGCGCCGACGATCTCGAGCGATTGACGCTCGGGCGCATCGAACGAGCACTCGAGCGTCGCGGTGAAACCATCGCCGAAGTCGAGCCAGCCCGAGAACGAGGCATCGACACCGGACTGCGTGAGTGAAGCCACCGCTTCGACCCGTGTGGGCGCTCGTCCCGCCGCACCGAGAAGAGGCGCCACGCAGTACACCCCGAGGTCGAGCAGCGCGCCGCCGCCCATCTTCGGGCGCCAGCGGTAGTCGTCGCGACGCGAGAGGACACCCGTGAAGACGGCGCGCGCGAACCGTAGCGCGCCGAGGTGCCCTCTGGCGACGAGGTCCGCAATCGCCCACCCGCGCGGATGGTGCGGCGTGACGTACGCCTCGAGCAGTGTCACGCCCGCCGTGGCGCACGCCGCCGCCATCTTCTCGGCGTCGGCCGCCGTGGGAGCGAGCGGTTTCTCGCAGAGCACGTGCTTGCCCGCGGCGGCGGCGCGCTCCACCCAGGGCCGGTGGAGGCTGTTCGGGAGCGGAATGTAGACCGCCTCGACGTCGGGGTCGTCGAGCAGCCCGGCGTACGTTCGATAGGATCGCTCGGCGCCGAACCCCTGGCCGGCGTCGGACTCGCTCTGACTCGCGACCGCAACGAGCCGTGCGTCGTGGCTGGCAGCGATCGCGGGAAGCATCGCGCGCTGCGCCACCCACGAGGTCGCGCCGATCACGCCCCACGCGAGCGGAGCTCTCAGGTGGCCGTGTCCTCGATCGTCACCGGAGCGCCGCCGCGGACGCTGGAAACCTGCGCGGCCTCGAGCACCGCGATGACCCGTCGCACGGACGCGGGCGTGACCGCGAGCGGCTCGCCGAGATGCAGGTGGTTCGCGAGATTGCGATGGAACGCGAACGGCTGCTCCGCGGCGAGCGGCAGGCGCGTCTCGCTGAGCCCGTAGCCGCTCTCGTACCGCGCGAGCAGCAGCTCCGCGGGCGCCTCGGCATGGTGCGCTTCGGTCGCGACGTACCCGCGGCCCGGCTCGATGTGCTCGAACGTCACGGTGCGATAACGTCCGACCAGCGTGCCGGCCGTGCCCTGCACGTAGAACTTGGGCCGCCGCACCGCGGCGATGTCGCTCTGGAAGAACTCCGCCTCGCGCCCGTCGGCCCACGTCATGCGAACCCGCAGCTGGTCGTGGTTCGTCACGTCGTGCCAGACGCGCTTGTGCCCGTGCGCCTGCACGATGTTCGGCATTCCATCGAGAAGTTGCAGCACCCAGTCGACGTGATGCGATCCCCAGTCGTATCCGGCGCCGCCCGAGATCGCCGTGTCCGAGTGCCACGTGCGACAGGGATGAGCAAAGCCGCCGACGAACGTCTCGACGTTGAACACGTCGCCGAGGAGGCCGGTTGCCACCGCGCGCCGGACGGCCACGAAGTCGGTGTCCCATCTCCGGTTCTGGTGCACCGTGAGCACTCGTTCGTTCGCCGCGGCCGTGGCGACGATGTGGTCGGCCTCGGCCACGGTGAGGCAGAGCGGCTTCTCGCACGCGACGTGCTTGCCCGCGCCGAGCAGCGCCAGCGTGAGCTCCGCGTGATGCGCGGGCGGCGTGACGACGAATGCGACCTCGACGTCGTCGTCGCTCGCCAGCTCGCTGATCGACGCATACGCGCGCACGCCGGGAAAGTCGGTCTCCGCAGCTTTGCGGCGTTCCAGGCTGGGATCGACCACGGCCACGAGCTCGAGCCCCTCGGTCTGCGACACGCCGATGCCGTGGTGATACCCCATGCCGCCGAGCGGACCGTAGCCCACGATCCCGACGCCGATATTGCGCCCGCAGCAGTGCAGATCGGGACGGAGCGCGCGGCCGAGGAGCTGCATCAGGTCGGGGGTCCGCAGCGCATCGTCGGTGTTGCCGAGGCCGCACGCGACCACGCGGCCGGCGCCGCGCGAAGTTTCGACGACCGCTGCGAGGTTCCGGAGGGCGACGCTCACGTCGACGATGACCTTGCCGTCGGCCAGCGGAACGAGCGGCACGAACCCGTCGACCACGGCGAACTCGCGCGTCACGCGGTCGGAGATGTGGGAGTGCGCCGAGGTGACGCGCGCGTAGTATTCGCCGGCCGGCGGCTCCGGCGCGGCGATCACTCCCAGGAGGCCGGCCCAGAACCCGTCGCGCTCCGTCGGCATCCCACCGATGGCGACCAGCGACGCGCCGCGCTCGACCGCCGCCCGCAGCGCGGCCAGGGCGGAGAGTGACCGCGCGGGCTGGGGTCCATCGACGACGATCGCGTCGTGCTCGGAGATGCCGTCGGGAAGCGGCTCGGCCGGGTCGATGAATCGAAGCTCACCGAGGCTCTCGGTCAGCGCTCGAAAGGCCGCGGCACGGGTGTCCGTGAGGCGGCTGGACAGGACGAGGACGCGCATCGCGGGAACGGTATCACAGGTTTGAACCGGCCGGTCAGGCGCCGGCAGATGACCGGTGCTCTCGAACCGCTCGGCGTCGGTCATTGCGTCCGTACCGCGACACTCGCGGCGCCCCGCGTGACACCTTCCTGTGTCCTTGAACCGAACGAAGACTCGACTGTTCGCCGGGTCAAACGGGATCGCGGCCGAGCTGGTGGCGAAGATCGCGAGCGTCTGCGTCGCATTGCGATCGATGTGGAGAGAGTGACGGTCGCGCCTGGTGGCGTCAGACAGGCGCCGGTCTGTGAGTTCGTCTGACACAGTGAAAGGTCGATCGGCAGGCCGG
>QHRT01000455.1:5988-7474 GCA_003220195.1 Candidatus Rokuibacteriota bacterium | reverse complement strand
TCGATGACCTCATCCTCCGCCAGGCTCGCCGCGTAGCGCAGAGCCTCATCGATGTCGGCGGGCTCCAGATAGGGATAGGCACGCAGGATGTCTTCACGCTGCTGCCCTGAAGCGAGAAGCCCCAGCAGCCGGGATACCGGAAACCGTAGATCGCGGATGCACGGCTTGCCGGTGCAAACGTTTGGCCGTGTCGTGATGCGGGTGAATACCATACCGCATCGAGTATACGACTCCGTCGTCAGAGAGTGGACTCTATCCGGCGCTGATACGACGCGTTGCGCCGCCCGCGATCACCGCGCCGACGCCGAACCCGCCAGTGGTGCCGCTCGAGCAGCTCCACGAACGGCCGCGTGTTGAGCTGTTGAGCTGCGTCACCGCCCGGCGCCGATGCTCCCACTTCCACGGCCTGTCGAGGTGATCGTAGAGCCAGCCGAGCATCGCCGGCGCGTGGCTCACGGCATCCAGGTAGGCCTGCTCGTGAAGCCGGCGAAAGAGCTTCGTCGTGTGGTCCAGCGCATTCACGGTGGAGCGACACGTCGTCTGGTTCAAGGCGGAGACGCTGCGTCGGGGCTGGCGCGACATGGAGTGGCTCTTCCCGAACGACGACGGGCATCCGATGGACGAGTCCCGCGTGCGGAAAGCCTTCAAGCAGGGGTTGAAGCGCGCCGGCCTGCCATCGTTCCGGCTCTACGACCTCCGGCACACCTACGCGAGCCTGCTGCTTGCGGCGAATGCGCCGATCACCTACGTGAGCGCGCAACTCGGTCACGCGAACCCGTCGACGACACTCCGGTACTACGCGCGATGGATCCCGAACCAGGGTCGGCGCTGGGTGGATCTCCTGGACCGCGCGGCGAGTGCGATCGCGGCGGGAATCGGCCGTCTGGTTCCAGATCTGGAACCAATCTGGAACCAAAAACACGAATCGGGCACTCCCGCTGTTATGGGAGTACCCGATTGGGTTGGTGGGCCGTCACGGACTCGAACCGTGGACCCGCTGATTAAGAGTCAGCTGCTCTACCAACTGAGCTAACGGCCCAGACCCGACCCGACTGGTGCGCCTGACAGGATTCGAACCTGTGGCCTTTGGCTTCGGAGGCCAACGCTCTATCCAACTGAGCTACAGGCGCGACGCTCCTCACGTATGGGGTGACCGAAGGGGATCGAACCCTCAACCCCTGGAGCCACAGTCCAGTGCTCTAACCAATTGAGCTACGGTCACCGCGAAAGACGCAAGCCCCAATGCTACCGACCGCCCCGAGGGGTGTCAACGGCGTGACCGTCCAATCCGGTCATCCGATCGCCGCGCGCATCGCTCGGAGTCCCTCGGCCGGCGCCCGAAGCGGCGTCGTGATCACCCCGCGTACGCGGTCGATGCGCAATCCGGCCCGAAGCGGACGCCGCGCGCGCTGGCCGAGATCCGCGGTCGTCGCCGCGTCCAGGAGCGTCGCGTCCAGGCCGAACACCTCGCACACCAGGCGCGCGA
>QHRT01000455.1:0-5929 GCA_003220195.1 Candidatus Rokuibacteriota bacterium | reverse complement strand
TAGGTCGGGCTCGAGATCTGGTCCATCGGCGCGCGCATCCGCTCGCCGGCCCGCCCGCGCCGGAGCAACTGGTACACGAAGTTCTTCTCCTGGGGCTCGGGACCGTACACGACCGTCGTCCGCACGATCAACGCGCGCGCGTTGCCGTCCTGGACCGCGCGCTCACCCGCGAGCTTCGACTCACCGTAGACCGAGACGGGGTTGGTGGTGTCGCCCTCGGCGTACGGTCCGCCGGCGCCGTCGAAGACGTACTCCGTCGAGTAGTAGACGAATCCGCTGCCGTGCCGGGCCGCCGCGCGAGCCGCCAGAGCCGCCGCGTCGCGATTGACACGCATAGCCTCGTCACGATGATCTTCGCAGTAGTCGACGTGCGTCAGCGCAGCGGGACAGAAAATCCAGTCCGCCTCGGACTCGCCGATCAGCCGGGCCGTCCGGACCGTATCGAGGATGTCGAGCGGCACCACGCCCGATCGCGGCGTCCGCGCGGCAGCGGTGACGTCGTGTCCTCGTCCGCGCAGCGCCTCGACCAGCGCAGAGCCGACCTGTCCCGAGGCGCCGATCACGAGCGCTCGCATTCAGCGGGAGCGGAACGACGGGTCAGGAATCCGTTTCGCGAGGCGACGGACCGCCGTCGACGACGATCGTCGTGCCGGTGATCCAGGCGGACGCGTCGGACGCGAGGAAGATGCAGGGGTACGCGATCTCCTCGACCTTCCCCCAGCGGCCCATCGCGACGCGCGAGGCGATCGTCGCGTAGGTCTTCTCGGCGTCGGGGTCGGTCTTCTTCAAGACCTCGAGATAGCCCTCGGTCTCGACCGGGCCCGGCGCGATGCAGTTGACGCGCACGCCCTGGCGCCCCCACGCCGTGCCGAGCTCGCGCGTCAGCATGATGACGCCGGACTTCGCGGCGCCGTAGTGCGGCATCATCGTCGAGCCGTACACGCCGGCGATGGACGAGATGTTGATGATCGCGCCGCTACCCTGATCCATCATCTGGCGGCCGGCCCACTTGCAGCCGAGAAACACGCCGGTCAGGTTGATGCCGACCACCGTGTTCCAGCCGTTCGCCGAGATGTCTTCCGGCTTCGCCCGGAACGACGCGCCCGCGTTGTTCACCATCACGTCGAGGCGGCCGAACTCCTTGACGGCACGCTCGACGATGCCCTTCACCTGCTCCTCGACGCGCACGTCGACCACCTCGGCGAACGCGCGCCGTCCCATCTGCTCGATCGCTTTCACGACCGGCTCCAGATGTTCCATCTTGCGCGAGCAGAGCGCCACGTCCGCGCCGGCCCGCGCGAACTCGATCGCGATGGACTTGCCGATGCCGGTGCCGCCGCCGGTGACGATCGCGGTCTTGCCTTCGAGGGAAAAGGGGGTGCGCGCCATGCGGGGCACCATACCGCGAACGGCTGGAGGATGTCGAGCGAGGCTAGGGAAGCGCGATCTGCGCTTGCCGGCGCGGAAGCTCCCGCTCGATGCGCTGCCAGACGACCATCGGCGCGAAGCTGGCGCCGTTGTCGCCCGCGCACTGCTGGAGCTTGTCGAGAAGCTGCCGCCCCCGCTCCTTGTCGCGGCGCGGCGCCTTGGCCGCGCGCCGCACGTCCTTGTCCGGCGTCTGCTTGGCCTCGGCCCACGCTTGGTCCAGATGCGCCATCAAGAGCACGACGCGGTCGACCTCGCCGTCGAAGTAGCTTTGCCACTCGGTCGGGGACGCGAACCGCGGACAGTCTGCCGAGAGCACCGACTCGAAGTGCTGCGCCAGCGTCTGGGCCTCGTGAAGATGGTGCTCCACGCGATCGCGCGGAGTCTTGACCGGAGTGTCAGCGTCCACCGCGCCGGCGAGCCCGGCACCGGCGCCTCCGAAAGTCCAGGCGGAGATCAACGCCAGTGCGGCCGCCACGACGATCACGCAACGCATACGCTCGAGTATACCGGCGCGGGGCGTCCGGACGGTCACTCGAGCCGCGCCGCCTCGGTCCGGCTGACGTGCCAGAGCACCACGTGATACTGGAGATCGGGCACGTCGGGATGCGCGGCGATCGGGTAGATCGCGACGTGATCGATGCGGAATCCGCGAGTCCGCAGATCGTCGACGCCGTGCTGGGCGAGCTCGCGCGTCGAGATCGTGTAGATCGTCGCGACGACGCGACCGCCGCGATCGTAGGCGGTGAACGGCCCCTGCGGGGTGCCGACGGGATCGCCCTGGATGCGCGCGAGCCCGGGGAGCCTCGAGAGCAACGGGTGGGCACGGCCGCCCGGCGTCGCGGCCAGGCGCACCTCGCGCTCGGTCGGCGGGGACGCGGCGCCCAGCATCGATCCGTTGTGGACTTGAAGATTCACGACGACCTGATCGACGTGGTCGACCGCGCGGGCCACCCGTTCCGCGCGCTGCTTCATCTCCTCGTTCTCGACGACGCCGCTCAGGTAGACGGTGCGATCGTACGTGTCGACGTTGATGCGCGTGCCCGGGTTCGTGCGCATCTCACCGAGCCGCGACTTGACCACCGCGGTGATGGCGTGGTCATCGACCCAGCGACCGAGAGGTCGCCCGGTCAGCGAGCGACAGCCCGCTCCGAGCAGGAGCGTGAGGGCCACCAGGACGACGAGCCGCGCCGTCACCGCGTGGGCTTTCAGGCCGCCGGACGGATCGCCGCGGTCTCCATCAGCCGGCGCTCCACCGTCTGCCAGTCGACGTTGCGGAAGAACGCTTCGATGTATTTCACGCGCTCCGTCGCCTTGTAGTCCCGCATGAACGCATGCTCCCAGACGTCCATCACCAGGAGTGGCTTGAAGCTCGCCGGGAAGCCATCCTGGTGCAGCGTGATCCAGTGATTCGTGAGCCGGCTCGTGACCGGGTCCTCCGCGAGGACCACCCAGCCGACCCCGCGCATCTCGCCCATCGCGTGATAGTCGGCGCGCCACTGGTCAACCGACCCGAAGGCCTCGCCGAGCGCCTGGCCCAGTGGGGACCTGCCCGCCAGCGCCGGATCGGCCGCCTTCTTGAGATTGGAGAAATAATACTCGTGCAGGATCATCCCGTTGTACTCGAACCCCAGGCGCCGCGTCAGCTCGGCGAACTCCGGGCTCTTGCCGGACGCCTTGCCGTGCCCCCGCAGCTCCGCGAGCATCTCGTTGAGCGTGTTCACCTGCTTCACGTAGCCGGCGTAGAGCGTGGAGATCCCGTCGAGCCCTTTCACATGATCGAACGCCTGCACCTTGTAAGTCTTCACCGTGGCCTTCGCCATGAGTGTCCTCCCCTTCCGACCGGTGTTGCTCGAGCGCCGAACGGATCTCGTCTCTTCAATTCCTGTGCTAGGTCGCCGACGTCGTGAGGACACGGTCTCACGCGGCGAATCAGGCAAAGTTTTGCCCAGGGATGTCCGCCTCGCTACCGCGCTCGTATACTTCTCGGCGAGGGAGTCTGGTATGGCGCAGAAGAAGGCGACCACTTCGCGACGACGCTCGACGGGGCCCGGCACACACGTCGCGCCCGATGACCGTGCGAGGCGGAACGACTCACCGACCGCCCGGGAAATCGCGCGGCGCGCGTACGAGATCTATCTCTCGCGCGGCGGCGCGCCGGGCGCGGATGTCGACGACTGGCTCCAGGCCGAGCGCGAATTGACCACCGCGCGCCGGGACCGAACCGACTGACGCCGCCCGGGCACGCTCGGGTTCCGGCGCCGATGCTGGCGGCGCTGGGCGACGTTCCGCTCGTCTCCGAGCACCTGGCGTACGAGCCGAAGTACGACGGGATCTGCGCCCTCGTCGAGATCGAGCCCGGCCGGCCCGCCGGCGCGGTCAGGATCTGGTCACGCCTCGGGAACGACAAGACCGCGCAGTTCCCGGACGTCGTCGACGCACTGATTCCGTTCACGCGGCGCCTGAAAGCCCCGGTGCTGCTCGACGGTGAGATCGTCGCGCTCGACGAGCGCGGCGAGCCGACCGGCTTTCAGAATCTTCAAGGGAGAATGCATCTTTCGCGGCCGCGCGACATCGCCGCGGCGCGCAAGCAACGCGTCGCGCTGATCGTCTTCGACGTGCTGCGCGATGCCGGCGAGGACCTGCGCCGGCTGCCGCTCTCCACGCGTCGCGCGCGGCTCGAGCGCATCTACGGCAACACCGGCGCGGAGACGTTCCGGCTCAGCACCTTCGTAGCCGGAGACGGCCGCGCACTCCATCGCGAGGCGCTCGCGCGGGGCTGGGAGGGCCTGATCGCGAAACGGCTCGACGCACCGTATGCGAGCGGACGCCGGAATCCCGCGTGGACCAAGCTGAAGCTCGTCGGCCGGCAGGACTGCGTGATCGGCGGCTATACCGAGCCCCGCGGCACGCGCGGGCTCTTCGGCGCGCTGCTGCTCGGCGTGTGGGAGTATGGTGGTCTCGAATACGTCGGTCATGCGGGCACCGGCTTCACGCACGCGGAGCTGACGCGCCTGTCTCGTCGGATGAAGCCTCTCGAGACGCCGACGTGTCCGTTCCGCACGCGCCCACCGACGAACGAGCGGCCGCACTGGATTCGTCCCGAGCTCGTGGCCGAGGTGAAGTTTGCGGAGTGGACACGAGACAAGAAGATGCGCGCGCCCGTGTATCTCGGGCTTCGCGACGACGTGCCGATCGAGAGCGTCACGCGAGAGCCCGCGGAACGTCTGCACGCCTCGCGCGCGCCCGCCGGCGGCGCGCGCACGGCACACGTTCGGCTGACGAGCCACGAGACCTCCGCTCGCCTGCCGCCGCAAGCGCCGCCGCTCGAGAACCTCGTGAAGCATCTCGACGACCTGGAAGCGCGCCGCGCGCCGGGGCGACTGGAGCTGCCCGGGGGCCACACCCTCGAGGTGAGCCACCTCGAGAAAATTCTCTGGCCAGGGCCGCGCATCACCAAGGGCGATCTGCTCCGGTACTACGTGCGCGTGTCGCCGGTGCTCTTGCCGGCAATCGCCGACCGGCCGCTCGTCATGAAGCGCTTTCCGAACGGCATCACGGCCAAGGCGTTCTATCAGCAACGCGCGCCGGCGAAGGTTCCGGATGGCGTGCGCGTCGAGATCCTGCCGAGCGACAGCGAGGTCCCGAGCCGGTTGATCGGCGGCTCACTCTTGACACTCCTCTACATGGCGCAGCTCGCGGTGATCTCGCAGGATCCGTGGTTCTCGCGGGTCGGCTCACCGGACGACGCCGATCACGTCGCGTTCGACCTGGATCCGATGCCGGGCGTGCCGTTCGCGCGTGTGCTGGACGTCGCCCGATGGATTCACGACGAGCTCGAGACGCTCGGCGCCCCTGGCGTCCCGAAGACGTCCGGCGCCGAGGGACTGCACGTGTACGTTCCGTTGCCGCAGGGGACGTCGTACGAGACCGGCCGACTCTTCTGCCAGATCGTCGGCACGATGGTCGCCGACCAGCATCCGAAGGTCGCGACCCTCGAGCGGCGCGTGCACGCGCGCGGACGCACGGTCTACATCGACTGCCTGCAGAACATCCGTGGCAAGACGCTGGCGACGGCCTACAGCGCGCGCGCGAGCCAGTTCGCCGGAGCGTCCACACCGCTCGCGTGGAGAGAAGTCGAGGCCGGCGTGGATCCGCGGGACTTCACGCTGCGCACGATGCCGTCACGCCTGGCGGCGGTCGGCGATCTGTGGGAGCCGCTGCGCACCGCCCGGGGGGCAGATCTCGGGGCGGTGCAGCGCTACGTCGAACGCAGCGGCGGGCTCAGTTCGTGGAAATAATCGAGCGCGGAGCGGTTACGTCGACGCGATGAGATAGGCGCGTGCGACGAGACCCAGCAGCTTGAGCGATCCCGGCAGCCACACCGACGACTGGAAGTACACCGTGGCGGCGCCGGCGATCAACAACATCGCGTGCATGAACCCGTCCGGCACGCCCAGTTTTCGCGCGACCGGAATGACCGTGACTTCCACCATGACGAGCG
>QHRT01000128.1 GCA_003220195.1 Candidatus Rokuibacteriota bacterium | reverse complement strand
AGGCCTACGGGAGCGCGCCGATCGTGGGCGGCAACGCGATCACGCTCCTGCAGAACGGCGAAGAGATCTTCCCGGCGATGCTGGACGCGATTCGCGCCGGGGAAAAGACGATCACCTACGCACAGTACTTCTACGAAGACGGGCCGGTCGCGAGAGAGCTCGCCGAAACGCTCGCGGAACGGTGCCGGAGCGGGGTCGCCGTCAGCGTGCTGCTCGATGCCTTCGGCACGCTGTCAATGCCCGCGGAGTACATCGAGACGCTTCGCCGGTCGGGATGCCAGCTCGCGCTGTTCCGCCCGCTGACCCGCACGATCTTCCGCAACGCGAACAACCGGAATCATCGCCGCATCCTGGTCGTCGACGGGCGCGTCGGCTTCACCGGGGGCTCGGGCGTCAGCCGCAAGTGGATGGGAAACGGGCGAACCGAGAATCACTGGCGCGACACGGACGTCCGGGTCGAGGGCCCCGCGGTGGAATATCTGCAGGGCGCGTTCGCCGAGAACTGGCTGGAGGCGACCGGCATCGTGCTCGGCGGCGAGGGATATTTCCCACGTCCGCTTCCGCCGAAGGGCCAGGTGTACGCGCAGGTGGTGCGGAGCTCTCCCGAAGGCGGGAGCTTCGGGATGTACACGACGTTCCTGCTGGCGATGGCGTCCGCCCAGCGATCGATCCTGATCACCAATCCCTACTTCGTGCTCGACGATACGATGGCGGACACCCTGACGTCGGCGGTTCGTCGCGGCGTGAAGGTGGTGGTGCTGGTCCCCGGCGCGATCGATCACAACCTGGTGCGCCAGGCGAGCCGCGCCCGGTTCGGCCGGATGCTGCGCGCCGGTGTCGAGATCCACGAATACGCCGCGGCGCTGCTCCACGCGAAGATGATGGTGGTGGACGGGGTGTGGTCGACCGTCGGGAGCACGAATCTCGACAACCGGTCGTTCGCGCTGAACGACGAGCTGAATCTGGTGATCTACAGCGCAGCGCTGGGACGACGCCTGGAGCAGGTGTTCGCGGACGATCTTCGCTATTCGCGCAAGGTCGATTATCGCGGGTGGCGCGCGCGCGGGATCACGGATCGGTTCCTCGAGTTCCTGGCCCGTCCGCTGCGCAGCTTGATGTAGGACGCCCCCGACGTCGGGGGGAAAGAATGGGGGCCGTTCGCGGCCCCCATTCTCCTCAGAGGCGACTGCGACCCGGCAGGACCAACCGGTACAGCGCGAGGATCACGATCGCGCCGACCACCGCCATCAGGAACCCGGCGGCTTCGCCTTCACGATAGAGCCCCATGACCCGACCGATCCAGCCGCCGAGCATCGCGCCCACGATTCCGAGGATGATCGTGATGACGATACCGCCGGGATCGCGGCCTGGCATGAGGAGCTTCGCCACGATCCCGACGACCAGACCGAAGACGATCCACAGCAGGACGTCCATCGTGCAACTCCTTTCCACGGGCGCGCGAACGGTCGCGCCCGGACGATGGTCGTCAGTGCACGACGGGTGCCAGGATGACCCGCAGAGGAGTGTACGATCTGCGTCAGGAGAGGAATTACTTACGCGTGGTCCACGCGGTCATCACGCGCGTGGCACCGAACGCGGTCAACCCGACCAGCGGAACGCACAGGATGCGGGGGACGAACGCGTCTTCCACCGGCAGCGTCATGGCGGCCTTGAATACTTCGACGCCCACGATGTTACACACCACGAAAAACGCGACCCACGACCACGCGCGCATGCGCACTCCTTGTCGCCCGGAAGTCCGACCCGGGAACTCTACGTCACGACACTGGCTCGAACAAGCGCGAAATGGCACACCATCGATGTGGCATGCGCTTCGCACTTGGGTACGGCATGAGCTTGTGTGCTTCGTGTGGACTGCAGCTCTCGGGCGATGCCGCGCTGTGCCCGCATCATCACTGCGTATACGGCGACGACTGGGCCGTGGCGAATCGGATCATGTGCGACTTCTTCCACCGTGGAAAGGTCCCGCCGCGGCTCGCGCCGAACGAGCGTGACGACGACTTCTGGGCGCACACCGGCGAGGCCGCCTGACCACGCTCAGCGGCTGGCGGTGTGCGAGGTGCGTGCGTGGAGCTCGGCTGCCTCGTCGCTCTCGCCGGAGCCGGCCGGGACGAGCGGAAGGCGCGGCATCGCGATATCGGCCGACACGGCGCCCGCCCGCATCCCCGTCGCGGGCGTCGGTGCGTAGAACGACGACTCGCCGGCGCCACGCAAGCAGTCGCGCGTGAACTCGATCAGGTGATGGCTCACGACCGCGACGTGGATCAGCCCCTCGAGATCACCGGAGCCGAGACGCCCTAGCGCGAACCTCCAGAACGTGCCGCGATAATCGCCGCGCACGCCGATCCGCCACACCAGCCTGCCGACGAGACCGAGTCCCATCGCGACGTTGGTCCACGACGCGCGGTGCGCGCTCACCGGGTACCGCTGTCGTCGCGCGAACGTGTGGACGACGTTGTGCGCGAAGCGCTCGTAGAGCGCCGCCGGCTCGTACGCCGCGCTGATGCACCGCCGCCACATCGCCATCACGGTCTCGTAGGGCAGCTTGAACTCGACGTTGGACTCGCGCGCCCCGTCCGGCCGCAGGCGGCTCTCGGCCTCGAGCCGTCGCCAGAGAGGCGTCTTCGGCAAGGCGTACAGCACGTTGATCGTCAGCATCGGAATGCGCGACGCGCGAACGAATTCCAGAATGCGATCGGCGGTCTCCGGGCTGTCGGTGTCGAGGCCCAGGATGATGCCCGAGACCACCTCCATCCCGTGGTCGTTGATCCGGCGCACCGCCTCGAGCAGCGGCATCCTGAGGTTCTGGTCCTTCGAGATCGACCGGAGCGCGCTCGGCTCCGGCGTTTCGATGCCGCAGAAGACGGTCTGGAACCCGGCCTCGCGCATCAGCTCGAGCACGCGCTCGTTCTTCGCGAGATTCAGCGTGGCCTCGCAGGCGAAGCGGAGCGGGTACCGATTGGCGGTCTGCCACTCGACCAGCCGCGGCAAGAGCTCGAGCGCCGCCTTCTGGTTGCCGATGAAGTTGTCGTCAACGAAGTAGACGTCCAGGGCGCCGGCGGCCGTGATCTGCTCGAGCTCGGTCAGAACCTGTTCCGCTGACTTGAGCCGAGGATTGCGGCCGTAGAGGGCCGGGATGTCGCAGAACTCGCAGGCGTACGGGCAGCCGCTCGAGTACTGGATCGTGGCGATGAAGTACTCGCGCATCGGCACCAGGTGATACGCGGGCACGGGGAACGCGGCGAGCGGCAGGCGCTCTTCCGTGACGAAGCTGAGCGGTGCGGGCGGCTGCCCGGTGTGGGTATCGACCCACTCGATCACCCGATCGGTCGCGTCACCCAGCTCGCCGACGTGCCGGAGATCGACGTCGGGATAGTACTCGGGACACCCGGAAACGGACGGGCCCCCCAGCACGACCGGCCGGCCGTGCGCGTGGGCGCGCCGCGTGAGGTCGAGGATTTCGCAACGCTGGATGTGCATGCCCGACGTGAACACCGCGTCGGCCCAGCGAAGGTCGTCGTCGCTCGCGCGCCGCGAGTTCTCGTCGATGAACCTGACGTCCCACGCGTCCGGAAGATACGCGGCGATCACCAGAAGGCCTTGAGGAGGCATGAACGCGCGAATGCGGCCGCCGAAGAGCGGATACGCGTGCTGGAACGTGCCGAAGGAGCGCGCGTACCGCGGAAAGACACAGAGGATCCGTCGCCCGTGCGTTGGAGTGTACGGGGTGCGCATGGTCGAACCGGGCAAGAGCATAGCCATTGTGGGCTACAATCCGAAGCTCGGGAGGAACGGGACCATGGATCTTCGCTCGGTGGGCGCGGTCGTGACGGGAGGAGCCTCGGGTCTGGGTCGCGCGACCGCGGAAGCCCTGGTCGCGGCCGGCAGCCGCGTCGCGATTCTCGATCGTCCGGCGTCGGCGGGGAACGACGTCGCGAAATCTCTCGGCGACGCGGCGATCTTCACCGCCGCCGACGTGACCAGCGCCGACGAGCTCGGCAGCGCGCTCGACACCGCCGTGCGCCATCTCGGCTCGCTGAACGTGCTCGTGAACTGCGCTGGCGTCGGCACGGCCATGAAGACGCTCGGGCGATCAGGTCCGGCGAAGCTGGACGCCTTCGCGTACGTGATCCAGGTGAACCTGATCGGCACGTTCAACGCGACCCGGCTCGCCGCGCCGCACATGGCGAAGAACACGCCGAACGCCGAGGGCGAACGCGGCGTGGTGATCAACACCGCCTCCGTCGCGGCGTTCGACGGGCAGATCGGTCAGGCCGCGTACTCCGCGTCCAAGGGCGGCATCGTCGGCATGACGCTGCCGGTGGCGCGCGACCTGGCGGAGTTCGGCATCCGCGTCATGACGATCGCCCCGGGCATCTTCGATACGCCGCTCCTCGGCACCTTGCCCGAGGCGATCCGCGCGTCGCTCGCGAAACAGATTCCCTTCCCGCAGCGCCTGGGGCGTCCGGCGGAATACGCGGCACTCGCGCTCCACATCGTCCAGAACGCGATGCTGAACGGCGAGACGATCCGGCTGGACGGGGCGATTCGGATGCAGCCACGCTAGCTCGGAGGGGGGCTTCGCCAGTCTGAGCTGAGGGGAGCTACGCCCCCCTCAGACTCCCCCGGCCGACGGGCGCCAAGCGCCTGCGGCCCGTGTCAAAGACCTTCTTCGAAAAACAATGAAGAGATCGCGGACGGTGTTCGAAGTGAATTCGGAGATGTCCGGGCGGATACGCGTCATCGAGGATCTGCGCGAGCGGCGGCTCGTCGTCGCCGGCGAGATCCTCTCCATCTATCCGCGGAATGGCGACTGGTCGCGGGTGAAGCACGAATACTGGTGGAAGGCTCTCGAAGGCCTCGCGCTGCCGCCACGGCCTTCAGCGCTCTTCGTCGGCCTCGGCGGCGGCACGCAGCTCCACCTGCTCCGCCAGATCTCGTCGCCGCGTCGAATCACCGTGATCGAGCGCGATCCGGCGATCGTCGACATCGCGTCCGACTGGTTCGGCCTGGACGGGATCTCGGGAATCGAGTTCTGCTGCGGCGAGGCCGCGCAGCTGATCCCCGGGCTGGCGCGGCTCCGGCGCCGGTTCGATTTCGTGATGGAGGACGCGGCCTATGGTCTCGAGGTCGACGGCGCGATCGACCTCGCGCGCTCGCTCGCCGCGCTCGTGTCCCGCCGGGGCACGCTGGTCCTCAACCGTCACTGGCGACGCGACGCGCACCGCGTGGCGGCCACGGTGCGGCCGCTCTTTCGCGACGTGTGGTCGATCCGCGTGAAGCGCGAGGGCGAGAACGTGCTGATCTTCTGCACGCGCCCGCGCGATTCGCGCGGCGACGGCTTCGATCACCGCGGCAAGCGCTTGTAGCGGATCCGGTGCGGCTGGTCGGCCGCGGCGCCGAGCCGTCGCCGCCGATCCGCCTCGTAGTCGCCGTAGTTCCCCTCGACCCACGCCATCCGACCGTCGTCCTCGAAGGCGAGCACGTGGGTCGCGATGCGATCGAGAAACCACCGGTCGTGGCTGATCACAACGGCGCAGCCCACGAACTCCAGCAACGCATCTTCCAGCGCACGCAGCGTATCGACGTCGAGATCGTTGGTCGGCTCGTCGAGCAGCAGCACGTTCGCGCCGGCCCGGAGGACGAGCGCCAGGTGCAACCGGTTGCGCTCGCCACCGGACAGCTCGGCGACGCGCTTCTGCTGGTCCGTCCCCTTGAAGTTGAGCGACGCGACGTAGGCGCGCGACTGGACGGGGTGACCGCCGACGTCGAGCACGTCCTCGCCGCCGGAGACGGTTTCCCACACCGTCCGCGTCGGGTCCAGCACGTCGCGACTCTGATCGACGTACGCGAACTTCACCGTCTCCCCGACGCGCAGCGTCCCGGCATCCGGCGTTTCCGCGCCCACCATCATGCGGAAGAGCGTGGTCTTCCCGGCGCCGTTCGGCCCGATGACGCCGACGATGGCGCCTCGCGGGAGCGCGAACGAGAGATCGTCCAGGAGCAGCCGCTCGCCGTACCCCTTCGAGAGATGTTCGGCCTCGACGACGAGATCGCCGAGACGGGCACCGGGCGGGATCGCGATCTCGAGTCCTCCGGCTCGCCGCTCGAACGGCTCGGCCGCCATCGCGTCGTAGGCCTGGAGCCGTGCGCGCGATTTCGCGTGGCGCGCGCGCGGCGCCATCCGTACCCACTCGAGCTCGCGCTCGAGCGTCCTCGTGCGCGCCAGGTCCGCCTTCTCCTCCCGCGCCAGACGGGCCTGCTTCTGGTCGAGCCACGACGAGTAGTTACCTTCCCACGGGATCCCGTGACCGCGGTCGAGCTCCAGGATCCAGCCGGCGACGTTGTCGAGGAAGTACCGATCGTGGGTCACGGCGACGACCGTGCCGGCGTATTCCTTCAAGAAGCGCTCGAGCCACGCCACGGACTCGGCGTCGAGATGATTCGTCGGCTCGTCGAGCAGCAGCATGTCGGGCTTCGACAGGAGCAAGCGACAGAGCGCGACGCGCCGGCGCTCGCCCCCCGAGATCGTACGGACGTCGGCGTCGCCGGGCGGCACGCGAAGCGCGTCCATGGCGAGCTCGACCGTGCGGTCGAGCTCCCACGCGCTGGCGGCCTCGATCGCATCTTGCAGCCTCGCCTGCTCGTCGAGGAGCTTCTCCATCGCCTCGGGCGCGAGATCCTCCCCGAGCTTCGCGCTCACCTCGTCGAAGCGTCGAAGCAGCGCGCGCGTTTCCGCCACGCCGTCCTCGACGTTGCCGCGGACGTCTTTGGCCGGATCGAGCGTCGGCTCTTGCGGCAGGTAGCCCACGCGCAGGCCGTCGGCCGCGAAGGCTTCGCCGAGAAAATCGTCGTCGGCGCCCGCCATGATGCGAAGCAGCGACGACTTGCCGGAGCCGTTCGCGCCGAGCACGCCGATCTTCGCGCCGTGGAAGAACGACAGCCAGATGCCGCGCAGGATCTCCCGTTTCGGCGGGACGACCTTGCGCAGGTCCTTCATCACGAACGCGTATTCACCGGCCATGAGCGTCTCCGAGGGGCCCGCGGACGCGCCCGAGAAGGCGTCGATGCTCGGGCATCATGCAACGGTCCTGGACCACGCGGATTCCCGCGCGCGCGAGGAGCTCGGCGGAGACGTCGTTCCGGATTCCCAGCTGGAACCAGACGACCCGGGGCCGCCATGCGAGGGCCAGGATCTCCCGTGCGTGGCCCACAAGGTACTCGGGCCGTCGAAAGACTTCGATCGTATCCACCGGCCCCTCGAGATCCGCGAGCGTCGGGACGACGGACGCGCCGAGCAGCTCGCGTCCGGCGATCGTCGGGTTCACCGGGAAGATCCGGTAGCCGTGCGCGGCCAGGTACGCCGGGACGTAGTACGCGGGCTCTCCCGGCGCGGCCTTCGCGCCGAGCACGGCGATCGTCGCCGACTCCCGCAGAACGCGCGTCAGTCCCGGATCGTCACCCACAAGGTTCTCGCGCCATCCGTCGCGCTCAGCCATCACCCTCTGATCCTACTCCGGGACGGAAGCGATGCGGCGTCCACGAGGTGAACCGCGAGGAGTCACGGAGTGACCGCGAGCAGCAGCTCCGGTCCGAACGCCTCGACGCGCCAGCGGCGGACCCCGTCGACCGCGAGAAGCTCGTCGACGGTGCGGGGACCGGCGTCCGCGATGGCGCCGATGAGACGGTTCGGCAGTAGCACGCCGGGATCGAGCCCTTCGCGCGTCGCGGCCGCGGTGCGCCAGGCTTTGAGCTTCTCGGCTCGTCGCTTCGCCGCGGCGGAGCCCGGCGGTCGGGAGCCCCGCTCGATGCGAGGAAGATCGGCTCCCGGGAGCTGCTCCCCTCGCGCGACCGCGTCGAGCAGCATCGGGCCCCAGCGCGCCACCATCCGCGGTGTGGCGCCCGGCACGCGTGCGAGCGCGGCCGGATCGGCGGGCACCGTGATCGCGATCGCCAGCAGCATCTCGTCGGACACGATCTTGAACGGAGGCCGGTCGAACGCCCGCGCGGAGCGCTCCCGCGCCTGATACAGCTCACGCAGGATGCCGAGCGCGCGCGGACCAAGGTCGCGCGCGCCCTTCACACCGAGGAAGGCCTGCGGATCCAGCGTGCGATCGGGTGCCGGTTGCGCGGCGAGCGCCTCGCATTCCTCCTTGGCCCAGCCGAGCCGACCTCGGGCCATCAACGCCTCGGTGAGCCGCGCCTTCAGCGGGAACAGGTGCTCGACGTCGGCGGCCGCGTACGTCTCTTGCGCCGGCGTCAAGGGCCGCGCCGACCAGTCGTCGCGCTGTCTCGACGGCGGCAGCGTCACGCCCAGGAACGTTCCCAGCAACGCTTCGAGGCCGAGCTCGCGCGCCCCGAGCAAGCGTGCCGCGATCGACGTGTCGAAGATCGACGCGAAGGTGAACCCGTACCGGGACTTCAGCTCGGCGAGATCGTTGCTGCCGGCGTGGACCACGAGCACGATCGCGGGATCGGCGAACAGCGGAGCGAGCGGAGCCAGGTCGGCGACGGCGAGCGGATCCACGAGCGCGACATCCCCGTCGGGGGCTGCAAGCTGCAGGAGGGACAGGCGCGCGGGATAGTGGTGGAGGCTGTCGCCCTCGGTGTCGAGTGCGATCTCAGCTGCGCGGCCGAGGCGATCGGCCAGGGCGCGCAGGGCATCGTCTGTCTGGACCCACGCGATCGAGGGCTTCGTGCGTCTCCTCTCCGATCGAGCTCGACGTCATGACCGCGGCTCCAGAAGAGGTCTCACCACGGTCTCGAGGCGATCCATGTCGGCGGGCTTCCGGAGAAACGCGGTGAAGCCCGCCGCTTCGGCCTTCATCAAGGTATCGGCGCTCATGTCGCCGGTCAACGCCACGATGGACACGGCGGAGCCAGTCCCGTCGGCACGGAGCCGTTCGGCGAACTCGAACCCGTGGATTCCCCGCAGGCGGAGGTCGAGGATGACGACGTTGGGCCGGGTGCGTAGCGCCAGCTCGAGCCCGGCCTCGCCGGACTCGCTCATCAGCACCCGGGCTTCCGGGAAGACGGTGCTCAGGTACTCGCCGAGGGCCTGCCGGGTATCCGTGTCATCCTCGACGATCAGGATCGCCTGTCTCGGCCCCGCCGCGCCGGTCTCGATCCGTTCCCGGGCCTCCATGTATCCGATGTTACCGCGGCGCAAGGTCAATGCCTCCCATCCACGAAGGCCGGTGGCCGGCGCTGGCGAGCGAGGCGAAGACGCGGCCCGCGCCCCCCCAGTCGCTCCACTCGACCCCCTTGACCTTGATGGTTGCGAGCCGCTCGCATCCGCCGACGAGCACGCGTTCGGAGAAGCCGACCGACGGAAGCGACGCGTATGCGCGCTCGATGGTCCCTGCTTCGGACGCCGTTCCGAGTGTGGCCCGGGCTCGCTCGAAGACCGCCATGACGTCCGGCGCCGTATGGCGGATCAGCTCCAGAAACCCGCTGACCCGGCCCACCATCACGAAGCTGTTCCAGAGACATCCGCGCTCGAGCAGCCGCCTGGCCACAGGATCAGGAGGCTTTTCCCAGAAGCGCCGGATCGGGAACGCCGGCTCGCCGCCGACCGGTAACGGCACGGCGTCCGGCTCGATCCACCCGTACTCCGGTTCCGGATGGTGCGGCTCGATCCCGAGCAGCACCACGATCTCTTGCTGCTCCTCGACGACCGATATGGCTGCGCGGACGTAGCCCGCGAAGATCTCCTCGTCGGAGACGTAGTGGTCGGACGGCAGGATGGCGACGGGAACGTCTCCGGCCAGTTCCGAAATCCGGAGGATCGGATAGAGGATCCCGGGCGCCGTGCCGCGATTGCCAGGCTGCACGACGAGCCGATCCGGGAAGAGCTCGCTCGCGAGGGCGCCGTAATACGACTCATGGGTGCGGGTCACCACGATCACCTGGCGGTCGGGGCGGGAGATCAAGCTCGCCCGGCGACGCGTGCGATCGAGCAACGTTTCCCCGTCGAGCATGGGGCAGAACTGCTTGGGCCGCGCGTCGCCGGCGATCTGCATCGTCAAGGGCCGGAGGCGCAAGCCGTCGCCTCCGGCGAGGATCAGCGACCATGCCGGCGGCGACTGAGTCCCCATGCTGCACCCCTCCCTGGCGGTGATCCGCACGCTGAAAACGAGTGTCCGAGGGGAGCAACAAGGGTGCCGACCCGCGGGCATAGCGGATCATGTTCTGTGGAGCGTGGGCGTCGCGCTGCTGGGCAAGGGATTGCCCAGCCTGGAGAGAAAAGGCTAGGCGATCACCTTTCGGGCGCGGAGATCGGCGATCGTGTCCCGCGAGTAGCCGAGCTCGGTCAGCACCTCGTCGGTGTGCTCACCGCGCGCCGGGGCGTGACGCCGGATTCCCGGCTCCATGCGGGAAAAGCCCACCGGCATCCCGATGACGGGGATTTCGCCGAGCTTCGGATGCTCCATCTGTCTGATCACGGATCGTGAGAGGGTTTGCGGGTCATCGAGAACCTGGTCCACGGTGTTGACAGGTGTTGCCGGCACCCCGGCCTCCTCGAGCTTTTTCAAGAGCGGCTCGCGATCGGACCGTGCGATCGCGTCGCCCACGAGCGTCTCCAGCTCCTTGCGGTTTTTCACCCTTTCCACGTTGATGCTGAATCGGGGATCATCAGCCATCCACGCGAGGTCCAGCGCGCCGGTAAGCCGTCGCCACAGGCGGTCGTTGGCGCCTGCGATGAAGACCCACTGCCCGTCCCGGCAACGAAAGTTCCGGTAGGGGCTCAGCGCGGGATGCGCCGAACCGAGCGGCTTGGGAACAACGCCGGCTAGCAAATAACCCGCGGCCTGGAAGTTGAGCAAGCCGACCGCGGTCTCCAGCAGCGAGCCGTCCACGCGCTGGCCGAGGCCGGTGCGCGCGCGATGGTGCAGCGCGCTCACCGTGCCCAGCGCGCACAGGATCCCCGTCGTCAGATCGAGGAACGAGACGCCGCACCTGACCGGCGCGCCGTCGGGTTCCCCCGTGATCGACATGATCCCGGAGAACGCCTGCATCAACGCCTCGTAGCCGGCGCCCTGCGCGCGCGGTCCCGTGCGACCGAACGCCGACACGGAGACGTAGACGAGGCCGGGATTGTCGGCGGCGAGCCGTTCGTACCCGAGACCGAACTCCTCCATCGTGCCCGTGCGGAAGTTCTCGATGAGGACGTCCGCGCGCCGCGCGAGCTGCCGCACGATCACCACCCCGTCCGGGGCCTTCAGATCCACGGCGATCCCGCGCTTGTTGCGATTGTTGACCAGGTAGCCGGCCGCCTCGCCGTCGCGGTGCGGCGGCCACGTGCGCGATTCGTCGCCGACGGCGGGGTCTTCGACTTTCACCACGTCCGCGCCGAGATCACCGAGCAGCGCGACCTGTCGTCGTCATGCCGGACACTATACCGTGATCACACGGTGGCGGCCGGAGCGCCGAACCAGGAACGGAGCGGCGGAGCGCGGTGCCCGGCGCGCCTATTTGAGACGAATCACGTAAGCGTCGGTGTAGTCCGGGCTCGGCGCGAGCCCGAAATTGCTGTCGAAGATGACATACGTTCCGTCCCGGCTTATCGAGACTCGCGGCTGGTACCAGTACTCGCCGAGCCAGCGGCTCCGGTGGTGTGCGAGCCGCCACGCGCGGCTCCCGTCCAGCGAGAGCAAGACCACTTCGTTGTCGTACACGCTCCAGCGCTCCTGCCAGTCACCGGGCGCGGGTAGGGCCGCGGTGCTCTGCGGGCTCAGGTCGGTATTCTCGATCACCACCCAGGGATCTCCCGACACGTCCCGGAGGCTGACGTGCGTCGACTCGCCGTCATTCACACCGAGAGGCAGCAAGCAGGTCTTCTGACTGTCGTACAGGCGCACTTTCTCGATCCCGTTCACTTCGCATCCGGCCGCGGGCTCGGTGTCGTCACCGCCCACGATGACCATGATCTCGTCGCCATTCACGTCGCGGCCGACGTCCGCGTGTCCCTGGAACGAGATCACCTGTCTCACGAACGTCATGTTCCCGTCGAACAGCTCGACGCCCTGGTAGCGCTCCGCGCCCTCGTCCGTGTACATGCACACGACGTTGTTCCCCGGCGTCACGGTGCAGTAGTTGGGCTCCAACCCGGCCGGCGGCGTGAATCCGGGACTGAGGCTGTTCGTTCCGATCGCGTAGAGGTGAATCGTCGTTGGCGTCGCGCTGCCGGGCGGGGTCCCGACGATGACGACGTGATCGCCATCGAGCGAGATGTCGGTCTTGCCGTACCGGCTGAAGCCCACCCACTCGTAGTCGGAGAACACGGCGATCGTCTGGCGCTCGCCGCTGTCGATGTCGTACGTCATGAGTTGATTGCCGCCGACGTAATAGAGCCGCGACGCGGCGACGGGACTCCAGAGCGGCTGATTGTCGTCGGTCAGAGCGAGCCTCTCGGGCGTCACGATGATGTTGCCGTCGAGGTCGACCACGTACTGATCGCCCGTCGCCTGGCCCAATAACACCCGGCTCGTGTCGGCGTTGAACGGAGAGACGAGGGAGTACTGGTGATGGACTCCGACACCGAACTGGGTCATGCCATCGCTGATGCGGCGTACCGAGCATCCGAAGACCGGGTCGACGTACGAGGTCCCGAAGTCCGGCGTCCGCTGCGCGTCGTACATTGGAGTGACGTGGACCGCGTTGTCGGTTAGGCCGCAATTCGGCGCCATCGCGCTCGCCAGACCGTCGGCGCTAACGGTTCCCAGGCACGTGAGCCAACCAACGATCACCAGCAGGCCGAGCCCCAGCGTGGTACGAAACCGTGAAGGACATCGACCCGCACTACCGCCGAGACGTACGGGACTCACAGACAAGATTTCCTCCGAGCGACGGAAGGGGTCGAACATCTCTCGTGAGGTGTTCAGAAAACGTGCCACGCCGCGAGCGACAGGCGAGCCGCGTTGCCGCGCGCACCAGGTACATGCCGCCACGGCTGTGCCTGCATCATGGTCGGTAAAGCGGAGATGCTGTTGCGCGAACCGGGTAGACGGATGCAGCAGCCATTCGCGACCGCTACGTCGACGATTCATTACATTCTCGACTCAACGACGCTCGCTGATCGGGTCAAGGCGACTTCGGAATCGCACTGCGTTCGTCAGGGAGCGAACCACGCGTGCACTCCATCAGGCGTAGAAGCCCGCCTGGCGACGCGGTGGGCGGTCGGTGCCATACCGGACCGCCCACCGGAATGAACTGTGACGGGACCCTGTCGGATCGGCGTGCGCGTGCCTACCTCAATTTGATGAGATAGACGTCGGTGTCGCTCGCGGTTGGCGACAGCCGAAAATTACTGTCGAACACGAGATACTGCCCCTCTCGGCTCATCGCGACCCTCGTCTGGTGCCAGTAATCGTCGACGCGCCGGCTACGATGGGGAGCGAGCCGCCACGCCTGGCTGCCGTCGAGCTTCACGAGGATGACTTCGTTGTAGTCGACACCCCAACGCTGTTGCCGGCTAACCGGTGTGGTGGGGGCCGGAACGTCCGCCGTGCTCGGGGAATTCTCGTCCGTATTCTCCGTGGCGACCCACCCGCTCGTGTTTCGAATGCTGACGTGTCTCGTTTCGCCCCAGTACAGGGGAAGCAAGCAGGTTTTCTGACTGTCGCTCAAGCGGACCTTCTCCAGCCCGCTCGTCGTACAGCCACCAGCCGGCGCACCATCTCGGCTCGCGACGATCACGAGGACCTCGTCACCTTGATGTCACGACCAACATCGGCATGTCCTTGGAAGATCGTGATCTGTCTGACGAAGGTCATGCTCGAATTGAACAGCTCCGTGCCGTTGTACCGGTCGGCCACCAGATCGTTGTTGGAGATGCAGACGACGTTGTTGCCTGGAGTGGGGAAGCAGTGGTTCGGGACGACTTTTAGGTTGTAGTACTGGCCCGATCCCCTCCCTCCGGTTGAAACGCCTGGATGGCCGGTACGTTAGTCTCGTTCGGCAGGTGAGTTGGGAACTAGCGGCTGGACCTACTCATGCCGAGGCACATGTCACGCTACGCCGACGCGGGCAGGCTCAGCCGCGTATTGGGCGGACGATGCGCGAGGGCGCAGTCGGCAGCGTACGACCGCCGTCAGAAACTCGCGGGTCAGCACGCCATGAAACAGGCGCGCCTGTCGGATTGGCACAGCCTCGAACGTCCCGACGCTGAAGTCGCTATGCCGAAGCAATCGCTCGAAGCGGCGGATGGTCATCTGGTTGAGACCACCCGCAACTTCGGAGAAGCGTCGGGCGCCGTCAGATTTGAACTGCGAGCGCCATCGGATCAACGAACGCTCGGTGAAGAGCAGGTGCGCCCATGGGAATACCGAGAAAAGGTGTCCCCCCAGTGGATGGAACCACGGCGGCCCGAAACTCACGAGTGCAACGCCGTCCTCGCGCAGCAGCGCCCTCATGGTGTGAAGCACTCCCATGGGATCTGCATAGTGCTCGAATCCGTCCATCGAAACGACGACGTCGACCTTCTCTGTCGTCGTCGTTGTGAACACGCAGCGGTCCTGGACGCCTTCTTGATTCGCCGTCAATCTTGCGGCATTCAAAATGTTTTCGCGTATATCGAGACCTATCACTCGTCTCGCCCCATGCTTCGCCATTGCGACGGCATCCCCGCCATCGCCGCAGCCAAAATCGAGTACGGCCTTGTCCCTGATCAGTGTCCAGATCTCGGCGCCGAGAAGAGTCTCGAGCTTGCTCCGGCCCATGTACACCGTCGGTGCGCCGAGCCTGTCGCGATTACCACCAATCGTGTTCAGCAAGAAATGTCCGAGCCGGCCGCCGATAAGCCCTGGCCACCTTAAAGAGCCCTGGTCGATGTCGCGCTCGCGATTCTTCGCGTACACGGTTGCCCCCGGGTCGAGAAGGTCAAACAGGGGACCCCTGTACATGAATCGTGCCACATTTTCGCCCCGCGGTCGACGTTATGGCTGGCATCTGAATTTCCAGGGCACTCGAACTTTTCCCGATTCTCCGAGACGTTCGAAGTGGGATACCGGTACGCACTGGAATGGCTCTGCTTACCGAAACGTGGCGAAGGTCTGCAGGTTCAGAGTCGTCCTCGGCTCGGTGGACACGCATCAGCCGCAAGGAGCGGCCGGGCACGGCGGTTGCTGAATCAGAGGCTCCGCGAAGCGCTGCCCGGCGCGCCCGGACTCTCGACCGATCGCATGATGAGAACCGGTACATCGTTGCGGGACACGCTCTCCACCGGCGTGTGGCTGTGCGACGGCGCGATGGGGACGCTGTTATATGCGAGCAGTGGCCTCGATTCGTGCTTCGATGCTTTGAACCTCTCCGAGCCGGCGCTCGTCCGATCCGTCCACGCCAAGTACATCGCCGCAGGCGCCGATCTGATCGAGACCAACACCTTCGGTGCGAATCGATTCAAGCTTGCACCCTACGGTGTGCAGAATCACGTCGTTCAGATCAATCGGTCAGGCGCGGTGCTGGCGCGAGAAGCCGCCGACCGGTCCAGACGCGAAGTCTGGGTCCTCGGGGCCATGGGCCCCCTCGGCAGGAACCTGGCGCCGCTAGGATCCGTCTCCCCGGACGACGCGCGGTCCGCGTTTCGTGAGCAAGCGACCGCACTCGTCGAGACCGGCGTCGACGCGTTCGTGCTTGAAACCTTCTCGAATCTGGTGGAGATATCGCTCGCAATCGAGGCGGTTCGGTCCATCGCCGACCTTCCGATCATCGCCCAGATGGCGTTCACCGATGAACGCGTAACATTTGCGGGCCGGACGCCGGGCGACGTCGCCCAGATTCTGCGGACCTTACCGGTCGAGGTGGTTGGAGCGAACTGTTCCGTCGGCCCGACCATCCTCTGCGACGTCCTGGAGCAGATGCAGCCGGTCGTGGGAGCCCTTCCACTATCGGCTCAACCCAATGCCGGCTTCCCGCGACAAGTCGGCGAGCGCATCGTCTATGTCGCTTCGCCGGCCTACATGGCGCAGTCCGTCGCGAGGATGATCCAGGTTGGCGCCCGGGTGATAGGTGGCTGCTGCGGTACGACGCCCGAACACATCGCGGCAATGCGCCAGGCGATCGACACGGCTTCGCCAGCGCACCGTCAGCCTGCGACACACTTTCGCGCGCCGGTTATCGGGCCAACACCGACGGCGAATCCGTGGCTCCAAGTCCCTCGGACGCCGCTCCAGCGCAAGCTCGACCGCGGAGAGTTCGTGATCACCGTGGAATTGGATCCTCCTCGGGGCCATTCGGTGGAACATCTGGTCCAGGGAGCCAAGATCCTCAGGGATCGCGGTGTGGACCTCGTTGACATCAATGACGGCTCGCTGGGACGCGTGAGCATGGGCGTGCTCCCCACCGCCGTCCTCATTCGTGAGCGCACCGGCCTGGACGTGAACATGCACTTCACGTGTCGCGACCGCAATCTGCTCGGAATACAGGCAGACTTGCTCGGCGCCCACGCGCTCGACATTCGGAACATTCTGGCGCTCAAGGGAGATCCGCCGCGGTCGGGCGACTACGCCCGCGCTACCGCCGTGTTCGATGTCGGGGCCGTTGGTCTCATCGAGGTGGTCCGCCGGCTCAACGAAGGTCTGGACGCGGCCGGCAACCGGCTCGGGGAGCCGACCGCGTTCAGTGTCGGTGCCGCGCTGAATCCGGTCGCGGACGACCCCGAGCGCGAAATTCGCCTGTTGCGTCGAAAAGTTTCCGCAGGCGCGCAGTGGCTTCAGACGCAGCCCGTGTACGATCTCGAAGCTCTGGATCGCTTCCTGTCTCGTGCGGGAGGGTGTCCCGTCCCACTTATCGTCGGCGTGTTGCCCTTGCACAGCGCGCGGCACGCCGACTTCCTGCACAACGAAGTACCCGGCATCCGGATCCCGGAAGCGATCCGGGCTCGCATGCGACAGGCATCCGAGCGCGCGCTGGCGGTTGGCATCGAAACCGCGCAGCAATTGGTGCAGGAGATCCGGCGTCGGTACGCGGGTGTCTACCTCATGCCGTCTTTCGGCCGCTTCGATGTCGTTGCCGAGGTTCTCGACGCCTTCTGGTGATGACCGGGCTCAGCCGGCACCGCGCTTTCAGGCTACTATGACCGTGATGACGTCTCCCCGTGCGCTCGACTTTCGCGACGCGCTCCGCGAGAGGATCCTCGTCCTCGACGGTGCCATGGGCACGATGCTGCAAGCCGCGGAGCTCGCCGCTGCCGACTTCGGCGGCGCCGCGCTCGAGGGCTGCAACGAGCATCTGAACCTCACCCGCCCCGACGTGATCCGCGGTGTTCACGCCGCGTACCTCGAGGCCGGCGCCGACTGCGTGTCGACGAACACGTTCGGTTGCGCGCCGTACGTCCTCGGAGAATACGGGCTCGGCGAGCGCGCGTACGAGATCACGCTCGCCGGCGCCCGGCTGGCGCGCGAGGCGGCGGGAGAGGCGCACGTGGTCATCGGCGCCATGGGTCCGTCGACGCGCTCGATCTCGGTCACGCGCAACGTCACGTTCGACGAGGTCACGCACGCCTACGAGATCCAGGCCGCCGCGCTCATCGACGGCGCGGTCGACGCGCTCCTGCTCGAGACGGCGCAGGACACGCTCAACGTGAAAGCCGCGGCGATCGGCGTCGTGCGCGCGCTGCGCGCGGCGCACGTCGAGCTGCCGCTGATGGTGAGCGCGACGATCGAGCCGATGGGCACGATGCTGGCGGGCCAGGGCGTCGAGGCGCTCTACGTCTCGCTCCAGCACCTCGGGCTCTTCTCGATCGGGCTCAACTGTGCGACCGGTCCCGAGTTCATGACCGATCATCTGCGCTCGCTCGCGCAGCTGGCGACGGTGTTCGTCAGCGTCTACCCCAACGCGGGCCTGCCGGACGAGCGGGGTCAGTACGGCGAGACGCCGTCGAGCCTCGCGTTCAAGCTCCGGCGCTTCGTCGACGAGGGCTGGGTGAACCTGGTCGGCGGATGCTGCGGGACCACGCCGGCGCACATCTCGGCGATCCGCGACCTGGTCGCCGGTCGCTCCCCGCGCGTGCCGGCCACCTCGGAAGCCCAGGCGGTCAGCGGCGTCGAGGTGCTCTACCCGAACGAGGACGTTCGTCCGGTGTTCGTCGGCGAGCGCACGAACGTGATCGGATCGCGCAAGTTCAAGGAGCTGGCCGTCGCCGAGCAGTTCGAGGACGCCGCCGAGATCGGCCGCGCACAGGTGCGGGCCGGTGCGCAGGTACTCGACGTCTGCCTCGCGAATCCCGACCGCGACGAAGCGGCGGACATGGACCGGTTCATGCGCGAGCTGACGCGCCGGGTGAAGGTTCCGTTGATGATCGACTCGACCGACGCCGCGGTCATCGAGATGGCCCTCAGACACTGCCAGGGCAAGGCGATCGTCAACTCGATCAACCTGGAGGACGGCGAGGAACGGTTCGAGCGCGTCGCGCCGCTCGTCGCCACCTACGGGGCGGCGGTGATCGTCGGCACGATCGACGAGGACAAGCACCAGGGCATGGCGGTGACCCGCGCGCGCAAGCTCGCCATCGCGGAACGCTCCTACGACCTCCTGACCCGGACGTACGGGATCCCCGCCCGCGACCTGATCTTCGACGCGCTGGTCTTCCCGGTCGGCACCGGTGATCGGAACTACGTCGGCTCCGCGATCGAGACGATCGAAGGCGTGCGGGCGATCAAGCAGCTGTTCCCCGACGCGAAGACGATCCTCGGGGTCTCGAACGTGTCGTTCGGTCTGCCGCCCGCGGGTCGCGAGGTGCTCAACGCGGTCTTCCTCTACCACGCGACCAAGGCCGGACTCGACTACGCCATCGTCAACACCGAGAGGCTCCAGCGCTACCCGTCGATCCCGGAGGAGGAGCGGCAGCTCGCCGAGGACCTGATCTTCCAGCGCGGAACCGATCCCGTGGCGGCGTTCGCGGCGCACTTTCGGGAGAAGAAGAGCGCGCCGCCCGCGCGGAGCGAGCTCACGCTCGACGAGCGGCTGGCCCGGTACATCGTCGAGGGCTCGCGCGACGGGCTCGTCGACGATCTGAACGAGAAGCTCCGCGACACGGCGCCGCTCGACATCATCAACGGTCCGCTCATGCGCGGCATGGACGAGGTCGGCCGTCTGTTCAACGACAACCAGCTGATCGTCGCGGAAGTGCTCCAGTCCGCCGAGGCGATGAAGGCGGCCGTCGCGCACCTGCAGCCGTTCATGGAGAAGGCCGAATCGGCCACGCGGGGCGCGATCGTGCTCGCCACCGTGAAGGGCGACGTGCACGACATCGGCAAGAACCTGGTCGAGATCATCTTCGCGAACAACGGCTACCGCGTGATCAACCTCGGCATCAAGGTGCCGCCGGAACAATTGATCGCCGCGTGGCGTCAGCACAAGCCGGATGCCATCGGGCTTTCCGGACTCCTGGTCAAGTCGGCGCAGCAGATGGTGGTGACCGCGCAGGACTTGCGCGAGGCCGGCGTCGAGATCCCGCTCTTCGTGGGCGGGGCGGCGCTGACGAAGAAGTTCACGGCGACGCGCATCGCGCCCGAGTACGGTGGGATCACGCTCTACGCCAGGGACGCGATGGACGGGCTCGACCTGGCGAACCAGCTCTTCTCGGCGCCGTCGCGCGACCGCCTGGTGGAACGAATCCGCAAGGAGCACGCGGACCTGGCCGGCGGTGGCGGCGCCGAAGGCACGGCGCCGGCGACGCCGGTCGTCGTGTCAGCGGCGCCCCGCGTTCCGCACGTCGAGGCGCCCCCACCTCCGGATCTCGAGCCGCACGTCCTGCGCGATGTGCCGCTCCAGTACGTCTTCCCGTACCTGAATCTCCAGATGCTCTACGGCAAGCATCTGGGGCTCCGCGGTCCCGTAGCGCGCCTGCGCGCGGCCGGCGATCCGAAGGCGCGGGAGCTCGAGCAGGTGATCGAGACGCTGAAGACCGACGTCGTGGAGAAGAAGTGGATCCGCGCGCAGGCCGTCTATCGGTGGTTCAGGGCCCGCGCCCTCGGAGAGACCATCGTGCGCCGCGATCGCGACGGACGCGAGGCCGCCCGCTTCACGTTCCCCCGGCAACGGGGCGGCGAGCAGCTCTGTCTCGCCGACTACGTCCGTGACGACGCCGGCGATCATCTCGCGCTCTTCGCCGTCACGTGTGGGGAAGGCGTGCGGGAGGTCGCCGAAGAATTGAAGGAGCGCGGCGACTATCTCCGGTCGCACGCGCTCCAGGCGCTCGCGATCGAATCCGCGGAAGCCTTCGCCGAGATGTTGCACGCCCGGCTCCGCACGCTGTGGGGCTTCCCGGATCCCCCCGAGCTCTCCATCGCCGACAAGCTGCGCGCGCACTATCGCGGGATTCGCGTTTCGTTCGGCTACCCGGCGTGCCCCGACCTCGCGGATCAGGCGACGCTCTGGCGTGTCCTCCGTCCCGAACAGATCGGCATCGAGCTCACCGAGGGATTCATGATGGATCCCGAGGCGTCCGTCTCCGCGCTGGTCTTCCACCACCCGGCGGCGAAGTACTTCAAGGCCGAGTAGCCTACTTCTTCTCGGCGCTCTTCGCCGCAGCCGCCGGTTTCGGCGTCGGCGAGGTCGGCATCATGATGTGCGCGTACTTCGTCCCCTTCCACATCACCCACGGCCCGCCGTTCCAGGGATCGGTCGGCAGCTGGTCGAGCTGCGCGGGATCGGGCACGATCACCATCATGTGCGGCCCGCTCACCACCCAGTGATTGTCGGCGGTCGCCTTCTCCGCGTACGGATCGGTGTTGCTGGCGCCCTTGTCGCCCTTCAGCATGTAGGCGACGCCGACGCTCTTCACCTGAGGATCCTTCTTGTTGATCCAGGCGTCGGCCCAGCCCTGCCACTCCTTGTCGAGACACATCGGCGTGCCGTCGGCCTCGAGCATGCACATCCACCCGTTGGTGCCGGCCTTGAGCTGGTTCATTTTGTTGTCCGCCGTCATCTCCATGATCGTCGCGTCCTTCGAGACCGACGCGGGAGCCGCGCTCTGGGCCCGCGCGATCTTGCCGGCGTTCGAGCTCCCGCCGGTCTTCTTGACCATCGTCTCGTGTCCGGACTTCGCCTTCGGCTCGTCCTTGTCCGTCTTCGCCTTCTCCTGCGCGCCCACCGTGACGCCGGCCATGATCAAGAGTCCCGTGAAGATCGCCATCGTTCTTCGCATCGTCTTCCTCCTCCAGGTTGATGGTTGCTGGTCAGGAACCGGATCCATTCGCGTCAATGATGACAGATGACGCACTCGAGCGGCGCCTGCGTCTGACGCGTCCGGTTCTCGGTGCGGTGGCATTCGATGCACCATCCCATCGTCAGCGGCCGGTGCCGGGGTCGCAGGCCCAGGAGATTGACGAGATCGTTCGAGAGCGACCATCCGTCGTCGACCCCCACGACGCGCATGCGCTCGACCGCGCCGTGACACCGTTGACACTCGACCCCGGCGCGGACGTGCGGCTTGTGCGGAAAGTGGACGTACTCGGGCAGCTTGAACACGCGCACCCACGGGATCGGCTCCGCGCGCTGGCGATACTGATGGATCTTGCCGATCTCGGGATTGTCGGTCGCGCCGATGATCTTGTGGCATCCGAGGCATCGCTCGAGCGACGGCAACCCCGCGTACTCCGAGCGCCGGGCGTCGGCGTGGCAGTACTGGCACGGGATCCGGAACGAGCCGGCGTGGATCAGGTGGCTGAAGAACACCGGCTGCCTCGGCGCGCCGCGCACGGTGACGACCGTGGTCGCCGATCCGGGTCGATACGCTGGCTGCGCGAGCGAGCGAAGGTACGCGACCAGCGTGCGAATCTGCTGACCGCCCAGGTATCGGTCGAAGGGCGGCATTCCCGGCGAAAGCCCCTCGGCGGGGCCGCCGTGACGCACGACGTTCACGAGGAACTCGTTCGGAAGCGGATTCATCAACGTTCCGTTCGTGAGATCCGCCGGCTTCGTGGCAAACGCGGCCGCCGATGGGCCGTCGCCCTTCGCGGTGTCGCCGTGGCAGACGGCGCAGTACTGCCGATAAAGCTTTTCGCCGGGGTGTGCGACGGCCATTGAGGCTGGCGGCGCCGGTGAAGCTGGCGGCGCCGGTGACGCTGGCGGCGGGGGCGCGGCTGGCGCGCCGAGAGCCCAGGACGGCAGACCGAGCGGGAGGACGAGGACCAGGACGACCAGCCACCGCGATCTCGAAGAGCGTCGCGGCATCGGCGCCCGCCGGAAGCTACTCCTTGATCAGGGTCCGCCGCCGCTCGAGATACGCGTGGCGCACGGCGCTGTACAGGTCCACGACCGTCTCTTCGAAGCCCTGGAACAGCTCGAGGTTCAGCGACCGCTCGTTGACCTTGTCGAAGGCCTGCATCGCGATCTGCTCCGGAAAGAGCGGAATGAAATAGTTCAGCGGCTGCATCAATCCGTCGATGACGTATCCGATCACGTCCCGGACGGTGAACGGCTCGAAGAAGGGCACGATCAGGTACGGCCCCGCGTCCACGCCGTAGAATCCGAGCGTCTGTCCGAAGTCTTCCCGGCTCTTCTCGATGTGGAACTCTTGCTTCGCGATGTCCCAGAATCCGCCGATGCCGGCGGTGCTGTTGATCAGGAACCGGGAGAGCTCGCGCCCGGCGCCGCCCCACTTGCGTTGCAGCAGGCTGTTCACAAACCGCGGAACGAATCGGATGTTGTCGTACGCGTTGGAGATCATCCGCTGGAGCTCCGAACATCTTCTCGTTGAACGGCTCCCACGGATCGTAGTCCTCGACGTCGTACTCGTCCGTCGCCTCGTCCTTCGGCTTTTGCGCGAGCGCGGCCGGCGCGCCGTCGGCGCCGTCCGTCGCCTCGGGTGTCGCCGGAGATGCCGGAGCGCCGGCCACCGTCTCGGAGGTCAGCGTCCCATCGCAGTCGGTCCACGCCGTGATGCTGATCGTCGGCGGTTCGATCGCTGCCGGAGGCGGAGGTGTCTCGACGATGGTCTGCGTCGCCGGCGTGTTCGCCGGGTCGGCGGACGTCGCCGGGGGCTCCGCGGACGTCGCCGTAGCGGGGTCGAGCGCGGACGTCAGGGGGACGGCAGACGTGGCATCAGGACGCAGGGCGTGTGACACGCTTCCACAGCCGCTCAGGACAACGATCGTCGTGAAGACGAGTAGCGGTAGCACGAACCTCCGTACGACTTCGATGGAACGGAGCAATGACGCGCCTCCCGTGTGATGGTCCCGAGACGACCGGGCT
>QHRT01000453.1 GCA_003220195.1 Candidatus Rokuibacteriota bacterium | reverse complement strand
CCCGCGGCGGCGACGCGGTGTGGATCGTCCACGACGATCCCGTCGCGCTCGCGCAGATCGCTCGTCACCTGATCGACGAGGTCTACCGCGCGCCCGGGCAGCCGCGGCTCAGGATCGCTCTCCATCATGGCGAAGTGCACACGCGGCGGCAGGTGACGGACGGCACGGTCAGCATCGCCGGCGGCGAGGCGGTGCTCTGCGCCAAGCGCGTCGAGCCCCACGTGGAGCCAGGACAGATCTGGGTCACCGAAGAATTCCGCGAGCTCCTGGCCGGCACGCCATCGTTGTGGCGCACCATCCCTCTGCCGGGCCCGGACGGCGACGGCCGCATCAACGTCAAGAAGGCGACGGAACCGGACTTGTGGGTCCGCCTCTACCGGCTCGAGTTCTGAGGGCGATGGCGCGGATCGCGATCGATCTCGAGCGGCGCATCGGCACGGTCGATCCGAGGATCTTCGGTCAGTTCGTCGAGCATCTCGGGCGCTGCATCTACGGCGGGATCTACGACGAGGGCTCGGCGCTCGCCGATGCGCGCGGATTCCGCAAGGACGTCCTCGACGCGGTCCGTCCGCTCCGCATTCCGATCCTCCGCTGGCCGGGCGGCAACTTCGTGAGCGGGTATCACTGGCTCGACGGCGTCGGTCCGAAAGAGCAGCGCCCGCGGCGCAGCGAGCTCGCGTGGTACGCGGAGGAGTCGAATCGCTTCGGCACGAACGAGTTCATCGAGTATTGCCGCACCATCGGCGCGGGGCCGTTCATCTGCGTGAACATGGGCTCCGGGACGATGGACGAAGCGCAGGCCTGGGTCGAGTACTGCAACGGGACCGGCACTACCTCGTGGGCGAACCTGCGCCGTCAGCACGGACATCCCGAGCCCCATCGTGTCCGGTACTGGGGCCTCGGCAACGAGATGTACGGCAGCTGGCAGATCGGCAACATGAACGCGCACGACTACGTGAAGAAGGCGCGTGCGTTCGCGATGGTGATGAAGCGAACCGATCCGTCGATCCAGCTCGTCGCCTGCGGCCAGAACGGGTGGAACGACTGGGACGAGATCGTGCTGGGCGGACTCGCCGACCTGATCGACTTCCACAGCATCCACCTCTACACCGGGACCTCCGACCATTACGCGACGGTCTTCCAGTCCCACCAGGCCGAGCGAGCCATCCGCATCTGCGCGGCGCTGATCGAGCGCGTGCGCCAGCGGGACCGGATCGCGCATCCGATCGGGATCGCATTCGACGAGTGGAACGTGTGGTACCGCACGCGCAGCCACGAGGATCGGGTCGGCGGCGTCGAGGAGCGTTACACGCTCACCGACGCGCTCGCGATCGCCACCTACCTGAACGGCTTCATCCGTCACTGCCAGGTCGTCCGCATCGCGAACTTCGCGCAGCTGGTGAACGCGATCGCGCCGATCTTCACGAGCCCGACCGGCCTCTTCCTCCAGACGATCTATCACCCGCTGCGGCTCTACGCCGAGCACATGCAGGAGGTCGCGCTCGACGTGCACGTCAGCGGCGAGACGTACGATCTGCCGGCGCGGCAGGAGACCGAGAGCGTCGGACGGATCCACCACGTGTCCGAGCTCGGTCCGTTCCAGCTGCTCGACGCCGCCGCGACGTGCGACGAGACAGGCCGCACACTCACGCTGGCCGTCGTCAACCGCGATCGTGAGCGGGATCTGCCGGCGACGGTCGATCTCGGCAGCGCGACGGTGACCGGCGCGATGGACGTCTGGGAAGTCAACGGCCCGGACGTGAGCGCGATGAACTCGTTCGACGCGCCCCAGACGGTCGACGTCCGTGCCTCGCGCGTCGAGCGTCGCGGCGCGCGCTTCGACTACACGTTTCCGGCCCACTCCGTGACGGTGGCGCGACTGCCGCTCTCGCGGTGACGGGACTGCGCCTCAGCCTCCCGAGCAATGGGCCGGTCGGCTCATCGCGGCGTCGAATATCGTTTGTCGCACATGCCAAGGTACTCGGGCTCACGATTCCCCGGGCGGTGTCGATGCAAGCGGACGAGTTGATCGAGTGAGGACGTGGTTGACAGGCCAGGGTTCCCGGCCGAAGCTCGTCACACCATCGCCAATCGAGCCAGTTGCGGAGGGACTTCATGGCGAAGCTGAACATCAATGGCAAAGTCCGTGACGTGCAGGTGGAGGCCGACACGCCACTCTTGTGGGTCCTCCGCGAGCAAGTGGGTCTCACGGGGACGAAGTACGGCTGCGGCGTCGCGCAGTGCGGCGCCTGCTCCGTCCACATCAACGGCGGCGTCGCGCGGTCCTGCTCGATCCGGGTCGGCAGCGTGAAGCCCACGGACAAGATCGTCACGATCGAAGGACTGTCGCCGACCCGCTCCCATCCCGTTCAGAAGGCGTGGGCGGCGGTCGACGTGCCCCAGTGCGGCTACTGCCAGTCGGGGCAGATCATGGCCGCGGCCGCGCTCCTGGCCAAGAAGCCGAAGCCGACCGACCAGGACATCGACGACGCCATGACGAACATCTGCCGGTGCGGCACGTACCAGCGCGTCCGGGAAGCGGTGCACATGGCCGCCGGCCGGAGGGCGTGACATGAAGAAGATCGATCTTTCGCGGCGCGGCTTCCTCGTCGGCTCTGCCGCCGCCGCCGGCGGTCTGGCGCTCGGCGTCCGTCTGCCCCGCGGTGCGGGGTCCGCAGAGGCGGCGATGGATGCCGTACCCGAAGTCAACGCGTGGGTCGTGGTCAAGCCCGACGACACGTGCGTGATCCGCATCGCACGCTCGGAGATGGGACAGGGCACGCTCACCGGTCTCGCGCAGCTCGTCGCCGAAGAGCTCGAGTGCGACTGGAAGAAGGTCACCACCGAGTCGATCACGCCGGGCCAGAACCTCGCGCGCAAGCGCATCTGGGGCGAGATGGGCACCGGTGGGAGCCGCGGCATCCGCACGTCGCAGGACTACGTCCGTCGCGGCGGCGCGGCCGCGCGGATGATGCTGCTCCAGGCGGCAGCGGATCAGTGGCAGGTGCCGGTCGGCGAGGTCAGCGTCGCCGACGGCGTCATCACGCACAAGAGCTCGGGGCGCCGCACGACGTACGGCAAGGTGGCGGCCGCCGCGGCGAAGCTGACGCCGCCCGATCCCAAGACGATCACCCTCAAAGATCCGAAAGACTGGAAGATCGCCGGCAAGCCGATGAAGAGGCTCGACACGGCCGACAAGCTCGACGGCCGCAAGGTCTACGCGATC
>QHRT01000127.1:16538-20284 GCA_003220195.1 Candidatus Rokuibacteriota bacterium | reverse complement strand
CACGATTTCGCTTTCGGCTTTGCGGCCGGCGGAGCCACCGGCGGCTTCGCGAGCCGGGATTTCACCGCGGTGGCGCGCTCGCGCGCCCACTCCCTCAGCGCCGGATCCGGGCTCTTCGCGCCGACCGCCTCGTACGCCGAGAGCGCCGCGCGAAGCTCTTTTTGTTCCTCGCGCGCCAGGCCGAGACCCGCGAGCGCGCGATACCGGACGCCGGGCTCGACCTTGTCGACGGCGCCGACGGACTCGAACGCTTTCGCCGCCGGGGCAAAGTGTCGCAGCTTCAGCTCGGACTCCCCGGCGAGGAGCCACGCTTCGGCTCTCATCGTGTCGTCCCTGGTCTGTGCGGCGACCTCCGCGAAGCTGGCCGCCTCCTTCCAGTCCTTGCGCTTGAACGCGGCCGTCCCGAGATCGAGCGCGGTACGCTGGGTCAACGGATGCGCCGGGAACTCCGTCCGGAGCCGGCGCCAGGCCGCATCCCGCTCCCGCACGTTGCCCAGCTTCGTCGCCAGCGTGAAGGCTTCGACGAGGGCCTCGGCCGTCGGCGGCTTCTGAGCCATCAGGCTCTCGTAGGTTTCCGCCAGCTGGCCCTTGTCTCCCGACTTGAGCGCCGCCTGCGTCGCGAGCGTGCGCGCCTCGGGCACGAGCTCGTGCGTCGGATATTTCTCGACGAAGGCGCGCAAGTCCGCGAGCCCGGCTTTCGTCTCGCCGGCGGCGAGGCGAGTCCATCCGAGGAGGTACTGCGCGTCCGGCACGAGCTTGTGGCCGGGATATTTCGCGGCGAAGCCGGTGAGAAGGGACAGCGCCTCGCCGTAGGTCTTGTTCTCCGCGAGCCCGCGCGCAAGCTGATACGTCGCCGAGGGCGCGAGCTGATGCTCGGGCCACCCCTGGAGAAAATTGCGGAAGGCTCCGACGGCGCGGTCGCGATGCCGGAGCTCGAGCTCGGCCCACCCGTACCCATAGACTGCGTCGGGTTTGAGCGCGCCGGCGACGTCGTTCCGCTGGACCTCCTCGTAGGCGGCGCTCGCGTCGGCGTATCGCTTGAGCCGGAAGAGCGTCTCGCCCTCCCAGAAGCGCGCCTCGAGCGCTGCCGCCGCCGACCCGAGCTTCTGCGCGGTGCGGAAGGATTCGAGCGCAGGCTCGAGATCGCCGAGGCGGAGCCGGGCCTTGCCGAGGAGCATGGTCGCGCGCGCGGCGCGGGGATCGTCGGGATACCGTTCGACGAACCGCTCGAGCGTCCGGCGCGCGAGCAGGTCGAGACCGTCGGCAGACGCCCGCTCGCCGACGAGCCACAGCCGGTCGGCTTCGTCGAGCGCGATCGCGGGGGACACCGTCGAGGTCGTCAGGAGAAGCACGAGGAACGCCGTGAGGAGCGACGAACGGCGGCTCATGATGACCCGACCATCGTAGCACGCAGGGAACGGAGTATCCTCGGAGTGTGCGCGTCTGCGTCTTCGACCTGGATCACACCATCGTCAACTCCCCGCTCGATCTGGCGGCCATGGCCCTCGACATGCGGGCCTTGCTCGAACGGTCGTGCGGTCCCCTGCCCGCGCGCACCGAGCGCTATCGCGTCGGCGAGCTGATCACGCGCTGTCGCGACGAGAAGCCCGAGCTCGAGCCGGCGCTCTGGGACCTGGCGCTCGACCACGAGCGGCGCGCCGTCGCGGACGCGTGGCTCGAGCCCGGCGCGATGGACGCCATCGTGGGCGCGCAGGCCGTCGGGTATCGCCCGGCGCTCTGGACCAACAACGCCCGCGAAGTGACCCTGGTCGCCCTCGACCGCTTCGGGCTCGGACCGCACTTCGATCTCGTCGTCACGCGCGACGACATGCGCGCCCTCAAGCCCGACCCCGATGGCTGGCGCGTCGTCGCCGAACGCTTCGGCGCGATGACCGACGCCGTGGTCGTCGGTGACTCGTGGGTCGACGGGCTCGCGGCGGCGGGGGCCGGCATTCCCTTCCTCGCGTACCGCCCGCGCGAGGCTGATCTCGAGCGATGGAACATCGTGCCCGTCGCGCGGCTCACCGATCTCAAGCAGCTGCCGGCGTGGCTCGAGGCGCGGAACGGCCGTGGCGGCTGAAATGGATCTCTTCCCGCACGAAGGGGAACCCGCGCCGCGACCCGAGCCTCGGAAGGCCGCGCCGCTCGCCGATCGGATGCGTCCCCGATCGCTCGACGAGATCGTGGGCCAGGACCATCTGCTGGGCCCAGGCCGCGTGCTGCGCACCGCGATCGAGAGCAGCGAGCCTCACTCGATGATCCTCTGGGGTCCGCCGGGCTCCGGCAAGACGACGCTCGCCTCGCTGATGGCGGACGTCGCCGGGCTCCGGTTCGTCGGGTTCTCCGCGGTGCTCTCCGGCGTGAAGGAAATCCGCGAGGTGATCGCGCGCGCCGAGGCCGAGCGCGCCCGGCAGGGCCCGCGCACCATCCTCTTCGTCGACGAGATCCACAGGTTCAACCGCGCGCAGCAGGACGCCTTTCTGCCGCACGTCGAGAAGGGCACGATCGTGCTGGTCGGGGCCACCACGGAGAATCCCTCGTTCGAGGTCAATTCTGCGCTCCTCTCCCGCTGCCGCGTGTACGTGCTCAATCCGCTCGGCGAGGAGGATCTCGTCACCATCCTGCGACGCGCCCTCACGGATGCGGACCGGGGCCTCGGGCGAATTCACGTGGAGGTGACCGACGAGGCGCTCGTTGGAATTGCGCGGCTCGCGAACGGCGACGCCCGGAGCGCCCTCAACGTGCTGGAAATCGCGGTCAGGCTCGCGGCCGAGCGGCGCGCCGGCCGGGTCACCGACGAGATGATCCGCGATGCGGCGCAGCGGAAGACGCTGCTCTACGACAAGGCGGGCGAGGAGCACTACAACCTGATCTCGGCACTCCACAAGTCGCTCCGTGACTCGGACGCCGACGCCTCGCTCTACTGGCTCACGCGCATGCTCGATTCCGGCGAAGACGCGCTCTACGTCGCGCGGCGGCTCGTGCGATTCGCGTCGGAGGACATCGGCAACGCAGATCCCGGCGCGCTCGCCGTCACGCTCGCGGCGAAGGACGCGTACGACTTCCTCGGCTCACCGGAAGGCGAACTGGCGCTCGCCCAGGCGACGGTCTATCTCGCGCTGGCGCCGAAGTCGAACGCGGTCTACGTCGCGTTCGACGCCGCCCGGAAGGACGTCGCCGAGCGGCCGGCGGAGCCCGTGCCGCTCCACATCCGCAACGCGCCCACGCGCCTGATGAAGCACCTCGGATATGGCACGGGTTACCAGTACGCGCACGACGCGCCCGACGCGCGCGTCGAGCAGGAGCATCTGCCGGAGGCGCTTCGCGGCCGCGAGTACTATCGCCCGACCGATCGCGGCCTGGAAGCCGAGCTCGGTCGTCGCCTCGCGGAGTGGCGACGCTGGCGCGCCGAGCGCCGCTCCTAGATCCGCGCCTCGGCACGCGCCCTCCGATTACAATGCCTGCATGTCGTCGCTTCGCGTCGGCGTCGTGTTCGGGGGGCGATCCGGCGAGCACGAAGTGTCGCTCGCGTCCGCGGCGTCGGTGATCGCCGCGCTCGACGCGAACGGGCATGCGGTCGTGCCGATCGGCATCGCGCGCGACGGCCGGTGGATCGTCGGCGGCAATCCCCTGCGCGCGCTGGCCGTCGAAGCGCGGATCGCGCTGCCGGGCGGTGACGCCTACAGCGGGGTCAGGAAGGCGCTCGCCGATCGCGCGGAAGCCGTCGAGGCGCGGGAGACGGACGC
>QHRT01000127.1:0-16472 GCA_003220195.1 Candidatus Rokuibacteriota bacterium | reverse complement strand
GTCGGCGCCGGCGTGCTCGCGTCCGCGGTCGGGATGGACAAGGCCACCATGAAGGCCGTCTTTCGCGCGCACGGGCTGCCCGTCGTCGACTACGAGGTCGTGATGCGGCACGAGTGGCGAAACGATCCCGAGACGGTCGTGCGCCGGCTCGCCGAGACGATCGGTGTCCCGTGCTTCGTGAAGCCGTCGAACCTCGGCTCGAGCGTCGGGATCAGCAAGGCCACGACCGCGACCGACCTGCCGGCAGCGCTCGACGAGGCGGCGAGGCACGATCGCAAGATCCTGGTCGAGCGCGCCGTGAACGCGCGGGAGATCGAGGTGAGCGTGCTGGGCAACGACGATCCGATCGCCTCCCTGCCCGGCGAGATCGTCTACGGCGCGGACTGGTACGACTACGCGACGAAGTACACCGAGGGCGAGGCGCAGGTCGTCGTGCCGGCGCCCATCAGTCCGGAAGCGACCGAAAGGATCCGCGCGCTCGCCGTCGCCGCGTTTCGCGCCATCGACTGCGCCGGGATGGCGCGCGTCGATTTCTTCCTGGAAGGCGACCGTCCGATCGTGAACGAGATCAACACGATCCCGGGCTTCACCTCGACGAGCGGCTACGCGCGAATGTGGGAAGCGACGGGACTGTCCTACCGTGAGCTGATCGCCCGGCTGATCGACCTCGCGCTCGAGCGCCATCGCGAGCGAGGCGCGGGGTGACGGAGACCGGCGCGCCGTCCGCATCTTCAGTGGTCGTGGCGGGCGGCGGCACCGGCGGCCACACGAGTCCAGGCCTCGCCGTCGCCTCCATCCTGAGAGAGCGCCACATCCCGTGCGCATGGATCGGCAGTCGTGATGGCGTCGAAGACGTCGCTACTGGGCGTGGCAGAACGTGGCGGACCTCACGCTCAACGTCCCGGCCGGGGTCCTCGTCGCGCGGCGCCTCCTCGGACGACTCCGGCCGCGCGTCGTGTTCGGCACGGGTGGATTCGTCGCCTTGCCGGTCGTGCTCGCGGCGGCGTCGCGGCAGCTGCCGATCGTCGTCCACGAGCAGACCAGCGTGCCCGGGCTCGCGAACCGGATCGCGGCGCGCCTGGCGCGGCGGGTTGCCGTGACGTTCGACGGGGGCTCGCGCGCGTTCGGCCGCGACGTCGTGCGCACCGGCAATCCGCTGCGCCCCGAGCTCCGTCACGGGTCGCGCGCCGACGCGACCGCGCGGTTCGGCTTCGATCCGGCGCTCCCGCTGGTGTACGTCACCGGCGGCGCGCAGGGCGCTCACCGCGTGAACCGCGCGGTCGGCGCCGCGCTTTCGTTCTTGCTCCCGCACGCGCAGGTCATCCACCAGTGTGGCGACAATCCGACGACCGGTGACCTTCGCTGGCTCCGGGAGCGACGCGACGAGTTACCGGACGCGCTCCAACGTCGTTACCACATCGTTCCCTACGTCGACGAGGAGCTGGCTGGCATCTACGCGACCGCGGCGCTCGTGATCGGACGCGCCGGCGCCGGGACGGTGAACGAGTGCTGTCAGCTCGGGCTCGCCGCGCTCTACGTCCCTCTTCCGGGCGCGAGCGGCGACGAGCAGATGCAGAATGCGCGGCTGGTCGAACGTGCGGGCGGCGCCGCGGTGCTGCCTCAGCCGGAGCTGACGCCGGAGACACTCGGCGCGCGGACGCTGGCGCTCCTGAGAGAGCCGGCGCGGCTCAAGGAGATGGGCGAGCGGGCGCAGAGCCTCGCGGTCCCCGACGCCGCCGAGCGCCTGGCGAATCTGCTGACCGAGTTCGTCTGACGGCGCCTGGAGGGCCCTTCGAGGCCCCCCATGTCGTCAGGTCGCCACGGAGCGGGCATCCTTCGCAGTGGGCGATCTCGCGGCAATACCGTTTCCCGACGGCGACCAGGAGCGCATGGAACTCGTTGAAGAGCCGAGGGTCCGACGGCAGATGAGTCTCGAGGAACTCGCGCGCGGCTTCGTAGCCGAGGTCGGCGGAGAAGAGGCCGTGCCGGGCGAGAACCCTGCGCGTGTAAGAGTCCGCGACGAACACCGGCCGCCCTCCCGCATACAACAAAATCGCGTCGACGGTTTCCGGTCCGAGCCCCGACACGCCGAGCAGCTCGCGCCTGAGCGTGGAGAGCGGCGCGCTCCGCAGTCCGTCGAATCGGCCGGCGACGTTGGCCCCGAGCCAGCGCGTGACGGTCTTCAACCCTCGCGCCTTCACCCGATGCGTCCCGGCCGACCGGATCAGCCCGGCCAGCTCCGTCTCGGACACGTGATCGAGACGCCGGGGGACGAGCAGGCGCTGCGGGCCGAAACGTCGCTCGAGCGCGGCGTAGAGTCGCAGCAGGCGCGCCTTGATCCGGTCGCGCGGCGGACCGGGAATCCGGCGCCAGCGCGCGAGAATCGGGCCTGACTCGATGCTGGGACTCATTCTCCTCGTCCAGACGCTCCACGTGGTGATTGGCGGACCCCCGACGTCACCCGAGTATCTCCCGGTCCGGGCGGCCGAGATGGAGGGCTACTTCACGCGCGAAGGCCTCTCGGTCGACGTTCACTCGACGCGCGCTGAATCCGGCGCGGCCGAAGCGCTCGCGCAGGGGCAAGCCGACATCGCCGCGACCTCGTTCGAGGCGATGCTCCGGTTCGGGCAGCGTCCGGGCGGCCCCACGGCCAAGCTCATCTTCGGCCTGACCGCCGCGCCACCGGTCGCGCTCCTCGTTCACGCGAGTCACGCCGAGCGGATCCGATCGCCGCGAGACCTGGCCGGAACCCGGATCGGTTTGACGTCGACCGGCGCTCCCGAACAGGCGTGGCTCATGGCCATACTCGCCCGGGCTCACGTCAACCCGGCGCAGGTCGATCTGCGCTCGTTCGGCGCGCGGGGCGTCGCCGCGGCGCTCGACGCCGAGGAGATCCACGCGGGCTTCGTGCCCGAGCCCGCGGCCACGCAGCTCGTCGGCGACGGGCGGGCGCGGCTGCTCGTCGGCTTGACCTCGCCGCGCGCCGTCGCCGAGGCGGTCGGCGGTCCGACCGTCAATGCCGGCGTGTTCGTGCGGGCCGACCGCCGTCCGGGCGACCGGGAGCTCTCGGCCTTCCTCCGCGCGGTCCTGGCTGCCGAGCGTCTGCTGGCCACGGAGCCCGCGGCCGCCCTTGCCGCCCGATGGCCGCAGCCCGTCGTCGGAGTTGGCGACGTGTTCGAACGGCGTCTCGAGACGACTCGATCGATCTATCTGCGAGACGGATGGGTCTCGACGGACGCCGTTCTCCACACGGTGGAAATCGTCCGCGCCCACCTGCCACTACCGTCCACGGTGCGCGTGCCCCCGCCGCAGCAGCTGCTCTTCCTGGAGCCACTCAAGCACGCGCGTTGACGGCATCCCGGGCGCCGGGAGCGTGTGGACGCCCCATCATGGCCCCCGATACCCCGGATGATGGTCGGCGCCAGGGAACCCGGCGCCCGCTCTATCGTGGCGAACGCACGGGCACGCCGAACGCCGAAAGCAGACGGCGCGTCTCGCCGAGCGGCAGGCCGACCACGTTCGAGTACGAGCCGATAAGCCCGTTGATGAGATCGCCGCCGAGGCCCTGGATCGCATACGCGCCGGCCTTGTCGAGCGGCTCACCGCTCGCGACGTAGCTTTCGATGACGGCGTCGCCGTAGCGTTCCATGAAGACCGTGCTGGTGACGGCCGACGACGCCGAGCGGCCCGTGGACGAGTCCATCACCGCCACACCGGTCACGACCTGGTGTGCGCGCCCGCGCAGCCTCCCGAGCATCGCGCGGGCCTCGCGCGCGTCGGCCGGCTTACCGAGCACGTCCTGATCGACGACCACGACCGTATCGGCCCCCAGCACGATCGCCGACGCGGCGGCGCCCCGGGCGACGGCGGCGGCCTTCCTGAGCGCCAGCGCGGCCACCGCGTCGGGGATCGGCCCGGGGTCGAGAGGCTCCTCGATCTGGCTCGCGTGCACGACGAACCTGGGACAGATCCGGGCGAGCAGTTCCTTCCGCCGCGGCGACGCCGACCCGAGGATCAGCGTGTGACCAGTGCCTACGCCACGATGAACGGGCGGCCGTCCGTGATGACTCGCGTGTCGGCCTCGATCGCGGTGCGGAGGAATTTCGGCAACGAGAAGGCGTGCTGGTGCGTCTGCCCGTCCCAGTACCGGAGATCGCCGCGGACTCTCCCCGCGATGAGCGCATCCACGCGCGCGGTGTCGAGCATCAGGGGATCGACGCTCTTGCTGCCGAGCAGGAACCCCCACGGGGTCCCGAAGCAGGACACGAACGTCTGGTAGCCGCGGACGATCGGGAAGACGTCGGCGAGCGTGCGATGGAGCGCGGTGAAGAACGCTTCATCGGCCACCTTCGTCATGCCGGCCTGCATCGTCACCGTCCCGCCGGGCGTGAGGCGCTCACGAACGATCGTGTAGAACTCCCGGGTGAAGAGCAGACATGCGGGCCCTTCCTCGAGGGGCTCGACCAGGTCGATGGAGATGTAGTCGAAGCGATCCTGCGTGTTCTCGAGATACGCCCGCGCGTCCTCGTGCCGGACTTCCGTTCGCCGATCGTCGAAGGCGCCGCGGTGCATCTCCGGAAGGTGACGCCGGCAGAGATCGACGACCTCGGCGTCGATGTCGACCATGACCGCGCGGGTGATCGACGGATAGCGGAGGATCTCCCGCAACGTCGCGCCCTCGCCACCCCCGATGACGAGCGCCGTCGTCGGCGGCTTCTCGCTCACCAGCATCCCCGGATGCACGAGCGCCTCGTGGTAGATGAACTCGTCGGCCTGGCTCGACTGGATCCGGCCGTCGAGGACGAGGCACTTGCCGTACGCGGCGGTCTCGAAGATCTCCACGTGCTGGAACTTCGTCTGCGCCTCCACCACCGTCCGGACAATCGCGTGCATGTGGCCCTCGACGGGCGTCGTCGTCTCGAAGAACCACTTGTACGACTGCGGGTAACATGCCGCGCTGCACCTCGACCACGGACGTGCGCTCGGCGCCGAATTGCTCGACCAGGTAGCTGGCGGCGACCTCCGGCTGGAGGGTCTCGCCGCAGGAGAAGATGTCGACGGCCGCGTACCGGTACTCCGGCCACGTGTGGATCGAAAGGTGGGATTCGGCGATGACCACGACTCCGCTGATGCCGAACGGGTTGAACTCGTGGAAGACGACGTCGACGATGGTGGCTTGGGCCCGCTTCGCGGCCTCGACCAGGGTGCCCTTCACGGATTCCAGGTTGGTGATGGCGTCGAGGTCGCAGTCGAACAACTCGAGCAGCAGGTGCCGTCCCAAGGCGTTCAATCCACCGACCCTCCTTTCGCGTCCGATCATCTACCGCACCTCTCCTGCAACGCGATTCCGCGTCGCCGTTACGGCGACAAAAAATTTTTGCCGCCGGCAAAAACTGATTCACTCTAGGGTTGGGGGTGGGCGATTGCAAGGAAAAAACACGTTCCGACGCAAATTTTCTCTTGCATTCGGGTGACGCGCCGGTAGAGTGGCGAAATGAAAATCCGTCGGCGCCGCGCGGGCAGCGTGCGCTCGTCGGCCAGCGGATCGGGGGCGAGCTCAGGGTTGGGAGGCGAGAACGGCGAATGACGAAGACGGTCACGATGGCGGCGGCAGCGACCGGGCACGCGGAAGGCGGCACTCCTCTCAATGCCTTCGACAACGCGCTGCTCGCGGCGGGCATCGGCAACATCAACCTCATCAAGGTCTCCAGCATCGTGCCTCCCGAGGTCGCGATCATCGACCTGCCGAAGCTGAAGCCGGGCGCCCTCGTCCCGACGGCGTACGCCGCGATGACGAGCGAGCTGCCGGGCGAGGCCATCACCGCGGCCGTCGGCTACGCGCTGCCCGACGATCCGGGTAAGAACGGCGTGATCATGGAGTTTCACGGCGCCGGCACGCGCGCCGACGCCGAGGAAAAGATCCAGCAGATGCTGGAGGAAGCGTTCCAGGTGCGCGGCGAGGTGATCCGCGAGATGCGCGTGTTCGCCGTCGACCACACCGTCGAGCGCGTCGGCTGCGCCGTCGCGGCCATCACACTGCTCTCCGAAGAGGACCTGGCCTAGCCACCGCCACCGGCCTCCGGCGAGGCTCATGCGAGACGCTGCTCCTCGCTTCATCGCCTGCGACCGGTCCTTCGCCGACGCGCGCATCGTCGTCTACGGCATCCCGTTCGAAGGCCGCGTCAATCTCCGCAAGGGCGCCGACGCCGGCCCCGCCGACATCCGCGCCGCGTCGGATTCCATCGAGACGTACTCCCCGGCGCTCGCCCGCGACCTCGAAGAGCTGCCGCTGACCGACCTCGGGGACTGCGAGCTCCCGGACGGGGCGGCGCCCCGCGAACAGCTCGACGCCGCACGCGACGAGATCGTCGCGTGGTGGCGTCCCGACCTGATTCCGTTCATGCTCGGCGGCGATCACACCGCGACGGTGCCGGTGATCGAGGCGCTCGTCCATGCCATCCCGGATCTGCGAGTGCTGCAGCTCGATGCGCACCCGGACACGCGCGAGGAGTTTCTCGGCGAGCGCTACAACTACGCCTCGGCGATGGCTCGCGTGATGGACGTGCTGCCCCCCGACCGCGTCTACCAGGTCGGGATGAGGACGGGATCCCGCGAGGAATTCGAGCACCGCCGCCCACTCTTCTTTCCGGCCATGTCGGGACACCCGCTCGACGTCGTGCGGCGGCTCCTGCCGGAGCTCGAGGCCCATCCCCTCTACGTGACGATCGATGTCGACGTCCTGGATCCCGCCGAAGCGCCGGGCACCGGTTCGCCGGAACCCGGCGGGCTGAGCGTTCCTGAGCTGATCCAGATCGTGCGGATGCTCGGCGCGTGCCGCGTCGTCGGCGGCGACCTGGTCGAGGTGGCGCACGCCTGGGACCCGACGGGCCGCACGGGCATCGCCGCGTCGTGGGTGATTCGCGAAGCGCTGCTCGGCTGGTGGGGAGACGTCCGGTGACGCCGCCGGCCCGCGGCACGCGTCCGACGCGCTCGCACTACACCGCGCCGCGGCTCTACGAGATCGCCTTCGACATGAACCGCAAGGGCGAGGTCGATTTCCTCGTCCACTGCTTCTCCAGGCTGGCGCGACGGCGCGTCCGGGACGTGCTGGACATCGCGTGCGGCACCGGACCGCATCTCGTGCGTCTGGCGGAGCGCGACTATCGCATGAGCGGTCTCGACCTGTCCCCACGCAACGTCGCCTTCCTCGCCGAGCGTCTTCGCGCGAAGGGGCTCGAGGCCGATCTCCGCGTCGGCGACATGACGCGGTTCAGGCTTCCCCGGCCTGTCGACGCGGCGATCTGCATGCAGGACTCGCAGGGCCACCTGCTGACGAACGACGCGCTGCTGGCGCATCTTCGCTGTGTCGCCCGGGCGTTGCGCCCCGGCGGGCTCTACGTCTTCGATCGCTACATGGCGTCGTCCTGGACCGACCCGGCGCGCAGCTGGTCGTGGTCCCGCCGCCGCGGGCGGCTCATCGTTCGGGCGTCGTTTTCCGCGCTGAACGACGTCGATCCGGTGAGCCAGGTCTTCCGCGAGCACATGACGCTCGAAGCGATCGAGAACGGCACGCGCCGCGTCTATCGCCAGTCCCATCTGTCCCGGATGGTGTTTCCCCAGGAATTACGGGCGCTCATCGCGCTCAGCGGCGGGTTCGAGTTCGTGCAATGGTTCTTCGGCTTCAAGCCTCACCAGGTGCTCGAGCGCTCGAAGCACCCGCTGCTGATGGTGGTCGTGCTCCGCCGGATCTGAAGAGCCCTGGAGCCGAACTCGGTCAGGGCGGCGCGGCTCCACGAACGGGACGGGTTCAGGCGAGAGGACATCCGCACGCGTAAGCTCGGAGTGTGGCCACCGCGGTGCTGCGGCTCAAGCGCGGACGCGAGGACCGGGCGCGCGTTCATCCGTGGATCTTCAAGGGCGACGTGGCCGACGTCAGCGACGTGGCGCCGGGGTCGGCGGTGACGATCGTCGACGCGAGCGGCCGGTTCGTCGGACGCGGCTTCTTCAATCCGCGGCCCGCGCTGTGCTGCCGGGTTCTCACGCGCAGGGACGAGCTGCTCGATCGTGAGTTCCTGAAGCGCCGCCTCTCTGGTGCGGTAACGCGCCGTCAGGAGGCCGCTCGCGACGAGGCCACTGTGGCGCCTCGCCTCGGGCGGCTCGTGTGGAGCGAGGGCGACGGCATGGCCGGGCTCGTCGTCGACCGCTACGACGGCGCACTCGTCCTCCAATGCCTCACGCTCGGTATGGCGCGAATGCGATCCGCCGTGCTCGACGCGCTCGCCGCCGTCGTCGGCGACCTGCCGGTCTTCGCGTGGGATGACGAAATCGCCGGCCGATTCGAGGGCTTCGAGCCGGCGCGGGCGTGGGTCACGACGTGCGGCCTGCCCCCGTCGAGACTGGAGGAGCCGGTCGTCGTGGAGGAGACGCCGGTGCGCTTCGAGGTCATCTTCGGGCACGGTCAGAAGACCGGACTGTATCTCGACCAGGGGGAGAACCGGCGCACGATCGGACGCGTCGCCCGCGGGCGGCGCACCCTCGATGCGTTCGCGTACACCGCCGGATTCGCGTGCCATGCCCTCGCCGGCGGCGCGCCGAGCGCTGTGTGTATCGAGTCGAGCGGCCCCGCGCTCGCCGCGGCCCGACGCAATCTCGAGCTGAACGGCGTGCTCCACCGGGCCGAGATCCGCTCCGGCAACGTGTTCGACGAGCTCCGACAGCTCGAGCGGGCCGGCGACCGGTTCGGTCTGGTCGTCCTCGATCCCCCGCCCTTCGCCCGCAGCCGCGACGCGGTGCCGGCGGCGGCGCGCGGCTACAAGGAGATCAATCTTCGCGCGATGAGACTGCTCGAGCCCGGCGGGATGCTGGCGACGTTCTCGTGCTCATATCACGTCAGCGAGGAGCTCTTTGCCGACGTGTGTCGCGATGCCGCCGCCGACGCCGGCGTCACGCTCCGCGTGCTACGGCGCCTCGGTCAGAGCCGCGACCATCCCGTGCTACTCACCGTCCCCGAGACGGGGTATCTGAAAGGTCTCTTGCTGGAGGCCGTGTAGAGCTCGCCGGAGCTCAGCCGATCTTCTTCAGCAGGGCTCGGATCGTCATCGGCTCGCCAAAGAAGTAGTCCTCGGCGACCCCCACGAATCCGTGGCCACGTCGCGTCAGCGAGTAAGGCGCCGTCATGAAACAAAGTTAGCAACCACCGAAAGGCTACCCGCTCGCTGGGGCGGCGAGAACTTGGCAATGTTATTTCTTAACGGCGCCTAACGGACGGGCTTCCCCGCCGGCTCGCCGCTCACGATTTTTCCGTCGAGGATGATCTGGTTGCCGGCGACGCGCACGGTGCCGGCTTCTTTCGCTGGCCGGTCCCGAACTTCGTCGCGGCCGTCCACGTCTGGTCAGGGTGATTCTGAAGCCAGACCGTTTCGGCCTTCTGCCCTTCGGCGGAGCCGAACTCGCTCCCCGTCACGACTCCGGTCCACTCGCCCGCGAGCCCGGACAGATTCTCTTCCGTTCCAGCACTGGTCAGCGCCGGTGAAGCTGACGGTTGTTCCGCACCGAGACGGGCGCAACCCGTCACCGCCCCCGAGCCGAGCGCAACAGTTACGACGAGCGCGAGCCCGGTTTTTCCCACGCTCATTGTTCAAGTGCCCCCTCTCCGGGGATCGGAGAGGAGCAACGGCGATGCCGGCGGTCGACGCAGCGGCGATCACCAGCGACGCGTTTCGCCGTGCTTCAGGATCCAGACACGATCGGGACCGAGCCCGAGGCTGCGCGCGGCCGCCGCGAGGCGCTCCGGAGGCTCCGCGATCGGCTCCTCGGCCAGGTCGAACGTGCCCCAGTGGATCGGGACGAAACGCTCGCCGCGAACATCGGAGAAGATGCGCAGCGCCTCCTCGGGCGTGGTGTGCGACGGCTTCATGATCTTCGCCGGCAGGTACGCGCCGATGGCGATCGCCGCAAGGTCGAACGGCCCGAGCCGCGCGCCGATCTCCTTGAAGACGTCGTAGTAGGCCGTGTCGCCGGAGAAGAAGACGCGCTTGGTTCGGCCCGCGATCGTGAAGCCGGCCCACAGTCTCCGGTTGCGATCCCACAAGGTGCGGCCGGAGAAGTGCTGCGCGGGCACGCACGTGAACTCGAGTCCGCGCTCGCTCCGGCTCTGCCACCAGTCGAGCTCTTCCACGTCCGTGATGCCGAGCGTCGCGAACCACGCCCGGAATCCGAGCGGCGCGAGAAAGCGCGGCCGATGTCGTGCGGCGAGAAGCCGCACCGTGGCGACGTCCAGATGGTCGTAGTGGTCGTGAGAGATCAGGACGACGTGAATCGGCGGCAGATCGTCGAACGCGAGTCCGGGCGGGCTCACGCGCCGCGGCCCGGCGAACGAGAACGGGCTGGCGCGATCGGACCACTGCGGATCGGTGAGCACGTTCACGCCGTCCAGCTGGAGCAGGAGCGTGGAATGCCCCACCCACGTCACCGTCGCGGCGTCGCGATTGTCGCGGAGCGATCGACCGTCGTTCGGCACGCGCGGCAGGTCGGCGTGGCGCGGAGAGAACGTCGACGACCAGACGCGGGACACGAAGAAGGTCGTCCGGATCCAGAATCCGGGCCGGACGATCGCGGGGTTGGTGTTGGCGAAGCCCCCCTCTCGATGATGCGACGGCGCGCCGACCTTGGGGCCGCCGGCGCGGGCGCAGGCGGCGGCGAACACCAGCGCCAGGACAACCGCGCACGCGCCCGTGACCTGCATCCGTGATATCGGCAACACAACCGCTACCGATCCCGAGGCGCGCCACGGTTTTGCCGTGGCGTGCCGAACGTTGTGGGCTTGGGGCCGTGTCGGACTCTGCCGCGTGGTATCGGCAACACAATCTCTGCCAATCTCGAGGCGCGCCACGGCTTCGCCAGGGCGTGCCGAACGCTGGGGCTTGGGGGCCATTTCGGGGCCCCCATGTCAGTCAACAGGCAATTCGATGACGAAGCAGGCGCCGCCGCCGGGTCGGTTCTCGGCGCGCAACGTGCCGGCGTGCTCGGTGATGATGCCGTACGACACCGAGAGCCCGAGCCCGCTGCCCTCGCCAGGCGGCTTCGTCGTGAAGAACGGATCGAAGACCCGCGGCAGCAGGTCGGCCGGGATGCCGGGTCCGGTGTCCAGCACTTCCACGAAGGCGCGCGAGGCGCGCAGGCCGACGCGCACGGTCAGCACGCGCGCTCCGGGGTGGTGCGCCATCGCGTGGTGCGCGTTCTGCACCAGGTTCAGCAGCACCTGCTGGACCTGATTCTCGTCGGCCCGCACCGCGGGACACGGCGACAGATCGGTCACCACCCGCACGTCGTCCTGGCGCAACTGGTACTGCTTCAGCTCGAGCACGCGACGCACCTGGTCGGCGAGCGAGCACGGGCGGCGTTCCGCCGGGTAGCGACGAGCGAAGAGCAGAAGGTTCTGGACGATGCGCGCGGCGCGCGCGGACTCGGCGCCGATGATCGAGAGCCTCTCGCGCACGTACGCGTCGATGCCGGCGTGGTCCAGCAGCAGATAGACCTGCCCCATGATCGTCGTGAGCGGATTGTTGATCTCGTGCGCGATCCCGGACGCCAGCTGGCCGACCGCGAACAGCTTCTCGGCGTGGACGAGCTGCGCTTGGGCGAGCCGCAATTCTTCCAGCTGCCGCACGGTCTCCGAGTAGAGCCGCGCGTTGTCGAGCGAGATGCCGATCTGGTCGGCGGTCGCTTCCACGAGCGCCACCTCGCTCTCGTCGAAGGGGTTCCGGGTCCGCCGGCCGAGCGACAGCGCGCCGAGGATCCGACCGCGGCTGTGAATCGGCACGGAGACGAAGCCGCGAATGCCGTCTCGCTTCACGACGTCCCGCGCGCCGGCGAATGTGAGCGGCGAGTTCGCGGCGTCGTCGACGCAGAACGTCTCGCCGGTCGACGCGACGCGGCCGATGACGCCGTCGCCGACCGGCAGCAGGCGATTCACCTCGCGAAGCTCGGGCGAAAGCCCGCGATCCCCCAGGAGCTGGAGCGTCGTGCCGTCATTCGACAAGATGTGGAGGCTCGACGTCTCGTGCCCGGTCACCTGCGTGAGCGCGGCGAGCGAGGTCCGCAACACGATCTCGACGTCGAGGGTCCGGCTGACGACCGCCGCGACCGTGTGCAGGATGCGGAGGTGCGTCTCCGTCAGGCGGCTGCGATCATGCTTCACGTGGCGAGGGCGTGGGTCACCCTGCCGCACGGCGAACGTACTCATCCACGAGCCGCAGCGCGTCGTCGAGCCGCGCCACGTCTCGCCCGCCGGCCTGGGCCAGGTCCGGTCGGCCTCCGCCCGCGCCGCCAATGGCGCGCGCCACGTCCTGGACGAGCTTGCCCGCGTGGAACTTCTTGACCAGGTCCTTCGTCACCGCGCCGACCACGTTCACCTTGTCGCCGACGACGCTCGCGACGCACACGATGCCGGAACCGAGGCGGTCACGGAGCATGTCCGCGACGGATCGGAGCCCGTCGGGATCGAGACCGTCGACGCGTCCGGTGATGACCGCGACGCCGCCGACCTCCCGCGCTGACCCGACGAGATCCTCGGCGCGCGACCGCGCCAGCTTGCCTTCGAGCTCGGCGAGCTGGCGCTCCAGGTCGCGCTGCCCGTCGAGCAGCTTGCGCAGCCGCTGCGGCACGTCGAGCGGCGCGGCCTTGAGCAGATCGGCAGCCTCGCGCAACGCCTGCTCCTTGCGCGCAACGGTCTCGAGCGCCGCCGTGCCCGCCACCGCTTCGACGCGTCGGACGCCCGCGGCCACCGCGCCCTCGGTCTCGACCTTGAGCAGCCCGAGCTGCCCGGTCTGCTCGAGATGCGTGCCGCCGCAGAGCTCGAGCGAGAACTCTCCGATCCTCACCACCGAGACGCGCTGACCGTACTTCTCGCCGAACAGCGCCATCGCGCCCGAGCGGAGCGCCTGTTCCAGATCCATCTCCGTGCGCTCGACGGGGACGTTCAGCACGACCTGCTCGTTGACGAGGTCCTGCACGTCCTCCAGCTCGCGGTCCTTCACCGACGCGCCGTGCGAGAAGTCGAACCGCAGGTGGTCGGGGGCGACCAGCGAGCCCGCCTGGGCCACGTGCGTGCCGAGCACCTTCCGCAGCGCCGCGTGGAGCAGGTGCGTGCCCGTGTGATGCTGCCGGAGACCGAGCCGCCGCGGGGTCTCGATCGCGACCGCAACGTCCTCGTCCTCGTGGAATCCGCCGGCGCGGACCTTCACGCGATGCACGATCAGCTTGGCGCCGCGATAGTACGTGTCGACGAGATCGCCACGGCCGGCGCGGCCGGTGATCGTGCCCGTATCGCCGACCTGACCGCCCGATTCGGCGTACGCCGGCGTGCGGTCGAGGATCATCTCGACCTCGTCGCCCTCGCTCGCTTCGCGGACACGCTGACCGTCCTTGAGGATCGCGAGCACCCGCGCCGGCGACGTCAGCGTGTCGTAGCCGACGAAGTCGATGCGCGGAAGCTCCGCGCTGAGCCGCTGGTAGATCGCGTTGGCTTCAGCGCCCTCGGTCAGTCCGAATCCGGCGTGGGCGCGGGCACGCTCGCGCTGCGCCGTCATCTCGGCGTCCCACGCGGCGCCAGTCTCGTCGCTCACCCGCCAGCCCGCGTCCTGGAAAACGTCCTCGGCGAGATCGCGCGGGAAGCCGTACGTGTCGTAGAGCTTGAAGAGCAGGCGACCGTCGACGACGCGGCCACGCCCCTCGCGGCCCTCGGCCTCGAAGTACTCGTCGATGCGTCGGAGCCCCGCGTCGAGTGTCTCGGCGAAGCGCTCCTCCTCGCTCCGCACCGTCTCCTCGATGCGCGCCTGCTGAGGAGCGAGCTCCGGATACGCGTCGCGCATCACGTCGATGGTCCAGCCGACCGTCCGCCACAGGAAGGGCTCCGTGAGGCCCAGCATCTTGCCGTGGCGCATCGCGCGACGCATGATCCGCCTGAGCACGTAGCCGCGCCATTCGTTCGACGGCGTCACGCCGTCGCCGATGAGGAACGTCGTGGTCCGCCCGTGGTCGGCGACGACGCGCATCGACACGTCGTCGTCCTCTCGCGCGCCGTACGGCTTGCCGGCCAGGTCGGAGACACGCACGATCAGCGGCCGCACGAGATCCGTGTCGAAGCTCGACAGCTTGCCCTGCAGCACCGCGGCCATCCGCTCGAGGCCCATGCCGGTGTCGATGGACGGTCGCGGCAGCGGCGTCATCGTCCCGCTCTGGTCGCGGTTGAACTGCATGAAGACCAGATTCCAGATCTCGAGCCAGCGATCGCACTCGCACGCGGGCCCGAGGCACGCGCGTCCGGCGTCCACCTCGGCGCACGGCAGGTGGTCTCCCTGGTGGAAGTGCACCTCCGAACATGGGCCGCACGGACCGGTGTCGCCCATCGCCCAGAAGTTGTCCTTCTCGCCGAGGCGAAGGACCCGATCCTCCGGCAGCCCGGCGACGGCCTTCCAGAGCGCGAACGCGTCGTCGTCGTCCTGGTAGACGGTCGCGATCATGCGCGAGCGGTCGAGGCCGAAGTCCTTTGTGAGCAATTCCCAGGCAAAGCCGATCGCCTCGCGCTTGAAGTAGTCGCCAAACGAGAAGTTGCCGAGCATCTCGAAGAACGTGTGGTGGCGCGCCGTGCGCCCGACATTTTCGAGATCGTTGTGCTTGCCGCCGGCGCGGACGCACTTCTGGGCGGTCGTCGCCCGCACGTAGTCCCGTCGCTCCTCGCCGAGGAACAGGGACTTGAACTGCACCATCCCGGCGTTCGTGAAGAGCAGGGTCGGGTCGTTCTGTGGAACCAGCGGCGAGGACGGGACGCGCCGGTGCCCGTTTCGCTCGAAATATCGCAGAAATGTCTCGCGGATCTCGCTGCCGGTCATAGGCGATTATTGTAGCATCGGGTCGCGATCGGCCGGGGGACGGCGGGCGCGTGCTCGGTCGGCACGCGAGCGTCGCGACGGTACTACGGTGCGTCCGTCTCCGTCCCGGCCGACACGCCGGTCACTTCCCGCGCGACGCGAGTCGCGACGCCGCCGGAGTAGCCGCGGCGCATGAGGTAGTCGCGGAGCCGCGCGGCGACGCGAGCGCCGGATCCCGTCCTGGCTTCCAGCCGCTGCAACGCAGGCAACCGGCGCCGCGCGATCTCTCGCGCGCGCTCGTCCACGCCATCATCACGGACAGTCGCGAGGGCTGCGTCGATGAGCGCCGTTGCCACGCCGCGCGCACGCAGTTCGGTACGGAGCCGCGCCGCACCGTAGCCACGCGCGCTTCTGACGGCGACCCAGTTCTGCGCGAATGCCGCGTCGTCGAGATGGCCGCGGGCGGAGAGATCCGCCACGATAGCTATTGCGATTTCAGCCGTTGCCCCGCGGCGCCGCAACCGCGCAGCAAGATCGGCCCGCGTCCACGGCTTGCGTGAAAGCAGGTCCGCCGCGGCCAGCCGCGTCGCGCGCTCGTCGAGCGTCCGACGCGGCGGCCGTGTCACGTCGCGGTCTCGGTTACTTCAGCGAGGCCGGTGCCCGGAGGTTGAGCGCCTCGCGGATCTTCGTCTCGAGATCGATGAGCGTCGTCTGATTTTCCTGCAGCCACTTCTTCGCGTTCTCGCGTCCCTGCCCGATGCGCTCGTTCTTGTACGTGTACCAGGTGCCCGACTTCTCGATGAGCCCCTGCTCGACGCCGGCGTCGAGGACAGTCGCCGCCTTCGAGATGCCTTCGCCGTAGATCACGTCGAACTCGGCTTCGCGGAACGGCGGCGCGAGCTTGTTCTTCACGACCTTGACCTTCGTCCGCACGCCGACCGACTCGGTGCCTTGCTTGATCGTCTCGGTGCGGCGCACGTCCATGCGAATGGAGGCGTAGAACTTGAGCGCGCGTCCGCCGCTGGTTGTTTCCGGCGAGTTGTGCACGACGACTCCGTCCGCGAGGTAGGTGTGGTTGCCTTCGACCTCGAGGTCGAAGCGATTCATCCCGCGAGTCTGAGGCTTCACGTACCTCTTCACGATGCGAGCGGGCACGGCGCGCAGCACACGACGCTCGGCAAGGTCCGTCTCGGCCGCCTCGACTGGATGCCACGCAAACCGGCCGCGCCGACTGGGATGAAGCTTGTAATCAACAGCGGGATGGACAAACGGAGCGATGAGCGCATGTAACGCGGCCGTCTGATCAGAGTTGAACCAGAATCCCCGGCCATCGTCACGAGGCCGCCCGATCCCCAGGCGCTCGAACGTTGCCATGACTCGCGCCCGCGCTTCGCCGGTCAGTGATTTGTTGTACAGGGCAGCCTTGCCCTTGCCCCAGCGCGCATAGGAGCCCGCGAACGTCCCGTCGTCGCCATACCACACGGCGATCCCGCGCGCGTCGAGGCGATCGAGGACCGATGCCGGCGCCGGCCGACGACGCTCGCTGTCGTACACCTCGGCACAGAGGTCGGCGAGCACAGGCATTGTCAGCGTATCGAAGCC
>QHRT01000454.1 GCA_003220195.1 Candidatus Rokuibacteriota bacterium | reverse complement strand
CTGATCGGCGTGCTCGAGAGCCTGACGGCCGGTTACGTCGATCCGCTCGTCGGCGGCGGGTTCAGCAGCGTGGCGTCCTATCTGATATTGCTCGCCGTCCTGTTCGTGCGGCCGTCGGGGCTGTTCGGCCGCGCCGTCATCGAGCGCGTGTGAGCGGTGGGGGGTGTAGGGGGCCATGTCAGGCGCGTCCTCGCGCCTCTCGGCCCCCACTCAAACGACACCGCGGGCGCGGAAGCTCTCGTGCTCGGCTTCCGAGTACCCGAGCTCCGTCAGGATCTCGGTCGTGTGCTCGCCGCAGAGCGGCGCCGGACGATCGACCGCGCCGGGCGTGTCCGAGAGCTTGACCGGGATGCCGAGCGCCTTGACCTCGCCGGCGCCGGGATGCACGAGATCGACGACCATCTCGCGCGCCAGCGTGTGCGGGTCCGAGAGCGTTTCCGGATAGGAGTTGATCGGGCCGCACGGCACGCCCTCGCTCGCCAGCCGCTCGAGCCACGTCGCCCGTGAGAAGCCGACGGTCGTCAGCTCGATCTCCCGGATCAGCTCGGCGCGGTTCCGGACCCGCTCGGCGTTCGTCTTGAATCGCGAGTCGTCGAGCAGGTCGAGGCGGTCGATCGCGCGGCAGAACGCCTCGTAGAGCTTGTCGTTGTTCGCGCCCACCGTGAAGTAGCCGTCCGACGCGCGAATCGCCTGATACGGCGCCGCGAAGCGATGCGCGGAGCCGACGGCGCGCGGGGTGCGTCCGGTCGTCCAGTATTCGGTCGCTTCCCACACCGTCAGCGCCATCGCCGCTTCGAGCAGCGACGTGTCGACCAGCTGTCCCTGGCCGGTACGATCGCGATGCTCGAGCGCCGCCAGGATTCCGTACGCGCCGTAGAGTCCGCACGCGAGATCGCTCACCGGGATTCCGGCCTTGGCCGGCGCGCCGCTCTCCTCGCCGGTGACGCGCGACGCGTACGGACCGGTCCCGCCGAAGCCCGAGATCGAGCAGTAGACGAGAAGGGGATTGATCGCGGACAGCTGGTCCCAGCCGAGCCCGAGCCGGTCCGCGACGCCGGGCCGATAGTTCTGCACGAACACGTCGGCGGTCTCGACCAGTCGACGGACGATCGCCACGCCTTCGGGACGTTTCAGATCCGCGGTCAGGCTGCGCTTGTTCCGGTTCAGCGCCATGAACGTCGCGCTGTGGCCGTTCTTCTCCGCGGCGCCGAGCCGCCGCGTCGGCTCGCCCTCGCCGGGCGGCTCGATCTTGATGACGTCGGCGCCCATGTCGGCGAGATTCATCGTGCAGAACGGCGCCGCCATCGCCTGCGTGAAGTCCACGACACGCACTCCGTGGAGCGCCTTCATCAGATCACGCCCTCGCGCGCGAGCTCGCGAATCTCGGTATCGCCGTACCCCAGCTCGGTCAGGATCGCGGTGTTGTCGTGGCCGAGCGGAGGCGCGGCGTTCCGCATGGTCGGCGGTGTGGCCGACATCTTCACGGGATTGCCGAGCGTCTTCACGCGTCCCGCCTCGGGATGGTCGACCTCCTTCGCCATGCCGCGGGCGACGGCGTGCGCGTCAGTCAACGCTTCGGGGACGCTGTAGATGGGGCCCGCTGGAATCCCCAGCGCCTCGCACCGCTCGAGCCAGTAACTTCGGGGCTTCGTGGCGGTGACCGACTCGATCTCGCGCTCGAGCGCCGGGCGATTGCGGACGCGCGCGCCGACGTCCGCGAATCGCGGCTCGTCGAGCAGGCGATCGAGACCGAGCAGGCTCGCGAAGCGCGGCCACAGCCGTTCGTTGCTGGCGCCGACGGTGAAGTGGCCATCGCTCGCGCGGAAGGCCTGGTACGGCGCGTTCATGCGGTGTCCGGTGCCGAGCCGTTGCGGGGTCTCGCCCGTGTACCAGTACTCCGTCGCCTCCCACACCGAGAGCGCGACGCCGGCTTCGAAGAGGGACGTATCGACGAACTGTCCGCGGCCGGTGATGCGGCGCGCGCGCAGCGCGCACAGGATGCCGAAGACGCCGAAGAGCGCCGCGCCGAGATCGGTGATCGGCACGCCGACTTTCACCGGCGGCCCGCCCTCGTGGCCGGTGACGCTCATGATCCCGCTCATCCCCTGCGCGATCAGATCGTAGCCGCCGCGGCTCGCGTACGGGCCGGTCTGACCGAAGCCCGAGATGGAGCAGTAGACGAGGCGCGGATTCGACGAGGCGAGAGTGTCGTAGCCGACGCCCAGGCGCTTCGCCACGCCGGGCCGGTAGTTCTCGATGAGCACGTCCGCCGTGCCCACGAGCCGCATGAAGATGTCCACCCCGCGCTGCTGCTTCAGATCGAGCGTCATCCCGCGCTTGTTGCGGTTGACGGCCAGGAACGCGGCGGACACCCCCGGAGCGATCTCGGGCTCGATGCGCCGCGTGGTCTCGCCGCCCGGCGGCTCCACCTTGATGACGTCGGCGCCAAGATCCGCCAGCAGCATCGCGCAGGTGGGCCCGGCCATCACCTGCGTCTGATCGATGACCCGGATGTGATCCATCACTTGGGGGGCCCCGAGGGGCGCGCGGACGCGCCCGTCATGGCCCGATCATCGACATGGGGGCCTCGAGGAGCGCGCGGACGCGCCCGTAATGGCCCCCAATCCCCCAACGCTTGGAGCGCCCCGGCGAAGCCGTGGCGCTCCTCGACATCACGGTGCGGTTGTGTTGCCGATAACGACGTCGCGGCTGTCGCCACGACCCCTTCACTACCGCCGTGATAGGATTCGCGCACCACTCCGCTGGAGGCCGCGCTCGTGCCCGACGAGCTGCTCATCGAACGCGACGGCCCGGTCGTCACGGTGACGTTCAATCGTCCGGAAGCGCGCAACGCGATCACCTGGAGCATGTACGAGCGACTGTATCAGACCTGCGACGAGGTCGATGCCGACGATACGGTGCGCGTCCTCGTGCTGCGCGGCGCGGGCGGCAAGGCGTTCGTGGCCGGCACGGACATCAGCCAGTTCACCGAGTTCCGCACTGAGGAAGACGGCCTGGCGTACGAGCGCGATCTCGATCGACGCATCGATCGCCTGGAGCGCGTCGGCAAGCCGGTCATCGCGCAGATCGAGGGCGTCGCCGTCGGCGCCGGGTTCCTGATCGCGAACGCGTGCGATCTCCGGATCGCAACCCCGGAGTCCCGCTTCGGCGCGCCGATCGCGCGCACGCTGGGCAACTGCCTGTCGATGGACGAGTACGCGCGCTGTCTCGATCTCTTCGGCCCGTCGCGGCTCAAGGGATTGATCTTCACCGCGCGCCTCCTCTCGGCCGAGGAAGCGCACGCGGCTGGCTACGTTCACGAGATCGTCTCGGCGGAGCGCATCGACGCGCGCGTCCGGGAACTGGCGAGCCTGCTCACCGAGCACGCGCCGATCACCATGCGAGTGACGAAAGAGGCGATCCGCCGTCTTCAGACCGAGCGGCGGAGCCAGAGCGGCGACGACCTGGTGGCCCTGACCTACACGAGCGCGGACTTCCACGAAGGTGTCCGCGCGTTCCTGGAAAAGCGCAAGCCGCGGTGGACGGGCCGGTAGCATGCGGAGGCTCGACGGACAGGTGGCCATTGTCACGGGCGGCGGTACCGGGATCGGCCGCGAGACCGCGAAGCTGCTGGCCGCCGAGGGCGCGCGCGTGGTCATCGCGGGACGACGCAAGCCGCCGCTCGACGAAGTCGTCGGCGAGATCGAGCGCGCGGGCGGCGACGCGGCCGCGCGGCACGCCGACGTGTCGAACGTCGACGAGGCCGCCGCCCTCGGGCAGTGGACCAGGGAGACGTACGGGCGCGTCGACGTGCTCGTCAACAACGCCGGCCATTCGAGCCTGAATCGCACGGCCTTCGTCGAGCACGACGAGTGGCTTCGGGTGGTCGACGTGAACCTGAACGGCATCTACGCGCTGACCCGCGCGGTGTTGCCGGTGATGATGGAGCAGGGCGGCGGCACGATCGTGACCGTGGCATCACTCGCCGCGCTCCG
>QHRT01000461.1 GCA_003220195.1 Candidatus Rokuibacteriota bacterium | reverse complement strand
CGTCCCGCCCGCAGCGTGGCCCAGCGCGTCGAGCGTCAGCTCGGCCGCGCGCGCCGCCTTCCACTTCGTCGGTGGGTAGACGCGGACGCCGCCATCGACGGGACGGACCGGCCTCGCGTCGCGGACGAACGTGGCCCGCGAGGCGAACAGCGGACAGCGGAGCGTGACGAGCCCCCGGTGGACGCCGCCGTCCGCGTCCTCGAACACCCCTTGAAGGATCTCGCCGTGATGTCCGCTGACGACGACCGAGTGCCCGCGCGCCGGCGACGGACGTGCCGCCGGACGGACGAGATCGATCACGTGGGCCGGAGTCATGGCGTGGCCGTTGGTGGTCACTTCGCCGCCGCGAGCGCCTGGTCGAGATCGTCGATGATGTCCTCGGCGTGCTCGATCCCGACGCTGAGCCGGATCATCTCGGGTTTGACGCCGGCCTTCGCTTGCTCCTCCGCCGACATCTGTCGATGGGTCGTCGACGCGGGGTGGCACGCGAGCGACTTCGCGTCTCCCATGTTGACGAGCCGCGTGACCAGCCGGAGCGCGTCGTAGAACTTCTTGCTCGCCTCGAACCCGCCCTCCACTCCGAACGTCAGGAGCGAGCAGGCGCGGCCGCGGAGGTATTTCTGCGCGAGCCGGTGGTACGGACTGTCGGGGAATCCCGCGTAGTTGACCCACGCGACCCGCGAGTCGTGACGCAGGAACTCGGCGACGCGCCGGGCGTTCTCGACGTGGCGCTCGACCCGCAACGCGACCGTCTCGATGCCCTGCAGCAACAGAAACGCGCAGAGCGGCGAGAGCACGGCGCCGGTGGTCCGTTGATAGACGCTGCGGCACCGGCCGATGTACGCGCTCTCCTTGAAATGGTCGACGTAGACCATCCCGTGATAGGACGCGTCGGGCTCGCTGAACATCGGAAAGCGCGCGGCGTGCTGGCGCCACGCGAACGCCCCGCTGTCCACGATCATGCCGCCCAGCGTGGTGCCGTGGCCGCCCATGAACTTGGTGAGCGAGTGCACGACGATGTCGGCGCCGAACTCGATCGGACGGAGCAGGATCGGTGTGGCCACGGTGTTGTCCACGATGAGGGGGACGCCGTGACGATGCGCCACGCGCGCCAGCGCTTCCAGATCGCAGATGTTCCCCGCCGGGTTGCCGACGCTCTCGCAGAAGACCGCGGCCGTGTCGTCGTCGATCAGCTTCTCGATCGCGTCGGCCTGATCGGATTCCGCGAAACGGGTCTTGATGCCCTGCCCCGCGAACAGGTGCGCCAGGAGCGTGTACGTCGTGCCGTAGAGCTGCGGGACCGTGACGATGTTGGTGCCGAACCGGGTCACGTTCAGCAGCGCGTAGTTGAGCGCCGCCTGCCCCGTGCTCACGGCGAGCGCGTCCACGCCGCCTTCGAGCGCCGCCACGCGCCGCTCCAGCACCGCGACCGTCGGATTGCCGATGCGGCTGTAGCGGAAACCGTCGACTTCCAGGTTGAACAGCGCCGCGCCGTGGTCCGCGCTGTCGAAGGCGTACGCGACGGTCTGATAGATGGGCACGGCGACAGCCTTCGTCGTCGGCTCGACGTCGTAGCCCGCGTGAATCGCCAGCGTTTCGGGTCTCATCCCTTCACTCCACTCAGAGCCGGATGTGGCCATGCTGGATTCGCTCGAAGACCGTCCCGTCGAGCGGCACGAACGCCCCGCGCGCGCGGTCGTCGACGTAGAGACGGTCGTCGGTGGCGCCGGGGTCGTACCCCTGCGTCATCAGATCTCGTTTCGTCAGCCTGAACGTCGCGGTGACGGCGATCTCGCGGCAGAGACGCAGGAACAGCGGGCGCGCGTACTCCGGCAGGCGCCGCACGAGATGCGCGCGCAGCGCGCCGAGGCTGAGCTCGCCATCGGCCACGACCGCCGCCATGCCCGCGCGTCCCTCCGCGTTCGGAACCTCGACGCCATAGACGACCGCGCCCGTGACGCCGGGGAATGCGGCGAGCGCGTCGGCCACCTCCGACGTCGCGACGTTCTCGCCTTTCCACCGGAACGTGTCGCCGATGCGGTCGACGAAGTGGAAGTAGCCCTCCTCGTCCTTCTTCATGAGATCGCCGGTCCGCACCCACGCGTCCCCGCGCTCGAACACGTTCCGGAGAACCTTGTCGTCGGAGACGTCACGGCCGGCGTAGCCCTCGAAGCGGCCCTGGCCGATCAGCTCCCCGACTTCGCCCGGCGCGCACCGGACGCAAGACCCGTCGGCGTCGCGGACCGGTCGTTCCGCCACCGTGTCGAACTTCACGATCGCGACCGGCACGCGATGCGCGAGAAACGCGGGAATGCGGCCGACCGCGCCAGGCTTGCCTTCCACGTTGAACAGCGACACGGGCCCTTCGGTCGAGGCATAGAACTCGAGGATTCGCGGAATGCGGAACCGCCGCTGGAACTCGGTCCACACCCGGGGCCGGAGGCCGTTGCCGCACGCCATCCGCACGCGATGCGCCGTATCCTCGGGGCGAGGATCCGCGGCGAGCAGGTAGCGGCAGAGCTCGCCGATGTACTGCACGAGCGTGCAGTCCCACCGGACGACGTCCTCCCAGAATCGCGCGGCGGAGAACTTCTCCCGGATCACGACCGAGCCGCCGACGACGAGCACCGCGCCGGTCGCGACCACGCCACCGACGCTGTGATACATCGGCAGGCAGTTGTACATGCGGTCGTCGGGACCGGCCCCCATCAGTCCGGCGAACCAGTGCGTCCACTGCTGGAGTCGTAGATGGCTCACGGCGGCCGCCTTCGGCAATCCGGTCGTCCCCGAGGTGCCGATCAGGAGCGCCCGGTCCTCCAGCGTCGGCGGCCGGCCCTCGCGCTTTGCGAGTGCAACGCCCGCGTATCCCTCGACGTCACGGTGGAGGCTGGCGAAGCCGCTCGTGTGATCGCCGTGGACCCAGACCTTGGCCTGGCCTCCAAGATTGGGCCGGGCGGCGACGAGCCGATCGACCAGCTCGGCCGCGACGATGACGTGCTTCGGCGCCACGACGTCGAGGCCATGCGCGAGGGACGCGCCGCAGAGACGCGTGTTGATCAGCGCGACGACGCCGCCGACTCGCGTGATCCCGAGCCAGATGGCCATGTACTCGGGGCGGTTCGGCATCAAGAGCTACCTTCTCGAGCGCTCGGCGAGCTGCTCGAAGCTCAGGCACTCGCCATGGGAGAGCAGTGCCGGCGCATCGCCGAATCGCCGGGCCAGCTCGTCGATGACCGCCGGAAGAGTCCGGCGCGGGTCGCGCGAGAGTGGCGCGGTCAGCTCCAGTGCGCGTAACCAGGCGTTCGTGGCCCGATGCGCATCCGCGTCGTGACCGCCGCCGGTGTTCATGCCGTGTTCCCCGCGTCGACGGTGACCACGGTCCCCGTGATGCTCGTCGCGGCGTCGCCGAGCAGGAACAGGACGGTCTCGGCCACGTCCTCGATTGTGGGGAGACGGCGGAGCGCGCTCCGCCGCTCGATCTGCCGGCGCTGGTCGTCGCCGAGCGCGTCCGTCATGTCCGTGGCCATGAACCCGGGCGCCACGGCATTGACGGTGACGCCCATTGGCCCAACCTCGCGCGCCAGCGAGCGCGTGAACCCGATCATCGACGCCTTGGTCGCGCCGTACGCGGCCAGACCGCTGTAGCCCGTCGTCCCGATGATCGAGGCGACGTTCACGATCCGGCCGCCGCCGTCGGCCATCATGGCGCGCACGACGTACTTCGTCAGCACGATGGGCGACAGCGTGTTCAGCCGCACCAGTTGTTCGATCTGCGCGGAGGGCATCAGCGCGAGCGCCCCGTGGAACTGGACGGCGGCGTTGTTGACGAGTCCGTGGATCGGTCCGAAGCTCTTCCGCAGCCGCTGCACGAGCGCCGGGATCCCGGCGATATCGCCGAGGTCGAACGGCACGAACTCGATCGCTCCTGCGGCGTCGTCGATCGCGGAGAGCAGTGGATTGGTCTCCTTGCGGGCGATCGCGACGGCACGGTATCCCGCGTCGGCGAGCCGTTGCACGAGGACGAGGCCCAGTCCCCGACTCCCTCCGGTCACGATCACGTTACGCACAGGACGACCGCGCAATCTTTCCCGTCGCCGCGATGGCGAGGGAGCGCACCAGGGCGACAGAGGCCGGAACTTTGTGCCGGGGCAGCTGCCGGCGACAGAGCTCGAGGAGCTCCTCCGCGAGCCTGGCGCGAGCGGGGTCGTCGAGATCGTCTCGCGTCGGCACGACCTCGGCCACGACGAGGGCGCCGGTGATCGGACTCTTCCTCGGCCGCACGATCGACATGCGGACCTCGGGATGGCCGTTGAGCACGGCCTCGACCTCTTCCGGATGGACTTTCAGACCGCCGACGTTGATGACGCCGCCGCGACGGCCCACGAAGTGGTAGCGGTCTCCGACGAGCTCGACCATGTCGCCCGTGTCCACGAAGCCGTCCGCGTCCCGGAGGCTCTCGGCGCCGTCGCCGAGATAGCGAGTCGCGGTGCGGGCGGAGCGGATGCGGAGCGAGCCGTCCTCGATCCTCATCTCGACGTCTCCGATCCTCTTCTCGACCGCTCCGCGGGCGTCGCCGATCAGCCCGGCGGGAAAGCCAGCGCGGCCGTCGCTCACCGCGAACGCCACGCCGGCCTCCGTCGACGCGAACGCATGCGCGATCGTCGCGTCGGGATACAAGGCGCGCAGCCGATCGAGAATCGCCTGGTCCGCGATCTCGCCCGACAGGCGCACGTACCGCGGCCCGATCTTGCGCGCCGCGGTACTCATCAGGGCGCGGCGCCAGTGGGACGGCGTGCCGGAGATGTGCGTGACGCCGAGCGCCGCCACGCGGCCGAGGAACGCGTCCGTCGATTCTCCGGAATCCGACAGGACGAGCGATCCACCGCCGAGGACCGATCGCAGGAAAATCTGGAGCCCCCCGTATCGTCGGATGTCGTAGAACGTGCTCCAGACCGTCGTCGTGACCGGCGCCGTGTCGCGGGCAATCGGCCCGGTGAGACTCGCCAGCGTGTGGAGCACGAGCTTCGGCGCGCCGGTGGTGCCGGACGTGAGGAGAATCCACTCGGTCCGGCGTCGGGTGCGCCGCGAGAGGCCCGTGGAGACACGTTGCGGCAGCCCCGCGAGCACCGTGCGAACGTGGGGCCGCGCGGCGACGTCCCTGCGCTGATCCGACACGACCGTGTCCACCGCGGCCGTCGCTATGACGATCGCGACGTGCTCGGCGGAGACGTCGGGCGGACACAGCACGACCCGGCGCGCGACGCCGCTGAGCTCGATCAGCGCGAGCGCAGCCACGAGCTGGCCGCGTGTGGCCACGAGCACCGAGCGATCGGAGAATTCCTCGAGCGGCGCGCCCAGGCTCGAGCCGTGCGCCAGGTCACTCAGCGGGACGTGCGCGTCGGGAGTCGAGAGCGCGCGCTCCGCGAGGTGGCCCTGACCGCTCAGGAACTCCCAGAGCGCGTCTCCGTCATGCGGCATCTTCGTAGAGCCGGACGAAGTCGGCGAGCGTCACCGGGAAGTCGGCGTCATCGGCGGCGCTGAACGGATCGACGCCAAGACGGTCCTCGAGCCGGGCCACGATGATCGCCAGGCAGAGCGAATCGAGCCCCGAATCGAGGAGCGCCAGATCGTCGGTCAGCGGCGCGAGCGTCTTGCCGTGCTCACGGGCGACGCGCGCGAACTCCTCGACGATCCGGGTCCTGAGAGACGTGTCGTGCGCCGTCGTCATGCGGCGATCCTCGTCGTCAAGCGGGTGTCGTACGAGACGTCCTCCTCGACGCCGACGTGGACGATCCGCTCGATGAGCGCGCGCAGCACTCCCACGCCTTCGAGGAGGGACGCGGCATCGTGCGGCACGTCGCGCGTGACGCCAAGCTCCGCGTCGAGCGCGCGGTAGAGGTCCTGCGTGTGCTCGATGTCGACGACGCCGTGGCCGGGCAAGGTCCTCGAGATAGGGCATGAACCGGGTGATGAAGCCCTCGAAGAACGCCATCATCAGAATCAGCTTCGTCCCGGAGAGACGCCCGACGAAGAGGCGGACGTTCTGGAGGGGCCGATGGACCGCCAGCGCATCCGCCGGCGTCGGCACGGCCTCGGCCGCGATGGCGAACCGGCGCAGCATCCCCGGATGGTTGTCGCGGATCTCCTCCCGGAGGTTGTCTTCGATGATGGCGTGTGCGACGTCCGAGGCCGCCGCAAGGTGGGCGGCCGCCATCCAGTAGATGAAGTTGCCCTCGAGCACCGCGGCGTAGCGGGCGATGATCCCGCGACGATCATCGGCCGACAGCCGGTCGGGGGCCGGTAGCGACGCGATCAACTCCTGGATCACGCGGTCGACGTGTTCCTGGAATCGCGCCGCACTCGGGGAATTCCGGTGATCAACGGTCATAAAGGTCGCTCCCTTGAAGGCTCATCCGTAAACCGCAACCCAGGAAGTGCGATGGTCGTGCCAAGACCCTCCGCGGGGGTGAAAACGGCGCTGCTCTGACGATTCTGCACGGGAATGCAGAGCCCCTCTGCCCGGCTTGTGCAGGTGAACTCCTAGACTGGCTAGAAAACGGGACGAACCCACCTGAAGAGCCCTATCAGCGCCAGAAATCAGGGCGGCTGGAGACTTGACAGGTCAGGAAACGGTGACAGAGGATCAGGGGTGAGAGGATTCTCACCCCGCTCTCACGACCGCCTCATCCCCGGGCTGGATGATCCGGAAAGGCCGAGCGCATCTGGACGCGGACCGCGAGCGTGGTCGGCCTGGACGGCGGAGATCGGCGCACCCGACAAGTCTCCTGGATCGGCACCTCCACCCGGTGCGGGGTCCCCACCATCCGGGCCGGCCACCCACCAGCCAGAAGCTTCCGATTGCGACATGCAGACCGTTGCACCGCCGGGAGGCCGCCGATACCCATAGCTCCCTCCTCCCTTGACTTCGGGACGAGCCCCGAAATTCCGAGACTCCTAAAGTGCCGAGAGGGCACTCGTCCGTGATTTATGGTCGATTTTTCGGGACGTTTTGCGAGGCCTTCGCAGGATTCCGATCAGGCACGACTGTTGCCCACGGTCGATCGGGCGATTGTGAGGTCTGCAAAAGTCGCAGACGGATTTACCTTGTGTCCCCGGGTTCTGGTTGAGACCAACACGAGCGACATCAGCGTCGGTCTCGGACCCCTGGCTCCGAACGGGGGGCCCCTCCAGGGCAGTACCGATCTGAATGTGTCCCTGAAGACCCTGGCGCTCACGCCCACCAGCCCGGCCATCGACGCGGTGCTCGGGGCGTGTCCGGCCGCCGACGAGCGCGGCACGAGCCGCCCACAAGATGGC
>QHRT01000460.1 GCA_003220195.1 Candidatus Rokuibacteriota bacterium | reverse complement strand
GTAGGCTGCCCCGATGCGCGTCTACATCGCGAAGCGTCTCCTGCTGATCATCCCCACGCTGTTCGGCGCGGCGGCGCTGGTGTTCCTGATCATGCGCGTGATCCCGGGTGACGTCGCGCTCCTGATCTTCGGCGGCGACCAGGCCGGCAGCATCGATCCCAAGCAGCTGGCGGCCATGCGGCACCGGCTCGGTCTCGACCAGCCGCTCGTCGTGCAGTTCGGCACGTGGCTCTGGGGCATCTTGCGCTTCGACTTCGGCACGTCGCTCTGGACGGGACGTCCCGTCATGGAAGAGCTGCTCGTGCGGTTGCCGCTCTCGCTCGAGCTGGCGCTCGCGGCGACCGTGGTCTCGGTGATCATCGCGATCCCGTTCGGCATGCTCGCCGCGGTCCGGCAGGACTCGTGGGTCGACTACGCGATCCGCGTGATCTCGATCGGCGGGCTCGCGATCCCGTCGTTCTGGGTCGGGATCCTCTGCATTCTCTTCCTGGTCATCTGGTTCGGTTGGGGGCCACCGCTCGAGTTCACGCCGCCGTGGGTCAACCCGTGGGCCAACTTCCAGCAAATGGTGTGGCCGATCGTGACCGTGGGCTATCGCTACGCCGCCGTCACGACGCGCATGACGCGCTCGACCGTGCTCGAGGTCCTGCGCGAGGACTACATCCGGACCGCGTGGGCCAAGGGGCTCGCGCAGCGGGCGATCGTGATCCGCCACGCGCTCAAGAACTCGATGCTGCCGGTCATCACGCTGGTCGGGACCGAGTTCGCGTTTTTGATCGGCGGTCTCGTCGTCACCGAGACCGTCTTCACGCTGAACGGCGTCGGCCGCTTCGTGGTGGACGCGGTCGCGCACCGCGACTACCCGGTCGTGCAGGCGCTCGTCTTCCTGATCGCGTTCGGCTTCGTGATCGTGAATCTGCTGGTGGACCTGACGTATGCGTGGTTCGATCCACGCATCCGGTACCGCTGAGCGTGGCCATTCAAGTCGAGCTCACTCACGCCACCGCGTCGGCCGAGCTTTCGCCGAAGCTCAGCGTCGCCGAGGTCGTCGTCAAGTTCATCCTGACGAAGCCGCTCGGGGCGGCCGGGGCATTCATCATCCTCGCGATGATGTTCCTGGCCCTCTTCGCCAACGCGCTGGCGCCCTACGACCCGTATCACGGAGATTACGGCCAGCAGTTCGCGCGGCCGAGCGCCGAGCACTGGTTCGGCACCGACGAGTTCGGGCGCGACCTCCTGAGCCGCATCATGTTCGGCGCGCGCATCGCCCTCTTCGTCGGGTTCACCGCGTCCTTCACCGGCTGCACGATCGGCGGCCTGCTGGGCGTGATCAGCGCTTACTGGGGCGGGAAGGTCGATCTGCTGCTCGAACGGCTGATGGACATCCTGCTCGCGTTTCCGGGGCTCATCCTGGCGCTCGCGGTCGCGTCGATCCTGGGGCCCGCCGTGCAGAACGTCGTGATCGCGATCTCGATCCCGATCATTCCGCGTGCGGCGCGCATCGTGCGATCAACCGCCCTGTCGGTGAAGGAAAACGTGTACGTCGAGGCGGTGAACGCGCTCGGCGCCACACGCCCGCGCGTCATCTTGAGACACATCGTCCCGAACGTCATGGCGCCGTACATCATCATCGTGACCGCGCAGCTCGGCGGCGCGATCCTCGCGGAAGCGGCGCTGAGCTACCTCGGGCTCGGCGCCGCCGAGCCGACGCCGTCGTGGGGACTGATGCTCTCCGGCTCGGCGCCGCTCTACGCGGAGAAGGCGCCGTGGATCGCGCTCTTCCCGGGCATCGCGATCAGCCTCGGCGTCTTCGGCTTCAACCTCTTCGGCGACTCGCTGCGCGACGCGCTCGATCCGAAGCTGCGCGGCCGCTGACGCGCCGAGCCCGGGGATGACCCGGGCCGCTTGTCGTCCGCGCGCCGCCGACCTAAGATCGACGCGCCGGAGAGCACGCCGTGATCCATCGCCGCGCATTCCTCATCGGGCTCGTCACCGCACTCACCGGCATCCGAGCGTCGGTCTCCGCTGAGCAGCGACCGGCCCGTCAGGTGCCGAGAATCGCGCTCTTGTCGCCCTCTCGCGAGAGCGCTCAGAACGTCGCGCGCATGGAAGTCGAGGCGGGCTTGAGACAGCTCGGCTGGAAACCGGGAGAGAACGTGATCGTCGACGGCCGGACCGGCGCCATCGATCGACTTCCGGAGCTTGCGGCGGAGCTCGTCCGGCTCAAGGTCGACATGATCCTCGCGAGCAGCGAGGCTCTTCCCGCCGCCAGGGCGGCGACGGCGACCATCCCGATCCTCATGACGTTCTGCATCGACGACCCGGTCGAGGCGGGATACGTCATGAGTCTCGGGCATCCCGGCACCAACATCACCGGTATCTTCCTTCAGGCGCCGGAAGCCGGTGGCAAAAGGCTCGAATTCCTGCGAGCCGCGATCCCGAACCTTCGCCGCGTTGCCGTCGTGTCCTGGCGGGGCCGGAACAGCGCGAAGCAAATCGACGCGGTCGAGACCGCCGGGGGATCGCTCGGTGTCCGCGTCCAGGTCGTGGAGATGAACGACCGCTCGACGTACGACTCGGCGTTCGGCACGATGGGCAAAGAGGGCGTCAAGGCCGCGCTGGTCCTCGCCAGCGCGGTGTCGTTCACCGAGCGGCCCCGCATCATCGAGCTCGCGGCGCGGCATCGGATCGCGCTCGCCGCGCCCTTTCGGGAGTATGCCGAGGCCGGCGCGCTCATCGGCTATGGCGCGAATATCCGCGAGCTGTGGCGAGAGCGCGTGCCGCTCTACGTCGACCGGATCCTGCGAGGCGCCAGGCCTGCCGATATGCCCGTGGAACAGCCGACGAAGTTCGAGCTGGTGCTCAATCTCAAGACGGCGAAGACGCTGGGCCTCTCGATCCCGCCTTCGCTGCTGGCCCGCGCCAACGACGTGATCCAGTGATCCCGCGACGCGCCTCGAGACGTCACGCCTTCCGCAAGAAGTCGAAGTCGCAGCCGTGCTCCGCCTGGAGCACGTGGTCCATGTAGAGCTTCGCGTAGCCGCGTGCTGGCGGCGCGACGGGTGGCCGGAATGCGCCGCGCCGTCG
>QHRT01000447.1 GCA_003220195.1 Candidatus Rokuibacteriota bacterium | reverse complement strand
TCCTGCGTCGGGCCGAGCGTTTCGCGGCAGAGCACGACAAGAACCACGCGGCCTGGGATCAGCTGGCGATTCAGCAAGCGGGCAAGGAGACGATCGGATTCGCCTGGGCCGCGCGGTGCATCGGCGACGTGCTCGACGACGCGACGGTCGTCGTCAACGAGTATCCGCTCGACCGTCGCTTCGCCGCGTTCGATCGACCCGGAAGTTATTTCGCCTCACCGCACTCGAGCGGCCTCGGGTTCGGTCTCGGCGCGGCACTCGGTGTGAAGTTAGCCCGCCCGGAAACGACGGTGATCGCAACGGTCGGCGACGGCGCCTACTTCTTCGGCGAGCCGCTCTCCAGTCTCTTCGTGCAGCGCGCGCATGGACTGCCGATCCTCACCGTGATCTTCAACAACCAGCAGTGGGAGGCCGTGAAGTTCGGGGCGCTCGGCGTCCATCCGGACGGCGTCGCGAAGGCGCGCGGCCGCTTCCCGCTCTCGGAGCTCACGCCGTCGCCGCGCTTCGAGGAGATGGCGAAGACAGTGGACGGTTATGGCGAGCGCGTCGAGCGTCCGGGCGAGCTTGGCGCGGCGCTCAAGCGCGGGCTCGCGGCCGTGCGCGAGGGCCGACCGGCGATCCTGAACGTGATGTGCCAGCGAAACCCGGCGTGAGCTGACCGCTCCTCACCACGAGCTGACCGTCGCGCGGGTCGCCGTAGAGCTTGCCGCCGTCGACGACGACCTTGCCGCGCAGCAGGGTCGTCACGGGCCAGCCGAGCACGTTCCACCCTTCCCAGGGGCTGTAGTCGCTCACGTGGAAGTCGGCCTTCGTCAGCGGGCGCCGGATCGACGGATCGATCAGCACGATGTCGGCGTCGCTGCCGGGCTGGAGCGCGCCCTTGCGGGGATACATGCCGTAGATCTTCGCGGCGTTGGCGGACGTGACGTCGACGAATCGCCCAAGCGACATCCCGCGCTTGACGACGCCCTCCGTCCACGTGATGCCGACGCGCTCCTCGGTGCCGGCGTTGCCGCCGACCGTGTCCTCGATCGTATGGCCGGCCAGCTTCACCTCGGCCGGGCAGAAAAGCACGTCCGTGGCGATCGTCGCGATCGGCCCGTCCAGGAGGCCGCGCCAGAGCGCGGCGCCGTCCTCGGCGGACTTGAGCGACGGATACGTGTGATAGAGCGGGCCCGTCGGCGCGCGATAGACGTCGCTGGTGAAGCTCGCGTAGTGGTGGAGCGTCTCGCCGTACACGGGCAGGCCTCGCCGCCGCGCCTCGGCGATCGCGTCCACGCCCTCCTTTGCGCTCACGTCAACGTGTTGTGCGCCTCGTGGAGGAACTCGGTGCCGATGCGGCCCTCCTCGTGAAGCCGCCGGTGCATGTACATCACGATGTCCTCGTCCTCGGCATGGACAGCGAGGACACCGCCGGCCTTCGCAACCTTTTCCATCACCGCCCAGACGTGCCCCAGATCCATCATTTGTCGCGGACGCTTCGTCGTCGCGTTCGTCGTCCACACCTTCACGGTGCTGAACCCGCTCCGGATCAGCTCGGGCACCTGGTCGATCAGCGAGAGCGGCAGCGGCACGGCGCGCTCGGGCGTCGAGCCTTCCGTGCCCATGCCGACCAGCACCGCGTGAAAGGTGTAGTCCGCGTACGAGTGCCCGCGGAAGAGACGGTCTTTCTCCTCGATCGCCTGCACGAGCTCGATGCCGGGACGCCAGTTGGCGAAGTCCACGATCGTCGTGGTGCCGCCGAACACGCACGCCTTCGAGATGACGTCGGGCGGCGCGGCGCGCACGCCCCGGTCGCGCGCGTTCGGGTACGGCAACGGCATCGCGGCGTGCGCGTGCGGCTCGATGCCACCGGGGATCACGATCTTGCCGGTCGCGTCGATCACGCGCCCGGCGTCGAGCGGGAGCGTGCCGGGTTCGGCGACCGCGACGATCTTCTCCCCCTGGACGGCGACGTCCCACGCTCCGACGCCCCACGGCGCCACGACACGCCCCCCGCGCACGACCAGGTCCAGCATCGCTCCGCGCTACTCGATGGGCCCGTACTGGTGGGCGAAGCGCACGATCAGGTAGCGGAAGAAGCGATCCGTGATGAGCCCGAGCGCGCCGAGGCACACGATGCCGATGAAGATCTTGTCCGTCGCCATCCAGAGGCGCGAGTTGAAGATCAGGTAGCCGAGGCCAGTGTCCGCGGCGATCATCTCGGCGGCGACGACGGTGGCGAACGAGTTCCCCATCGCCAGGCGCATGCCGGTCAGGATGAACGGCAGCGTGGCCGGAAGGGTGACGTGAAAGAACGCCTTGACCGGCGTCGCGCCGAGAGAGGCGGCGGCCCGCAGCTTGTTCGGCGGGATGTTCGCCACGCCGACCATCGTGTTGATCAGCACGATGAAGGTCGTCGTGTAGATGATGATCAGCACCTTCGAGACCTCGCCGATGCCGAACCACAGCACGACCGGCGTGAGCCACGCGATCGACGGCACGAAGCGGAAGAACTGCGTGTACGGGTCGAAGATGACCCGGACTTTCCGGATGGAGCCCATCAGGAGGCCCATCGGCGCGGCGAACGCGCTGCCCAGCACGAAGCCGGTCAGGATGCGCTGCAGGCTGATGCCGATGTGCTCGAAGAGCTCGCGGCTCCGGAGCATCTCGACGGCGGCGGTGAACACGACCGCGGGGCTGGGGAAGAACTGCGGCTTGAAGAAGGTGGTCGAGACCACGTGCCAGAGCACGATCATTCCGGCGATCGACGCCGCGTAGAGCAGGTATTCGCTCCCGAGCATCGCGCGAAGGCGCGCCCGCCGGCGCTGCGCGATCACGGACGGGGGCGAGGGCAGCGCGTCGACGCGCGGCGGCTTCTCGACGACGCTCATGTCAGGCTTTCCGTCGCGGCGTCGTCCTCGATCAGCGCGTTGATGCGCTCCCACATCTCGCCGAATCCCGGGCTGCCGCGCCGCCGCGGCCGGGCGAGCGTCACCGGAATGATCTCGCGCAACCGCGCGGCCGGGCCCTGCGTCATCACCCCGATCCGGTCGGCGAGCAGCACGGCCTCGGCGATGTCGTGGGTGATGAAGAAGATCGTCTTCCGCGTCTTGCCCCAGATGTCGACGAGCTCGTCCTGCAGCCGCGTCCGCGTCTGGGCGTCCAGCGCGCCGAACGGCTCGTCCATCAGGAGGATCTTCGGATCGTTGGCCAGGACGCGCGCGATCTGCACGCGCTGCTTCATCCCGCCGGACAGCTCGCCGGGGTACTTGTCCTCCTGACCGTCGAGATGCACCAGCTTCAGATACTCGCGCGCGACGGCGTTGCGCCGGTCGCGCGGCACCCCGGCCATGCGGGGTCCGAACGCGACGTTGTCGATGGACCGGAGCCACCCGAAGAGCGAGTCGTCACTCTGGAAGACGACTGCGCGGTCCACTCCCGGCCCCGCGATCGGCCGGCCGTCGAGCGTCAGCGTGCCCCCGGTGGGCGTGAGAAAGCCGGCGAGGAGGTTCAGGACGGTCGTCTTGCCGCAGCCGCTCGGCCCGAGCAAGCAGAAGAGCTCGCCCTCGGTCATGGCGAGGTCGAATCCCGCCAGCACCGCCGGCGGCGTTGCGCGCCCCTTCGCCGGATAGCCGAAGCCGACGTCGCGGGCGACGAGGAAGTCGGGCGACGTCAGCCTCACCACCCGGTCGCGCGATCCGGCGCCGCCTCCTTCACGAACTGCGGGCGAATGAAGTCGTTCATGTCGGGGGCCTTCTTGATGAGCTGTTGCTCCATCGCGAACTCCGCCGCCTCACGGAAGTTCGTCAGGACCACGGTCTTCGGCATCTCCATCCGATAGGTGAAGCGGCTCATGTAGAGCTTCATATCCGCCTCCGGAAGGCGGAAGGCCCTGGCCGTGATCTTCGCGGCGTCGTCCTGCTGGGTCGCGCAGTAATCCGTCGCCTCGATGAGCGCCTTCGTCGCGGCGATCGCCCGGGGCGGGTCGTTGATGAGCCCCTCGGAGTAATAGTTGTAGACGGTCAGCACGTAGACGTCGTCGTCGCCGGACCGCGCCAGGACGTGGGCGCCCTTGACGAGCTGGACCGCCTTGGTGTGCCACGGCTCCCACAGGAAGAACGCGTCGATGTCCCGGCGCTCGAGAGCCGCGACCATCTCCGGCGCCTGGAGGAACTTCACCTTGATCTTGTCCGCGGCGAGCTTGTACTTCTTCGTGTAGCGGCCGAAGTAGTAGTGGCCGCCCGAGGCGCGCGGAAAGCCCACGGTCTTGCCGATCAGATCGTCCGGCTTCTTGATCTCCTCGCGCGCGGTGATGCCGAGCTGCTTCCGGCTCGTGTCCAGGATCGACGTGACGAAGAGTCTCCCGCCCTTGTCCCAGCGCGTGAGGCCGCCGAGCTCGCTGGTCGACCCGATGTCGGAGCTGCCGGTCAGCACCGCGTCGAGCGCCACGTTGCCGTCGTCGAACGGCTTGAAGCTGCCCTCGAGCCCGTACTTCTCCCAGATCTTCCGGTCCGCGGCGACCACGAACGGCGCGAAGACGGCGTCGATCC
>QHRT01000446.1 GCA_003220195.1 Candidatus Rokuibacteriota bacterium | reverse complement strand
GCATGCCCTCGACCACGTCCAGCGCCGTGTCGGCCGACTTCGACTCCTCGACCGTGATCACGCCGTCCTTGCCGACCTTCTCCATCGCCTCGGCGATCAGGTTGCCGATCGTCTTGTCGTTGTTCGACGCGATCGTGGCGACCTGCGCGATCTCCTTCTTGTCCTTCGTCGACTTCGACAGCTTCTTCAGCTCCTCGACCACTGC
>QHRT01000445.1 GCA_003220195.1 Candidatus Rokuibacteriota bacterium | reverse complement strand
TCGATGTCCTCCTTGAGTCTGATGTGCGTGAAGAGATGTGACGAGTTACTCGAGGATGGCCAGGACGTCCTCCTCGCGGAGGATCAGGTACTCCTTGTCGTCCAGCTTGACCTCGGAACCGGAATACTTGCCGAACAGGATGCGATCGCCGGCCTTGACGTCGACCGGAAGGCGCTTGCCCTCGTCGGTCATCTTGCCGGCGCCGACCGCGATGACCTTGCCTTCCTGAGGCTTTTCCTTCGCGGTGTCGGGAATGATGATGCCGCCCTTGCGGACTTCTGCTTCCTCGAGACGCTCCACGATGAGTCGATCGTGCATCGGCCGAATCTTCTTCATCCTGCGTGCTCCTCCTTGAGTGGGTTCATCGGGCATTACCGCGGGAAGGCTCCCGGCAGGAAATCCATTAGCACTTTTAATCGATGAGTGCTAACACGTCAAGTAGTGTCAGAAGAAGCACTATTTTTCAATACCTTATCATGCGGCCCCCCTCGAGCTTGACGACTGGCCCGGCCGGGTCCACAGTCCGCTCCCGGAGGTCCCGGATGAGTCGAAAGATCCACCACGAGAAGGCCGGAACGCGCGGGCTGATGACCTGTTTCGTCCACGGTTCCGGCGGCAGTCAGGGTGTCTGGGTCAGGCAGATGGCGGGGCTCGCGGACGTGGCCCGCGTCGTGGCGCTGGACCTGCCCGGCCACGGTGAATCCGACGGCGACGGCGTCGGCACGATCGACCAGGCGGCGGACGCGGTGCGTCAGGTGCTCGACGAGCTCGGCGTCGCGCGGGCCGTCGTCGGCGGCCATTCGATGGGCGGCGCGATCGCGCTGGCATTCGCGCTCGCGAATCCGGACCGGCTCGCCGGCCTCGTGCTCGTCGGCACGGGAGCCCGGCTCCGGGTGCTTCCGAAGATTCTCGAGACGCTCGAACGCGACTACGCCGAAGGCGTGCGACTGGTCGTCGAGCTCGCGGTGGCCGGCGACGCGTCGCCGGGATTAAAAGATACGCTGGTGCGTGAGACGCTTCTCAATCCTCGGCCAGCGATGCTCGGCGATCTTCGCGCGTGCGACGCGTTCGACGTCATGGCGCGACTCGGCGAGATCCGCACCCCGACGCTCGTCGTGTGCGGCGAAGGCGATCGACTGACGCCGACGAAGTACGCTCGCTACCTTCGCGACCGTATCCCCGGTGCGCGGCTCGTGATCGTGCCCGGCGCCGGACACTACGTGCAGCTCGAGAAGCCGGACGAGACGACTGCCGCGATCCGGGAGTTCCTCCTCCAGGGAGGCGTGACGGGATGACCGACTTCCGGACGTTCAGGACGAGCGACGGGCTACGCCTGCACTACGCGGTGGACGATTTCACCGATCCCTGGCGTCCCGCCGAGACGCTCGTCCTGCTGCACGCGGCGATGGGCAGCGTCGATCGCTTCCGCGGCTGGGTGCCGACGCTCGCGCGCGACTTCCGCGTCGTCCGTCTCGACACGCGCGGCCACGGTCGTTCTGACACGCCAGACACGGACGCGGTGACGATCGAGCGTCTCACCCGCGACGTCGTGGAGCTGCTCGACGATCTCGGCTGCGCGAGCGCGCACGTGTGCGGGACCTCTGCCGGCGGGTACTCGGCGATGAGCCTGGCCATCACCGAGCCGGCGCGCGTGCGGCGGCTCGCGCTCTACTCCTCGACGCCCGGACTCAAGCACTCCACCGCCGACGTCGCGACCTGGTGTCGGATCATCCGTGCGAAGGGGGTCGGCGGTATGATCGCCGACACGGTCACCGCCCGCGTGGATCCGGCCCGGGTCGACGCCGGGTTCATCCGCTGGATGATCGACGACGCACAGAAGATGGACCGCGAGTTCACGTGTCGGTTCCTCACGGCGGCGAAGGGCTTCGACCTCGCGCCGCGGCTCCACGAGATCGAGGCACCCACGTTGATCGTCGTGCCGGGCGCCGACGTCGTCGGCACGAAAGAGGGCTACGAGCTCTTGCGGCGAATCCCGCGCCACGAATACGTGGTCTACGAGGGCATGGCCCACAACATCACGAACGGCGCGCCCGAGCGCTGTGCCGCCGACCTCCGCCGCTTTCTCCTGGACCGAGGTTCGACATCATGACGTACGACGCGATCGTCATCGGGTCGGGCCAGGGCGGCAACCCGCTCGCGCGTGGGCTGGCGGACCAGGGATGGAAGGTCGCGCTGGTCGAGAAGAAGTTCCTGGGCGGAACGTGCGTCAACGTCGGCTGCACGCCGACCAAGACGATGGTGGCGTCCGCGCAGGTCGCCCATTACGCCCGGAACGCCGCGCGCTGGGGCGTGCGGGCCGGACGCCCAAGCGTCGACCTCCGCAAGGTGGTCGCGCGCAAGGACGCGATCGTCAAGCAGTTCCGCGAAGGCTTGCAGGGGAAGATCGACCAGCGGTCGAATCTGACGCTCCATCACGGCGAGGCCAGGTTCGTCGACGCCCACGCGGTCCGCATCGGGGACGACACGCTCGAGAGCGAGCGCATCTTCATCGACACCGGCGTGCGCCCGCTCATTCCGAGCGTTCCCGGCCTCGACACGGTGCCGTACCTGACGAACGAGACCGTCATGGAGCTCGAAGAGCTTCCGCGGCACCTGATCGTCCTGGGCGCCGGCTACATCGGGCTCGAGTTCGGCCAGATGTTCCGGCGCTTCGGCAGCCGCGTGACCATGGTCGGCCGCGACCCGGAGATCCTGCCGCGCGAGGACGCCGACGTCGCCGCCGAGCTACGCCGCGCGCTCGAAGCCGAGGGCGTGGCGTTCATCCTCAACGCGAACACGACGCGCGTCGCGACCGCGAAGCAAGGCGTCACCCTCAAGCTCGACGGTCCCGGCGCACCGCGCACGCTGTCCGGGTCGCATCTGCTCGTCGCGACGGGACGGCGGCCCAACACCGACACGCTCGGTCTCGAGCGCGCCGGCGTCGCGACGGACGATCACGGGTTCATCAAGGTCAACAGCCGTCTCGAGACGAGCGTGCCCGGCATCTGGGCGCTCGGTGACGTGAAG
>QHRT01000444.1:479-11699 GCA_003220195.1 Candidatus Rokuibacteriota bacterium | reverse complement strand
TTCACCTTGCGCTCGTCGAGGCCCTTGCGCGCCATGGCCGCTCGCCAGATGAGGAGGTTGGCGCTGGCAGGTGCGTCCCCTACTTTCTTGCCGATGAGATCGCTCAGGTTCTTGAGCGGCTTGTCCCGGGGCGAGATCAGCAGGACCGGGCTGGTGTAGAACAGCGTCATGACGGACTTGATGGGCACCCCATTGACCCGGCCAGCCAGGATACGGTTGGCATCCGCCAATCCGATGGGACTCGAGCCGGCGCCGACGATCTTGACGGTGTTGCCGGAGCCGCTCCCCTCGTTCAGGTGGATCTGGATCCCTTCCTCTCGGTAGTAGCCTTTCACGTCCGCCATGAGGAAATAGAAGTATTCCGTGGGCAGGATCCAGGGCATCTGGAACTCGATCCGGACCGGCTCCCTGGCGGCTGCCTTCGGCGTCGGCGTTTGAGCGAACGCCCGCGCCGTGCCGCCACTCGAGCCGCCCAGCACGAGGAGCACCGCCATGGCCGCGAGGTGGCTCATTGACTGAAAGGGAATACGCATCGACGTTCTCCTCGAGGGACTGTACCGACCCACCGTGACCATCACAGATTACCCTTGGCGGCGGCGCCGTCGATCGGCTGCGCGCCGCGTATCACGAGCCGCTCGGCGAGGGCCACCAGCCCGAACAGGGCGACGCCGACCACGCTCAGGACGAGGATGGCGGCGAAGAGCAGATCCGTCCGCAGCGCGGAGTCGGCGGCCAGGATCCGGTACCCCAGGCCGATGTTGGATCCCAGCCACTCGCCGACGATCGCGCCGACCACGGCCAGCGTGATGCCCACTTTCAGTCCCGCGAACACATGGGGGGTGGCGTTGGGGAACTCGACCTTGGTGAAGATCTGCCAGCGCCCGGCGTCGACGGAGTGCATCAGGTCCAGCATGCGCGGGTCAACCGCCCGCATGCCGACCACGGCGTTGACCAGCACCGGGAAGAGGCAGATCAAGAGCGTGATCATCACCTTCGGCGTGACCCCGACACCGAACCAGACGACGAACAGCGGCGCCACCGCGAGCTTGGGGACCACCTGGGTGATGATCGCGGGCGGGTAGACGATCTGCTCGATCATCCGGGAGAAGACGATCCCGATGGCCAGCAGCAGGCCCACCAGACTCCCGGCCACGAACCCCAGGAGGATCTCCCCGGTTGTCACGCCGGCGTCGGCGACGAGCACCTCGCGGAACTGGATTCCCGCCGCCAGGATGGACGACGGCGACGGGAGCAGGAAGCGTGGGACCAGCCGCGCCTGGGTGACCAGCTCCCACAGCCCCAGTACCGCGATGAGCGAGACCATGGTCACCCAGTAACGCTTGAGCAGCCAGCGCGCCCGGTCCATCCACGCGGACGGCTTGACCGTGTGCACTCCGAGCTCCGTCGCCACCGAGTCTATTTCAGGAACCCTCTCAGCTCGCGCACGTACCGGTGAAAGATCGGCTCGTCGCGCACCTCGGGCGAGCGGGGGCGCGGCAGCTCGATGTCTGCGATCGACATGACTCGCCCCGGACGGGCCGACAACACGACGACGCGGTCCGCCAGATAAACCGCTTCGGTGAGGCTGTGCGTGACGAGGAGAACGGTCTTCTTCGCATGCTCCCAGATGCGCAACAGCTCCGCGCCCATTTTGTCCCGGGTGATTGCGTCCAGGGCGCCGAACGGCTCGTCCATGAGCAAGATCTGCGGGTCGAAGGACAGCGCGCGAGCGATGGAGACGCGTTGCTGCATGCCGCCCGACAGCTCATGGGGGTAATGATGCTCAAATTCGGTGAGCCCGACCAGCTCGATGAGGCCTCGGACGCGCTGTCGTACCGTCTGGTCTCCGTTGTCACCGATGACTTCGTGGAAGAGCCGCACGTTCTGCTCCACGGTCCTCCACGGGAGCAGGACGGCGTCCTGGAATACGAACCCGAAGCGGCGCGCCCGGCGCGCCACTGCCGGCGTCTGGCCATCGATGGTGATGTTCGCCGATAAGCTTGAGGATCGTGGTCTTGCCGCACCCCGATGGCCCGATCAGGCAGATGAACTCGTTGCGCGCCACGGTGAACGAGACGTTGAGCAGCGCCTCCGTGAACCCGTGGCGCACCGGGAAACGCTTGCACACATCTCGGACCTGGATCTGTTGTGTGGCCATCGGTGAGTGTTCGGCCTCTGGCCGTCCCTCGGTCGTCTGCTGGCGGATCCTTGCCCCGACGCCTTGTACCACAGATCGACGGGTTCGCGCACGCGCGGTTCGGTCGGGAGGAGGCAGCTTTTGATCGGGATGTCGTTATCGTCCCAGACGTTGTGCTGATGGACATCGAGACGCACCCTGACGTCGCGCTGAAGCCGCTGTTCGATGTCATTTGGAACGGCTGAGGCTGGTCGGCGTCCCCGAGTTATAGGGACGGCCGTTGGATAGAGCCACGGCGACCCCGGCCGACGGAGTGGTGCCATAGTGGTGCCAGAGCCCGATGAAATCCACGCACGCGGTGGAATCGTCAGGACGTGGAAGTGTCCGGCTTATTTGCGCGGCGGTGCTTGGTCTGCTTCGGCTTCTGCTTCGGAGGTCGCGTTTTAATCAGGGGGTCCTGGGTTCGAGTCCCAGACGGCTCACCAGAAATTTCGGGTACTTTGAGATCCCGAATCTCGCTACTGCCGCCGCGCACGTCGACCTCACGGCAGCGACGCGTCGTCCAGGCTGAGCTCCTGCAATCGACCGGACACCGCGCTCGGCGAATTCGTGGCGGCAGAAGTGCTCGCCGATCGGCTCAATCCGCGAACTTCGGAATCACCTTCTCCCCGACGATCTCGATCGACCGCATGATGTGATCGTGCGTGGTGCGCCCGATCTGGAACATGAAGATCAACTGATCGACGCCCGTCGCGGCCCAGCGCTCCACCTGGCGGCACACGCTGTCCGCATTGCCGCCGATGGCCATGCCGTTGTTCAGGAGATCGTCGTTGGAATAGCCGGCCATGCGCTTCTTGATTCGCGCCACGCCCTCGGACGAGCCGAACCGCACGTCGTTCAGCGCGGCGTCGTTGTCGCCGTAGTAGAAGCGCGCGGCGGCGCAGCCCACCTCGCGTCCGATCCGATCGTCGTCGTGCACGCAGCCGATCGCAAATACGGCGACCTGGTTGTTGGGAAACCGGCCCGCGAACTGCGCGGGCTGGGCCCTCCTGATCGCGGCGCGATACGCCTCCACGTGTGGCTTGACCTCGGCATAGGTGTAGCGGGTCACGCCGAGCACGCCGACGCCCGCCGCACCGGCGCGCTCGAATGTCTCGAGGTTGGAGGCGGCGTACCACAAGGGCGGGTGCGGACGCTGGATCGGCCGTGGCACGACGTGGCGCGGCGGCAGATCGAAGTGCGCGCTCTTGTACCCGGGGAAATACTCGAGCTCGAGCATCTGCACGATCGCGTCCAGCGCCTCGCGTCCGACTTGCCGCGCGTACGTGACGTCGGCGTTGAAGCCGAGGCCCTCGACGATGTAGGCGGCGGTGCCGCGACCGGCCCCGAACTCGCAGCGGCCGTTCGACAGCACGTCGAGTGTGGCGACGCGCTCCGCGACCATGAATGGGTTGTGGCACGGCAGCAGAATCACCGCGAAGCCGAGCCGGATCGTCCGCGTGCGCTGCGACAGCGCGGCCAGGAACATCTCGGGGCACGACGAATGGCCGATCTCGGCGAAGAAGTGCTGCTCGGTCAGCCAGAAGTACGAGAAGCCGGCATTCTCCGCGGCGACGACGTGGTCAAGGTTCTGCCAGTAGACGGTTCTCTCACTGTCCTCGGCCCACGGCTTCGGAACTTGAAGTTGGCTCATCAACCCGAATTTCATGCTCTGGATGCTCCGGTCGCGCGCGAGCGCGCTCAGGGTACACTCCCGCCGGGGAGGATACCCGATGCCGCCGCGCCTGTATTACGACGTCAAGAACCCCGGCCTGGTCACCGTGGATCGTCCCTTCTATCGTCGCCTCGGCGAGACGACCCGGCGCACGCTCGCGGAGAAGATCGTCGTGCCGATCCGCACGGGCCGCGCGTGGCCCGTGAAGCAAGGCCAGCTGTGTCGCATCGTCGCGCTCGAGGGACCGCAGGTGTGCGACTTCAACGCGTGGAATATCCACAATCCGCGCGAAAGGTTCTGGGCTGCGCGCTCCCGTCAGTTCGAGGGCGCGCACGTGACCACCGGCAAGCGTCTATGGTCGTGCCTGCCCTATCTCCGGCCGATCCTGCATGATCTGCTCGGCTCGCGTTGCGATCCGTATCTCTACAAGCTGCAGAACGGAACCGAGTTCAACCTGACCTGCCACAACAACCTGGCGCGCGCGATCGCGCCGTACCACCTCACCGAGTGGGACGTGCACGACGTGCTGAACATCTTCCAGATCACCGGCCTCGACCCGGACAACGAGATCTATTTCACCGAGCCGAGCCCGGCGCGGAAAGGCGACTTCCTCGAGTTTTTCGCCGAGATCGATCTGCTCTGCGCGATCTCGAACTGCCCCGGCGGCGACCTGTCGGTTCCCGGCCGGGGGCCGGACCGCGGCGATCCGCTGCCGACGTGCAAGCCACTCGGGATCGAGGTGTACGACGTCGATCCCGCGCTGCTCGACAGCTGGCGCTCGCCCGAGCCCGTGCGGCTGTCGATGTCCGTCTACGACTAACCAGGTCAGGGAGGCACATCCGATGAGACGTGTCGCGTGCGTGATCGTCCTGGCATTGGCCAGCATCGTGGACACCGTGCCGACTCGAGGAGAGGCGCCGATCAAGCTCGACCACGCCGCGTCGACGACGTGGTTCGGACACGTGCCGCTCATGGCGGCCATCGATCGCGGGTACTTCAAGGAGAGCGGCCTGGAGGTCGAGCTGAAGCCGATCGTGAAGTCGAGCGATCGCATGCTTGCGCTCACCCAGGGTGCCGTGCAGTGGACCAACACCGGCGTGCTCTCGGTCATCGTCGAGATGTCGAAGGGCAACGAGAGCTTCTACTGGTTCGCCAACGTCGACGACTCGCCCGGCGCCGAAGGTCTCGTGGTCCAGCCCGGGATCAACGGCATCAAGGAGCTCAAGGGAAAGAAAATCGCCGTGACGCTCAACTCGGGCGCCGAGATCACGCTGTACTACCTCCTGAAGGAGGCCGGTCTCGCGCTCACTGACGTCCGGGTCGTTCCCATGCCCTCCGCCGCCTTCACCAACAAGAATATCGATGCGTACTGCGTGTGGGAGCCGGCGTTCAGTGACGGACAGAAAGCGGTCCCCGGCTCGAAGGTGCTCGCCACCGACAAGGACACGCCGATCTATCGCAAGTTCAAGACGGCGTCCGCTCCCGACGTGGTCGCGATCCGCAGAGACCTTGTGGACAAGCAGCCGGAGACAGCGAAGAAGCTCATCGCCGCGTACTTCAAGGGCGTGAAGCTCACCAAGGACAGTCCCCGGGAGGCCGCGGTGTCCGCCGACAAGTGGTTCAAGCGCGGCGTGGAGCAGGTCGAGGCCGGGATGCGGAAGTTCGCGTACTTCGACGCGCGCCAGCAGCGAGAACACGTCGACGAGTTGCTCGGCACGATCGACCTCGTGATCGGCTGGGCCTACGACACGAAGAACATCGACACGAAACCGGATCCGCGCAAGTGGCTCCGGCGGGATCTCGTGCCGGCGCAGTAACGTGCGGGGGCGTGTCGCCACGGCTCAGACGCCCATGGCCTCGACGGGCGAGCGCCCCCGCACTGGCCGAGCCCGCGCGCGACTCGGCGAGACGTGGCGATCGTTCGCACTCGGCACGCTGTCGGTCATCGTGCTGCTTTCCGTGTGGCAGGCGGTGACCGCCGGCGGATACATCTCGCCGATCTTCCTGCCGTCGCCTCTTCAAGTGTTCCGGCAAGCCCGGCGCTACGTGACCGACGGCAGTCTCTTCTGGCACGTGATGTCGAGCGGCCGCCGCGTGCTCATTGGATTCGTCCTCGCCGCCATCGTCGCGATTCCGCTCGGCATCGTGCTGGGAACCTCGCGCGTGGCCAAGGCTTTGTTCGATCCAATTCTCTCGATCATTCGCCCGCTGCCGTCGCTCTCGTGGATCCCGCTCACGATCCTCTGGTTCGGCATCGACGAGGGGCAGAAGTACGCGATCGTCTTCATGGGCACGTTCGCGTCCGCGCTGCTCTACGTCATGGAGTCGACGCGGCGCGTGGACCCGCTGCTGATCAAGGCGGCGCAAAACCTCGGCGCCACTCGAGTCGACGTGCTGCGTGAGGTGATCCTGCCGGGATCGCTGCCCGGCATCATCAGCGGGCTCAAGGTCTGCCTCGCGCTCTCGTGGACGTGCGTGCTGAGCGCCGAGATGGTCGCCGCGACGCAGGGACTCGGCGCGCTCATCTGGTTCGCCAAGGACTGGAACAACATGGCGCTGGTCATGGTCGGCATGGTGTCGATCAGCGTGACAGTTTTGATGATCGATACCGCGTTCCGTGCGATCGAGGACCGCATCCTTCCATGGGAGCGCCACCAGCGGCGCCGGGACTGAAGTGGCGGTGTCGACCATCATCGTTGCCGACCGGGTGACCAAGATCTTCGCGGAGGGCCGACGCGACGAGGTCGCCGCGTTGCAAGACCTGAGCCTCGAGGTGAACGAGGGGGAGTTCATCTGCCTCGTCGGCGGCTCCGGGTGCGGCAAGACCACGTTCCTGAACCTGGTGGCGGGATTCCTCTCGCCGACCGACGGCGTGATCTATCTCCGCGGCCGGCGGATCGCGGGTATCGAGCCGCGCGCGGGCATGATCTTCCAGAGCTACGCGTTGCTGCCATGGAAGACCGTCTTCGGCAACGTCGAGTTCGGGCCCAAGATGAAACGCCTGCCGAAGGCGGAGCGCCGCGCCATCGCGGAACGCTTCATCCGGATGGTCGGGCTGACCGGCTTCGAGCACTTCTATCCCGGCCAGCTGTCCGGCGGGATGCAGCAGCGCGTGACGCTCGCGCGGCTGCTCGCCGCCGATCCCGAGGTCTTTCTGATGGACGAGCCGTTCGCGGCGCTGGATGCGATGACGCGGCAAGTGATGCAGGAGGAGCTGATCCGCATCCACGAGCAGAGCCGGAAGACGACGATCTTCGTGACGCACAACATCGACGAGGCGCTGATTCTCGCCGATCGCATCATCGTGATGTCGGCGCGGCCGGGCCGGGTGAAGACGTCGATCCAGAATGACCTGCCGCGTCCGCGTCACGTCGACATGCAGCTCTCGCCGCGGTACCTGGAACTGAAGACCCAGATCTGGGGGCACGTGGAGGAGGAAGTGCGACGCCACATCGAGGCGACGCCGCGCGACCCGGGAGAGCGGTGAGGACGCGGCTCTTCCCGCTGCCGTTTCCACCCGAGGATCCGTCTCCGATCCCGGCCTACTTCGAGACGTTCGCGCCACCCGCGCCGGTGACCGAGAAGCTCGAAGGCGATCGTCACGCGGACGTCGTGATCGTCGGCGGAGGCTACACCGGCCTCTCCACGGCGTTGCACCTCGCGGAGCGCGGCATCCATTCCGTCGTGCTCGAAGCGCGGGACATCGGCTGGGGCGAGTCCAGCCGGGCCTTCGGTCAGGTCGTGCCGTATCTCAAGCATTCGCCGGAGCATCTCGCACGTCAGCTCGGCCACGAGGTCGCCGAGCGCCTCGTCGACGCGACAGGCCGCGGCCCCGATCTGGTCTTCGGGTTGATCGAAAAGTATGGGATCGAGTGCTCGGTGGTGCGCAACGGACTCATCTTCGGCGCCCACTCGCCCGCGGGGCTAAAGACGCTCCACGCGCGCACGAGGTTCTGGCAAGCGCGCGGCGCTCCGGTGGACATGCTCGATGCCTCCCGCACCGAGGCGCTCACCGGCACGCGCTATTACCACGCCGCCTCACTCGACCGACGCGGCGGCACGATCAACCCGCTCGCGTACGTGCGCGGTCTGGCCCGCTCCGCGATCGAGCGCGGCGCGACCGTGTGCGCCCGCACGCCCGCGATGCGGTTGATGCGAGCCGCCGGCGGCTGGCGCGTCGAGGCGCTCGGCGCCAGCGTCGTCTCGCCGGTGGTCGTGCTGGCGACGAACGCCTACACGAACGGAGAGTTCTGGCCCGGACTTGGGGAGACGCTGATCCCGATGCGCGCCTACCAGCTCGTGAGCAGGCCGCTCGACGAGCCGGCGCGCGCACGGATCCTGCGCGGCGGGCAGCCGTTGACCGACACGCGGCGACTCTTCTCCGGCGTACGCCGTCATGCCGACGGACGCATCCACGTGTCGGCCGACGGACCCGTCTTCGACATGAGCGCCGAAGCACACGTGAACAAGGTGAACCGGCGACTGGCGATGCTCTTCCCCGGTCTCGGGCCACTCGAGTGGGAGTATCGATGGACGGGCTGGGTCGGGATGACGTACGACCTGAACGCGCATCTCCACGAGCTTGCCCGACAATGATGGGCCGGGATCTCGCCGCGCGCATCGCCGGCGGGTCGGACGCTGCGCTCTGCTTCCCGCTGACGCCACTCCAGTCGAGCCGTATTCGATCGATCACGAGGCCGCTGGTCGAGTGCCTGGTCAACTACTACCGCAGCCGCGATGCGTTCGACGACTTCCGACATCGCCGGCGGCGCGCGTCCTAGAAAGGGCGAAGCGAGCGCGTACGGTATCATCCGGACGCCGGTCCAGGATGTCCCACTCCTTCCGGCCGGAGACCGAAAGATGAGCGGACGCGCCCATTCCGAGGCGGCGAAGATCCGAGCGCGAGTCGGTCACCCCATCGTCGACGCCGACGGGCACTGGCTGGAGTTCGGCGTGGTGGGCCTCGACGAGCTCAGACGGATTGGCGGCGAGCGCGCCGCCGAGGGTTTCGCGCAATCCCTCACGTCTCCCGGAACCGGGGGTTCAGCGCGTCGTTCAGCGCGTCGCCGACGAGGTTGAGTGCCAGCACGACGACGAAGATCGCCAGGCCGGGAAACGCCGCCGTCCACCACGCCATGCGCATGAACTGCAGGGCGTACATCAGCATCTGGCCGAGCGACACGACGTTCGGGTCGCCCACACCCAGGAAGCTGAGCGACGCTTCCGTGATGATCGCGCCGGCGGTGCGCAGCGAGAGCGTGGGAATCACCACGGGGAGCGCGTTCGGGAGGATGTGGCGCAGCATGATCATCAAGTGCCCGACGCCGATCGTTCGCGCCGCGAGCGTGAACTCGCGCTCGCGCAGCGACAGGAACTCCGCCCGGACCAGCCGCGCGATCGGCGGCCAGTTGGTGATCCCGATCAGCGCGATCAGCTTGCCGATGCTCGTGCCGAACACCGACGCCACGAGCAGGATGAGGAAGAACGTGGGCAGCACCATGAACGCGTCGGTCGCGCGCATGAGCAGGCCGTCGAGGCGGCTCCGGAAATACCCGGCCGGCGCGCCGATGAGGATTCCCACGACGACGGAGATCAGCGCGGAGCCGACGCCGACCACCAGCGAGACACGAAGCCCCCACACGACCGAGCTCAGGATGTCGCGGCCGAGGTGGTCCGTTCCCATCGGATGATCGCGCGATGGCGCGCTCAGCGCCACGTCCCCCAGCGCGAGCGGATCGTAGGGCGCGATCGTCGGCGCGAGGATCGCGACGGCGGCGAGAGCCACCACCACGACGAGCCCGATCAGCCCTCCTCGATGCCGCTGGTACCGCATCCACACGGTCGGCCGTCGCGGCGCGGTGAGCTCGACGGCCCGCAGCCGGGCGCCGTCAGCTGGCTGTGTATCGGATGCGGGGATCGACGAAGGTGTAGACAAGATCCGTCGCCAGGTTCATGAGGATGACGCAGACGGACACCATCAGGAACAGACCCATGAGCAGCGCGTAGTCGCGCTGCAGGATCGCCTGGTAGGTCAGGCCTCCCATGCCCGGCCAGGCGAAGATCGTCTCCGTCAGCACCGCGCCCGTGAACATGAACCCGATCTGCAGTCCAGCGATGGTGATCACCGGCAGCAACGCGTTGCGCAGCGCGTGCTTGTAGTAGACGGCGTTCGCCGGCAGCCCTTTCGACCACGCCGTGGTGATGAACTCCTGGCCGAGCACCTCCAGCATGCTGGCCCGGATCAGGCGGGCGTAGATCGCCAGGTAGAACATCCCCAGCGTGATGGTCGGCAGCACGAGATGGTGGGCGACGTCCGCGAGCCCGGCGAGTCCCGACCGTTCGCGTCCGAGCGTCGTCATCCCCATCGTGGGGAACCAGCCCAGTTGCAGCGAGAAGATCAGGATGAGGATGAGCCCGAGCCAGAACGTCGGCATCGAGTACCCGAACAGCGACGCGATCGTGACCCAGTAGTCGATCTGTGTCCGCGCCTTCACCGCCGATATCACGCCCCAGAGTCCGCCGACGAGGACGGAGAAGACGAAGGCGGCGCTCATGAGCACGAGCGTGGCGGGTATCCGTTCGAGGATGAGGTCGAGCACCGGCTTGCGATTGATCACCGAGAATCCCAGATCGCCGCGCGCCAGCTGGCGCAGGTACAGCGCGTACTGGACGTACAGCGGCTGCGTGAGTCCGAGCTCCTGCCGCAGCCGCTGCATCTGCTCCGCAGAGACGTCCGCCGACGAGCCGTAGAGATACGTGATCGGGTCGCCGGGCGCGGCGTGGATGATCACGAAGTTGATCGCCATGACAAAGAGGACGAGCGGGATCGACTGCAGCAAGCGCCTGACGACGTAGGCGCCGAGCGTCGACACGCCGTCCTCCCCGGTAGCCCCGGGCTCAGTCCCCCTTCTGCCACACCTTGTCGAGGAACTGCGGGGAGGCCCCGCCCCACTCCGACACCTGGAAGCCGGCGAACTTCTTGTTCCAGACGTCCACGCCCGTCATGACGTAGAGGGGGATCAACGGGACGTCGCGGGCCAGGATCTCCTGATACTCCTGGAAGAGCTGTCCGCGCTTCTTCTGATCGAGCGTGGTCATGGTGGCGTCGATGATCGCGTCGACGCGGGGGTTGCTGTAGAAGAGGTAGTTGAATCCTCCGGGCTTGATCTCGCGCGAGAGATAGCGCGGCGCCTCGGTGGTGGGATCCGGAATCGTCGGCAAGCTGAAGATCGAGAACAGGCCGTCGATGTCGCGGGTCTGCCGGATGGCGTTGTAGTACGTGGTCCACTCGTTGACCACGATGTCCGCCGTGATCCCCACGGCCCGGAGCTGCTCCTTCAAGATGCCGCACAGGATCGCCCGCACGCCG
>QHRT01000444.1:0-425 GCA_003220195.1 Candidatus Rokuibacteriota bacterium | reverse complement strand
GTTGGGGTTGTACGCCCACTTCATCGCGGGCGGCACCTCGCTGTGCGCCATCTGGCCGTAGCCGAACAAGAGCTTGTCGAGGATGAACTTCTTGTTGATCGCGTGGGCGATCGCCTGCCGCACCTTCAGGTTGTTGAACGGCGGCTTGTCGTTGCGGAAGAAGAGCCGCTGCATGGACGAGACGTCGTACAGCCTCACCTCGAGCGTCGGGCTCTGCTTGAGTCGATCGACCAGCTGATACGGAGGCCCGCCGACGACGCCCCTGAACGGCAGATAGTGCACGTCGCCCTTCTCCAGCGCCGCGAAGGCGACGCTGACGTCGGGGATCACCTTGACGACGATGCGGTCCAGGTACGGGCGTCCGCCGAAGTAGTCCGCGTTCGCGTCGAGGACCATGTGATCCCCGCGCACCCACTCCTTGACCT
>QHRT01000436.1 GCA_003220195.1 Candidatus Rokuibacteriota bacterium | reverse complement strand
ACGACGGCGATCGCCTGACCGGACGGGCAGGCGCCGGTGATCCGCAGCTGGACCTCCGCGGAGTTGACGTCCACGGCGCCGATGGTGCCGTCCTGGATGTGCGCCGACGTCACTCCGCCCGGGGCGATGCTGATCGTGCCGGACGTCGTGATCGGGCCTCCGGCCAGGCCCGATCCCGTGCCGACGTTGAGAACGGTTCCGCCGCTGTTGGTGTCCGTCTGGCAGCCGACGGTGCCGCCGATATCGATCGCCCTGATCGAGCTGCCTGCCGGGCAACTGCCGGTCACCCGCTTCTGGATCTGGCTCGTATCGACGCTCAAGGTCACGGCGCCGCCGGCGCCTCCTCCGGTCAACCCGGCTCCGGCGTTGACCGCGGTGATATCGCCGCCTGCCGAGTCGTAAACGGTGAAGCTCACCGGGGGAGCGACCTCGAGCAGCGCACCCACCGGATCGAAGGTTCTCGCTTCGATCGCATGGCTGCCGCCCGTCGGGTTCTTCAGATTGAAGAGCTCGATGCGGATCCGGCTACCGGCCGTCACCTGTCTCGGGACGGTGAGGCCTGCGCGAACGGCGTTCGAGGTCGACGGGTCCACCGTCAGCGTCGCGGCATCCTGCTCGACCGGCAGCGCCGTGTCGCCGATCGTGAGCCGGCCGAGACGAGCGCGGGCGGCCTCGGTGCCCTCGGGCAGGAGCAGGCGGATCGTGCCGATCCTGCCGGCCACCGTGGCGTCGAACTGGATGACGTAGGTGACGTCGGAGAGCGCGACGTCGTTGGAGAGGAAGACTTCACCGGCGGTCGCGAGCGGCGATCCGGCGAACAGGGACAGCAGAGCGGTCGCGCAGATCAGAGCGATTCGCTGAACGGGTACCATAAAGCCTCCTTGCGGGCGCATCGTCCCGCAGCGCTATGGAATTGACCTCACCGCGTGGTGCGCCACCCGGGACGGCGCATTTGCAGTTGGTGTCGCGAGCGTCCTCGCCCGCGCGATCCCAGAGGTATCGCGCGCGGCCGACGCGAGTCTCGGGAGAAGTCAGGGATTACTCGGGGAATACCCGGGAGAAAGTGATTGGGCGGCATGAGCCGACGCGGACCCGCGGAGCCCCCCGCGATTCGAATCGAGGCCGAGAACGAGTGGGCGTGGTGCGGCGAGCGTCGTCTGGAGCTGACGCCGAGGGTGTTTGCGGTCCTGCGGCACCTGGTCGAGCACGCTCATCGCCTGGTGACCAAGGACGATCTGCTGGCGACGGTGTGGCGGGACACGATCGTGAGCGACGCGGCGCTGGCGAGCTCTATCCGCGACCTGCGCCGCGCGCTGCGCGACTCCGCAGGCTCGCCACGCTACATCGCGACGGTCCATCGGCGCGGATTCCGGTTCATCGGACCGATTGCGCCGCCGGCGCCTTCTCTCTCCTCGCACGTCGCCGGACTTCCGGCAGCCGGCGCGGCGATGCCACCGTCCGCGATCGTGTCACCCGGTCCGGTGACGCTGGCGGGGCGGGAGGCCGAAATCGCGCGGCTCCACGCAGCGCTGGACCGCGCGACGAACGGCCAGCGGCAACTCGTGTTCGTCACCGGCGAGCCGGGGATCGGCAAGACCGCGCTGGTGGAGGCGTTCCTGTCGCGGATCAGCGGCGACCGGGCGATTCGCATCGCGCGCGGGCAGTGCGTCGAACAGTACGGCGCCGGCGAGGCGTATCTGCCGGTGCTGGAGGCGCTCGGTCGACTGGGGCGGGCGTCCGGCGACCGCGTTGTCCACGTCCTCCGGCAATTCGCGCCGACCTGGCTCATGCAGTTGCCGTCCTTGCTGATGGACGAAGACCTCGAAGCCGTGCAGCGTCGAGCGCAGGGGGCCACGCGTGACCGGATGCTCCGTGAGCTGCTCGACGCCTTCGACGCCCTGAGCGCCGACGAGCTTCTCGTGCTCGTCCTGGAAGACCTGCACTGGAGCGACTCGTCCACCATCGACCTGCTGGCCGGCCTGGCCCGCCGGCGCGAGGCCGCGCGGCTGCTCGTGCTCGGAACCTACCGGTCGGCCGACGTGGCGGCCACGCTGCATCCGCTGGGCTCCATGAAGCAGGAGCTCTCGATCCACGGGCAATGTGAGGAGATGCCGCTCGAGTTCCTGAGCGTGCCGGCGGTCCGCGAGTACCTGTCGGTGCGTTTTCCCCGTCATCGGTTCCCGCCGGAGCTGGCGCTCGTCCTGCAGCGGAACACCGGCGGCAATGCGCTCTTCGTCGTCGCCACGGTCGACGACCTGATCGCCCGCGGCCGGATGTGCGAGGTCGACGGGACGTGGGAGCTTTCGATGCCGGTGAAAGACGTGGCCGCGGATGCGCCGGAGACGCTCGCGCAGATGGTCGAGCGACAGGTCGCGCGGCTGACGATGGACGAGCAGGCGATGCTGGCGGTGGCGAGCGTGGCCGGTGTCGAATTCTCGGCCGCCATCGCCGCGGCCGACGGCATCGACCCTCGTGACGGAGAGCGTCGGTGCGATGCGCTGGCCCGCCGGGGTCAGCTCCTGCGCGCCGCCGGCCTGGCGGAGTGGCCGGACGGGACGGTGGCCGGACGGTATGCGTTCATCCATGCGCTCTACCGGCGTGCCCTCTACGCGCGCGTGCCGATCACGCGCCGCATCGGTCTGCATCTGCGCACCGGCGCGCGGCTCGAGCGCGCGTACGGTCCCCGGGCGGGCGAGATTGCCGGAGAGCTGGCGATCCACTTCGAGCACGGCCGGGATCTCGAGCGCGCCGTCCAGTATCGCGGCCGCGCGGCGGAGAATGCGCTGCGCCAGCACGCCTATCGAGAGGCCGCCGATCATGCCAGGCGCGCGCTCGACCTGCTCGGCTCGTGGAGCCGGTCGAGTGGTTCACGCCCTTCCGGGCGATTGCCGGAGGCTCCCGAACGCGTTCATCAAGAGCTCACGCTGATGGTGGCGCTCGGCACGGCCCTGACGGCGATGAAGGGATATTCGGCTCCCGAG
>QHRT01000435.1 GCA_003220195.1 Candidatus Rokuibacteriota bacterium | reverse complement strand
CGCCGGGTTCCCGCGCGGATCGAACTTGCCGACGTTGGCGACGTCGAATCCGCGCTTCACGAGCCCCTTCAGCAGGGAGCGGGAGAGCTCGGCGTGCTGGCGAAACACGACCTTCGTGCGCTCCTGCGGCGGGACGCCGAACGGATCACGCGCGCTGCGCCCCCAGATCGGCTCGTCGCCGGTGTAGATCGAGAACGTCGGATTGTTCGCATCGTCGAACATGTCGCCCTGATCGTCGCCGATCATCACCAGGACGTCGGGCCGATACGCCTTCACCTGCTCGCGCAGGACGGCGAACGCGGCTTCGATCTTCTGGATGTGCCCCTCGATGACCGACGGCGTGGCGATCTCCACCCGGGCGCTGTGCGGCAGGTGCTCTCGCGCCTCGGCCGGGATCCGCTCGACGACCCGCGGCCAGTACTGCGCCTTCTGGAACATCATCGGTGCGTGCGACGACGCCATTCCCAGTCCGAGCATGTCGACGACCTCCTTGGCCCGGCGTTCCGGCGCCGGGCCCGCGTAGTCCGAATTTATCGTCATAGATCCGCGGCTGCAAATCGCGCGGCCGGCCGGATGCCGCCATCACGCCGGCCGGTAGATCTTCAGTTCCGACACCCGGGCCAGCGCGTCGAAGTCGCGGTCATTGTGGTAGATCTCCGCACCTCCCTCGAGGCACATCGCCGCAATGAGGCAGTCGACGCTCCGGCGGATCGTGAGCCCGCGGCGCCGCGCCTTGCGGTAGAGGTTTGCGGCGATCTCAAACGTTTCGAGGCCGCGCGGACGCAGGATGGGGTGCGCGAGCAAGCTCGAGCGCGTTCGCTCGTACGTCTCGTCGTCCCGAATGCCCTGCAAGATCTCGCCGTAGACGATATCGACGAGCGCGAGCGGCGCGTCCTCCTCGAGGAGCGTGGTGAGATGTCGATCGAACGCCGTGCCTCTCGCCTCGAGGAAGTCGATCCAGACCGTGGTATCGACCACGATCACGGACGCAGTCGCCGCAATTCACCCAGATCGCCGTCCCACTTCACCCGCCCGCGGAGCGACAACAGATCCCGGCGTCGCTCGGCTTTCAGGAGCTCGGTCAACGCCAGGTGCACGAGCTCACGTTTCGAGCGACATTTGAAGCGGCGCAGGCCTTCCTTCACCAGGCGATCGTCGAGCACGATGTTCGTTCGTCCCATCCGCGACGCCCCTCGACGTCAGGGTAGCTCGCGATGGTGTAGAAAGCAATTCATCTTGGTGTATTACTTCGTCGACAGCATCCTCCGAAAGGCCGGTCAGCGCAACGCCAACGCGCTCAGGAACTTCAGCATCGCCGCGTTCACCTCTCCCGGACGCTCCTGCTGCGTCCAGTGTCCGCAGCCCGGCAGGATGATCGATTCGCGCAGGTTCGGGATGACCTGTGGCAGCGCCGGCAAGAGACGATCCATTCCGCGAAAACCGAGCACCGGATCTCGTTCGCCCGCGACGTAGAGCGCCGGCACCGTGACCGTCACACCGGCCCACGGCGCCAGCAGCTCCCAGTTTCGATCGATGTTGCGATACCAGTTCAACCCGCCACGAAAGCCGGTGCGCGCGAACTCGCCGGCATAGAACTCGACGTCGGCGTCGGTGAGCCAGGCCGGCAGCGTGCCCGGGACGTCGAGGCCACCGAGGAACCCGCCACGGCGCGGGACCATGCCGACGATTCCGGATCCGGGCGGCGCGGTCGGGAGCGGCGCGTCGCCGGACAGCCAGTACAGCACGCGGCGAATCGTGGCGCGTGGATCTCGCTCGAGGTCCGCTTCGGCGACGCCGGGCTCCTGGAAGTAGAGCTGATAGAAGATCGCGTCGTCGGTCTGCGGCATCATCGTCGTCGGGCGCGTCGCGCCGCGCGGCCGGAACGGCACGCTGAGGCCGATGACGGCGCGAACCCGATCGGGCCGCAGGAGCGCCGCATGCCACGCGACGGGCGCGCCCCAGTCGTGCCCGGCGATGACGGCGGTAGGCGCGCCGAGCGCGTCGAGCAGTCCGACGACGTCGCCGACGAGATGCAGCAGCGTGTACTCGTCGATCCGCTCGGGCCGGTCGGTCTCTCCGTACCCGCGCTGATCGGGAGCGACCGCGTGGAACCCCGCCTGCGCGAGCGCGACGAGCTGATGCCGCCACGAGTACCAGGACTCCGGAAAACCATGGCACAGCACGACCAGCGGTCCCTGGCCGGCCTCCGCCAGGTGCATGCGAATTCCATTCGTCTCCTGGACCCGATGTGTGATTTCTGGTGTGGCCATCTCAAAAGTGTAACGTTCCAGAGTGGAGAAGACGAACGGGCCGGCGAGGGAGGTCGGCGAGCCTCGTCGCGCAGAGACGGAGAGATCGATGGTCATGTCGAGACCCGCTCGGATCGTGGCAACGGTTCTCGTGGTCGCCGCTGCGGCGACGTCCGCTTCACCGGCGCGCGCCCAGTCCATCAGCGACGTCAAGCTCGGGGAGGCGAAGCAACTGGCCGGTGCGGTGCTGAGAGCGCTCCAGCAGTGCGTCCAGCGTAAAGGCCCCGGGGCGTCCTGCACGCTTGCCGAGGTGGCTTCCGCGGCCGGCGTCAATCCCGGGACGGGCGCGAGTGGGGACGGTCGATGGGTCGTCGGTCCGAGCAGCACACTGACGCTCTCGAGCGGCGCGCCACCGGTCACGACGGGCGCCATCACCGTCGCCGGAACGACGAGAGACACCGCCGGACTCGCGACGTCTCTCTACGTCATGCCCTCGGGCAGCAAGTGCCGTTGCGAAACGCGATCCGGGGCGCCGCCCGGGCCGGACGGCGGCGCCCGGTGCTGATCAGTGAAAGAGGTTGAGGGCCGAGCCCTTTCTGAACCACTCGAGCTGCGATGTCCCGAACGAGTGGAGGAGCGTGAGCGTCTCCGTCGTGCCGTCCGCGTGCTTGACGAGACACTCGACCGGCTTGCCAGCCGCGAGCTGCGCGAGCCCGACGAGGCTCACGCGATCGTCCTCGCGGATCCGGTCGTAGTCGGCGGGATCGCGGAACGTCAACGCGAGCAGCCCTTGCTTCTTCACGTTCGATTCGTGAATGCGCGCGAAGCTGCGCACGATCACCGCCGCGCCGCCGAGCAGCCGCGGTGAGAGTGCCGCGTGCTCGCGGCTCGAGCCCTCGCCGTAGTTGTGGTCGCCGACCACGCACCACTTGACGCCTCTCGCCTTGTAGGACCGCGCGATCGCCGAGATCGACTGTCCGGTCTCGCCGGTCAGCACGTTCTTGCCCTTGCCCGCCTCGCCGGTATAGGCGTTGATCGCGCCCATGAACATGTTGTCGCTGA
>QHRT01000452.1:1847-4329 GCA_003220195.1 Candidatus Rokuibacteriota bacterium | reverse complement strand
ACGTGGTGGCGGGTGGCCTGATGAGCTATGCGCCGGACTTCATCGACCTGTGGCGGCGCGCGGCAGTCTACATCGACAAGATCAAAGGCGCCGGGCCGGCCGAGCTGCCAGTCGAGCAGGCGTCGAAGTACCAGCTGGTCATCAATCGCAAGACCGCGAGCGCGCTCGGACTGTCGATCCCGCCACCGATCCTCGCGCGCGCCGACGAAGTGATCGAGTAGGGCCCGCGATCGATGATCGCGCAGGCCGACGAGGTCAGACGCGGTCGTGAAGCGCATGAAGTCGAAAGGTGGTTAACCCCGAGGGAGGTCCGCGATGACTGACGTGCTGCGCGCGCTTCGGCTCGTCCCGATCGTTGCCGTGCTCGTCGTTGCGTTCAGCCCACCCGCATGGGCTCAGCGAGCGTCCGTCAAAGAAATCGTCAAAGCCGATCCACAGGCCGAAGGGATGTCGGCGGAGCGCCTGCGGCGCATCTCGGCGTGGCTCAAACAGGAGGTCGATGACGGCAAGGCGCCGGGCGCCGTCGTCGTGGTCGCGCGCCGCGGCAAGATCGTGTACCAGGAGAGCCTCGGCATGCTCGACAAGGATCGCGGGACGCCCATGCGCCCGGACGCGATCTTCCGGATCGCCTCGATGACGAAGCCCATCGTGTCGGTCGCCACGATGATGCTCGTCGAAGAAGGAAAACTCAAGCTCGGCGATCCCGTGAGTCTCCATCTGCCCGAGCTGAAAGATCTCAAGGTGGCGAAGGACCCGACGTTCAAGACCACGGAGACCGATCCGGCCCGTTCCATGACCGTGCACGACCTGCTGCGCCACTCGGCGGGATTCACGTACTGGTTCATCGGTCAGAAGGGCCCGATCCAGACGCGCTATCAAGACGACGACATCGACGGCCTGCACAGCCTGGACGGCGCGCAGATGTTGAAGAAGCTCGCGGACATTCCGCTGCTGGCCCAGCCGGGAACGACGTTCAACTACAGCGTCTCCACCGACGTGCTCGGCCATGTCCTCGAGCGCGTCACGGGAAAGGGCCTGGATCGCATCCTGGACGAGATGGTGTTCACGCCGCTGGGCATGAAGGACACGGCATTCTCGGTCTCGTCGGAGAAGCAAGCTCGCCTCGCCCAGCCGTTCGCCGCTGATCCTGATATGTGGATCTTCAAGTGGCTCGACGTGTCGAAGCCCCCGAAGCGTTTTTCCGGCGGCGCGGGGCTGGCTTCGACAGCGCGGGATTACCAGCGGTTCGCGCAGATGATTGCGAACGGAGGCACCCTGAACGGTACGCGGCTCCTCTCGCCGAAGACCGTTCGCTACATGACGTCAGATCATCTCGGGATCGGCATCGGCGGCCCGATCGCCAAGGGGCCGGCATTCCTTCCGGGCGACGGCTACGGGTTCGGGCTCGGATTCGCGGTGCGAGTTGCGGACGGCCTGTCGCCGCTGCTGGGCAGCAAGGGTGACGCTCACTGGGGAGGAATCACCGGACCGGCGTTCTGGATCGATTCTCAAGAGGAATTGCTGACGGTTCTCATGGTGCAAGCGCCGCGGCAGCGCTTCTACAACCGGATGGTGCTGCGGAACCTCGTCTATGGTGCGATGACACAGGCGCGGTAGGTTTGCCTCACGCCGGGAACGTGTAGCGGACGTCCGGAAACGCCGCGCGCAACTCGCGGACTTCTTTCCGGATCACCTCGCCGTCCTCGACGTGCAGGAGCGCGCGCGCCATCAGCCGGGCCGCGACCTTCATCTCGGCCGGCGTCATTCCCCGTCGCGTGACGCCACTCGTCCCCAGCCGGAGACCCGTCACGGCAGGCGCGTCGGCCGCTCGGTGGAGCGCGACCAACGAGCACTGGATACCCGCACGCTCCAGCGCTGCCGCGGCGTCCGGCGCTCGCCAGCCGTCGGGCAGCACCAGGACCTGGTGCGACGACGTGAACCCGAGATCGGCCGCGGCGATCGTGAAGCCCTCCGCGGCTAGCGCTCCTCCGAGCGCGCGCGCGTTCGCGACGATCGCTCCCGCGTACTCGCGCCCGAACGCCACCAGCTCGGCGAGCGTCACGCCGATCGCCGCCACGCGCGCGTTGCCGTGATCGCCGAGCACCCCGTCGCAGATCTGCGCGATCGGGCGCAGCAGCTCGGCATCACGGCAGAAGAGCAGGCCGCCGAGCGGACCGGGGATCGTCTTTTGCGTCGACCCCGTCACGATGTCCGCGCCTTCCGCGAGAGGATTCTGGAACTGGCCGCCGGCCCAGAGCCCGAGGATGTGGGAGCCGTCGTAGAGAATCCGCGCACCGACCTGATCTGCCTCCGCACGCATCGCCGACACGGGATAGGGAAACAGCGGACGGCTTCCGCCGATGATGAGCCAGGACGGGCGGCGCTCGCGGAGCGCGCGCCGCACACCGTCGAGGTCGACGTTGTGTCGCGCGTAATCCCACGGCATGTCGACGACGCGGGCCCCGATCCAGCTGAGATAGCC
>QHRT01000452.1:0-1763 GCA_003220195.1 Candidatus Rokuibacteriota bacterium | reverse complement strand
GTGCCGTAGAGCGTTTGCGCCGCATCGAGCATCGCGGCCTCGATCTGATCGACGTGGCGGCCGCCGATGTGACTTCGCTGACCGAGCGTGCTGCCGAGCGCGGCCCGTGCCGCAGGGCTCAGGACGTTCTGCGACGCGATCAGGTTCAGCGTCTCGTCGCGACGTTCCTCCGCGGCGAGTCCATCGCGGATGCGACCGAGAAGCTGCTCTCCGTCGATCGTCATCGCGCGGCCCCGTCCGGCGAGCCCCAGCCTCCACCGCCCGGCAGCTCCAGGTCGACGACGCCACCAGGGGGAACCGTCGCGACGAGCTGCGAATCGTAGCGCTGGCCGTCGACGCGGACCTGTCCCGGTCGGCCTGCCTCGCCGCCGAGCAGTCCAGCGGCGGCGTGACGCAGTCGCTGCGCCAGGATCGAGACTTTGAGCGGGCCGGCGGCCAGCGACTTCACGACGATTCGTTGCCCCATGCCTCCTCGAAACGTTCCGGCGCCACCCGAGTCGGGGATCAGATGCTTCTCCAGGATCACGAGCGGCGCGATCGATTCGAGAACCTCGACCGGCGTGTTCGACGCATTCGCGGGGAAGCTGACCGCGCTCATGCCGTCCTTGCTCGCTCGGGCACCCTGTCCGCCGCTGTACTGCACGGTCACCGTGAACGGTCGCCCGTCCTCCGTGCCGTCGAATCGGACCGGCCAGATCGGCGCGCTGCCCGAGTCGGCCTGGATGCGCTCGGAGCACACGGGCGCCAGCGCTGCGAACACGAGCGACGGCAGGAGATTGCCGACCATGTGTCGCGCGAGCGTCGGCGCGGGCCAGCGCGGATTCAGGATGCTGCCCTCCGGCGCGGTGATGTGGATCGGCCGCGCGCAGCCGGCGTTGTTGGGCGTGTCGGGATCGAGCACGCACTTGAGTCCGTAGATGGTGTAGCTCTGCGTGTAGTTGAAGACGGAGTTGATGCCGCGGCGCGACTGCGGCGACGATCCGGCGTAGTCGATATCCAGCTCGTCGCCACGAACCGCCATCCGGCAGCGGAGCGTGATGTCTTCGTCGTACCCGTCGGACACGATCTCCGACGTGTAGGTGCCGTCGGGGATGCGCGAGATCGCCGAGCGCAGCGCCGCCTCGGAGCGATCTTGAAGCGCGCGGATGACGTCGCCGAGCTCGAGCGCACCCTCGGCGAGGAATTCCGCGAGGGTCTGCGCGCTGGCGTGATTGGCCGCCACCTGGGCCTCGAGATCGCCGAGCACCATGTCCGGAACGCGCACGTTGCTCCGGATCACGTTCACGAGATCGCGGTTGCGCACTCCCGCGCGATAGAAGTAGGAGACGGGGATCAGCAGCCCCTCTTCGTACACGTCGGCGGCTACCGCGGAGAACCCGACGCCGCCGATGTCGGCCATGTGGGCGGCGTTCGCGAGGAACGCGATCAGCTTCGGTCCGTCGAAGACCGGCGTCACGACGGAGACGTCGAGGAGATGTCCGGTGCCGATCCAGGGATGGTTCGTGATGAGCACGTCACCCGGCGCGAGGATCTCGACCGGAATCTCCTCGAGCATCTGCTGCACCGTATAGGGCAGCGTGCCGAGGAACGACGGGCCGCTGATGCTCGACTGCACCGCAGACGAGGCGTCGGCGCCGAGCAGCAGACACGAGAAGTCGTTGCCCTCCCGGACGAGCGGCGAGAACGACGTCCTCTTGAGCGTCGCCGCCATCTGATCCGTGATGCTGATCAGTCTCTTCCACGCGATCTCGAGCGACACGGCA
>QHRT01000451.1:5239-13565 GCA_003220195.1 Candidatus Rokuibacteriota bacterium | reverse complement strand
CTACCCGTTCCAGAACCACGCGCCGATGGAGCCGATGAACGCGACGGCGAAGTTCATGCCGGATCGGTGCGAGGTGTGGGTGCCGACGCAGAATGGTGAGGCTGCGTTCGCCGCGACGGTGGCGGCCGCCGGGTTGCCCGCCGACAAGTGCGAGGTCTACAAGATCCACCTCGGCGGCGGATTCGGGCGGCGCGGCGCCTTCCACGACTACGTGACGCAGGCCGTGCAGATCGCGAAGCAGATTCCCGGCACGCCGGTGAAGCTGCTCTGGTCGCGCGAAGAGGACATGACGCACGGCCGCTACCACCCGGTGATGATGGCGAAGATGACGGGCGGGCTCGATGCCGGCGGCAATCTCGTCGGCCTGCACATCCGGCTCTCGGGCCAGTCGATCCTCGCGTCCGTGTTCCCGCAGAACCTCCAGAACGGGAAAGACGCGCTCACGTTCCAGGGATACTGGCCGACCGGCGAGCACTCGTTCGAGTACACCGTGCCGAACTTGCTCATCGATCACGCCATGCGGAACACGCACGTCCCGCCCGGCTTCTGGCGGGGCGTCAACATCAACCAGAACGCGATCTTCCTCGAGTGCTTCGTGGACGAGCTGGCGCAGGCCGCCGGCAAGGACGCGCTCGAGTTCCGGCGCGCGATGATGAAGGATCATCCGCAGTCGCTCGCGGTGCTCAACGCCGTCGCGGACAAGGGCGGCTGGGGCAAGTCCGCGCCGAAGGGTGTCCATCGAGGACTCGCGCACTTCCGGACGTTCGGCAGCTACGTCGCGGCGTGCGCCGAAGTCTCGGTCGCCGACGGCAACAAGGTGAAGGTCCATCGCATCGTCGGCGCGACCGACTGCGGCTACGCCGTCAACCCCGCGCAGATCGAGCGTCAGGTGGCAGGATCGTTCGTCTACGGGCTGTCCGCGCTGTTCATGCAGGAGTGCACGGTGAAGGACGGCCGGATCGAGCAGGAGAACTTCAGCACCTACGACTCCATGCGGATCGCCCAGATGCCGAAGGTCGAATCGATCGTCATGCCGTCGGGCGGATTCTGGGGCGGTGTCGGCGAGCCGACGATCTGCGTGGCGGCGCCGGCGGTGCTCAACGCGATTTCCGCAGCGACCGGCAAGCGCTTCCGAACGTTCCCGCTGAAGCACCACGGGTTCACCCTGGTGTAGGAACCGCAAGGATTTCACGCGCGGCGGCGGGTGACGCCGGGCGGCGCCACCCGCCGGTCATGCGTGGTCCCCCGCTGGCGAAATACTCCGAACGAGAGCCTGTGAAGCTCGAAAGGAGGCCGACTCGTGAGCGTGGCGGATCTCCGAAGCAGTCGTAGATCGCGAGCAAAGTCTTTGCTGATCGGATTCGTCGTGATCGCCGCGGCGGCAGCTGACGCATCGGCGGAGCCGCCCGCCGGCGCCGCGTCTTGCACCGGATGCCACCCGGCCAGGCCCGGCGTGGCGTCGCCGGTGGTCCGGCTCTCGGGGCTCGACAAGGCGGCCATCGTCAAGGCGATGCAGGATTTCCGCTCCGGGACGAGACCCGGCGCCGTGATGGATCGCATCGCCAAGGGCTTCACCGACGACGAAATCCAGGCGATACGTCGATCGCGCTGCGCCCGGCCCCGTCGTTCGCGCAGCGAGCCACGCCGCGCGTCGTGGTGATCGGCGGCGGATTCGCGGGCGCGAGCTGCGCCCGCGCGCTTCGCCACTCGGATCGTCCCGTCGCGGTCACGCTCGTCGAACCGACCACGCCGTTCGTCGCCTGCCCGTTCAGCAACGCGGTGATCGGCGGCTTGCGCGAACTGTCGGCGCAGCAGTTCACGTACGATCGCGTCGCCGCCGACGGCATCACGATCGCTCGCTCCGCCGCGACCGCCGTGGACGCGGCGGCGAAGTCGGTCACGCTCGCGGACGGCACGCGCCTCACGTACGACCGGCTCGTGATGGGGCCGGGCATCGACATCCGCTGGGGCGCGCTCTCGGGTTACGACGAGGCGGCGGCCGCCGAGATGCCGCACGCGTGGAAGGCCGGCGAGCAAACGCTGCTCTTGCGACGTCAGCTCGAAGCCATGCCCGACGGCGGCGTCGTCGTGATCGCGGCGCCGGCCAATCCATTCCGCTGTCCGCCCGGGCCCTACGAGCGCGCGAGCCTGATCGCGAACTACCTCAAGACGAAGAAACCGAAATCGAAGCTGATCGTGCTCGACGCGAAGGACGCGTTCTCCAAGCAGAAGCTCTTCCAGCAGGCGTGGGCCGAGCTCTATCCCGGGCTGCTCGAGTGGGTGCCGCTGTCGAAGGGTGGCAAGGTCAACTCGGTCGAGCCGGCGACGCGCACGCTCGTCACCGACTTCGGCCGGCACAAGGCCGACGTGGCCAACGTCATTCCTCCGCAGCAGGCCGGCCGCATCGCCGACGTCGCGGGCGTCGCCGACCGCAGCGGGTGGTGCCCGATCGATCCCGTGACGTTCGAGTCGAAGCTCGTGCCCGGCATTCACGTGATCGGCGACGCCGCGATCGCCGGCGCGATGCCGAAGTCCGCGTTCGCCGCGAACTCGCAGGCCAAGACGTGCGCGGCCGCGGTGGTGCGCCTGCTCGCGGGCGGGACGCCGTCGGCGCCGAAGCTGCTCAACACCTGCTACAGCCTGGTTGCGCCCGACTACGGCATCTCGGTGGCCGGCGTCTACGCGCCGTCCGGCGGACAGCTGGCGGATGTGCCGGGCTCGGGCGGCGTGAGCTCTCCGGAAGCGCCGCGCGCGACGCGACAGCTCGAGGCGGTGCTCGCGGAAGCGTGGTTCCGGACGATCACCAGCGAGGTCTTCGGGTGAGATCTGGCGAGATGGCGCTGGCCGTCCTGGTCTTCATGGCCGCGATGTCCGGCGCCGGTCGCGCCGAGGACGCCATCGAGCAACCGCTCACCGGGGCGCGCGGCGATGCCGCGCGCGGCCGCGCGATCGTGACGAATCGTTCGGTCGGGCTCTGCCTCTTGTGCCACAGCGGACCGTTCCCCGAAGAACGCTTCCAGGGCAATCTCGCGCCCGATCTGAAAGGCGCGGGCAGTCGGTCGTCGGAGGGTCAGCTGCGCCTCCGGATCGTCGACCCCGCAAGGATCAACCCGGCGACGATCATGCCGGCGTATCATCAAATCGAGGGCCTGACGCGGGTCGCCCCGGCGTACCGCGGCAAGCCCATCCTGACCGCGGAGCAGATCGAGGACGTCGTGGCATTCTTGACGACGTTGAAGGACTGAATGGAGCGATCGACTTCTCGCCGTGACTTCTTGCACGCCACCGGCCTCGGCGGCCTGGCGGCCGGCCTCGGCGTCGCGTCCGCCGTCCACGTGCGGCCCGCGCACGCGACGCCCGCGGCGATGCATGACGCCGTGCGCCAGGTCGTCGGGACCGCGCGCGTCACTCCCGGGCGGGTGAAGCTCGACCTGCCGCCGCTGTCCGAAAACGGCAACACGGTGCCGCTCACCGTCACCGTCGAGAGCCCGATGACCGAGGCGGATCACGTGCGGGTGATCCACGTCTTCACGGAGAAGAATCCGCGGCCGGACGTCGTGGCGTTTCACATCGGACCGCGCGCCGGCCGGGCGAACATCTCGACGCGCATCCGCCTGGCCGACACGCAGACCGTCACCGCCATCGCCCAGCTCTCCGACGGCTCGTTCTGGTCGGGCAGCGCCAACGTCGTCGTGACGCTCGCCGCGTGCCTGGAGGACGCGCCCTAGCCATGGCCAGCGCCCTGATCAACGTGCCGGAGCGCGCCCGCCGCGGCGAGATCATCGAGATCAAGACGCTGGTCTCGCACCCGATGGAGACGGGCTACCGCCGGACGCAGCTCGGCGCGACGATTCCACGCGACATCATCCGCAGCTTCGTGTGCACCTACAACGGCGCCGAAATTTTCCGCGCCGAGCTCCATCCGGCCATCGCCGCGAACCCGTTCATCACCTTCACGACGGTCGCCACCGAGAGCGGCACCCTGACGTTCCAGTGGACGGGCGACAACGGCTTCTCGGTGACGCAGTCGGCCACGATCACGGTCGGCTGACCGAATCGCGGCATCGAGCTGACGACACGAGCAGGCGCGGGCGCGTAGCCATGCCCGGGCCTCCAGCGTTGCCCCTTCGGCGCTTCGTCGTCACGGTCATCATGGCCGCCATCGCGGCGTCGGCCGTCGCCGCCGAGATTCCGCGCGCCGAGCGGCGCTCCGGCTACGACCTGATGGGACGCGAGACGCGCGCGATGCAGGACGACGACACCGCGAATCCCGGCATGCTGTTCGTCCTCGACGGCGAGTCGCTGTGGAAGAAGAAGACCGGGGCGGTGAAAGGCGTCGCCGCCCGCTATCCCGCGTTCGACGCCAGAGAGGGCCGGCCGATCGATCTCGAGCAGCGCATCAATCGCTGTCGCGTCGATCGACAGCAGGCGCCGGCGCTCGCGTGGGAGAGCCGGGACCTGCTCGCGCTCACGGCGTACGTCGCGCGCCAGTCGCGCGGGCTGCCGATCGACGTGACGATCGACGCGCGGACACAGCCGTTCCTGGACGCCGGCCGCGCGGCGTTCCACCGCCGGCAAGGGCAGATCAACCTGTCGTGCAGCCAGTGCCACGACGATCTCTGGGGCCGGAAGCTCGCCGGCAGCGTCATCCCGCAGGCGCATCCCACCGGCTATCCGATCTATCGGCTCGAGTGGCAGTCGCTCGGCTCACTCCAGCGACGGCTGCGCAACTGCCTCATCGGCACGCGCGCCGAGGCGTACGAGTTCGGCGCGCCGGAGCTGGTGGATCTGGAGCTCTATCTCATGTGGCGAGCGCAGGGGATGAAGCTGGAATCCCCCGGCGTCCGACCGTAGCGCAAGCGGTTACGCGAGCAACAAGCGCGCGGGTTGAATCGTCCGATTGAACGGATGAAGGATCAGCCCGAGGTTTTCCAGGGTCACGACCCCGAGCAGCGCTTCGTCACCAGCTTCACCCAGGATGACCGGGCTGTGCCCGGCGCCCTGAGCCAGCTCGATGTAGCATTCAGAGATGTCACGATCGATCTGCGTCCCGTCGGCCAAAACGAACGTCGCGCGGCGCAACGGAGTCAATCCGAGCGTGCGCCAGTCCTCGAGCGGAAGCAGGCTATACTTCGCGCCGCTGTCGACGAGAAATCGCACGGTGCGCGTCACGCCAGAGGGTCCGCTCACCACCGCGTCGACGTACGTCAGTCCCACGGGGCCGATTCTACCGGGCGCGTCGGCAGGTGTCGTGTCCGAAGTTGGATACACCCCGATCTCTCAATGCGCCTGGAAGAACGGAATGCGGACGAGGAGCAGGTAGCCGTTCGCGGTGAGCGCGGCGCCCACGATCGCGAGCACGACCGAGAACCAGAACACCGGACGCGACCCGGAGATGATGCTCACCGACGCGGCCACGATCGCGATCTGCAGCAGGACCTCGGCGTAGTGAAAGTACGGATCGCGAGTCTGCTCGTGATCCCGGATCTGTTCGAACTTCTTCGCGACCTGCTCGATGTCTTTCTTGTCGGAGTTCATCCGCTGTTCTTCGTCGGCGAACTGTCGACGCAAAGCCTCGAGCTTCGGCTGCTCGGCGGCCGGCACGCTGGACGGCGCGGCGAGCTGCGTGTCCAGCAGCAGCTTGTTCCCGCGGTTCAGATGCTCGCGGATGACCTTGGCCTGGTAGTACGCCCACTGGTTGCTCGCCTCCTGCTGCGCGAGCAGCATCCCCTTCAGCGCGTGATTCGCGCCGAGCGACGCGATGGCCAGGGCCACCGCGTAGACCGCGGTGGTGAGCGCCACGCGCCGGGCCCACGCCTTGTCCTCGGCGGCTTCGAGCTCGTGCTCGCCGGGAATGCCGCCGTGCTCAGCCACGGGATCGCCACTCCCTTCCGATCGCCCTCATGTCTGGAGGCTCCCGACCGCGGCGGCCAGTGACTCGAGCTCGGCGCGCCACGACGTCGGCGTGACGAGCGGACGCACGACGAACTTGGAGAATCCGACCGCGAGGAAGCGCTCGAGGCGTTCCCGCAGCGCCGGCAATCCCACCGGCGTGAGCTCGACGGACCGTGGACGCCGCGCCGTCATCACGCGCGCGGTCTCCGGGTCGATCGGCGCGCGCGCGTAAGCGATCGACATGCCGAAGTGCTCGCGGTCGATCGTGCGTCCCGCGCGCGCCGCCGCGTCTTCGATCACCGCACGGCCCGCCGCCGCTTCTTCGGGCGTGCAGAGCGACGGCAGCCATCCGTCCGACAAGCGCCCGCAGCGCTCGAGCGCCGCCGGCACGTTGCCACCGAGCCAGACTTCGAGCGGCTTCTGGACCGGTAATGGCGAGAGCTTCACGTCACGGAAGCTCCCGACGATCCCCTCGTGGCTGACGGTCTCCCCCGCCCACAGCCGGCGCAACAGCGGAAGCGCTTCGTCGATGACGGCGCCGCGACGCTTCGGCTCGACGCCGATGGCGTCGCGCTCCGGCGCATAGGTGAGACCGGGAACGAGCGTCACCAGCAGCCGGCCGTGCGACATCACGTCGAGGCTCGCGAGCTGCTTGGCGAGACGAAGCACGTTGCGTCCCGGCAAGAGCATCGTCGTGCCGAGCTTCACCCGGGCATTGCCGGCGGCCGCCCATGCGAGCGCCACCGTGGGATCGAGCGCCGGCGCGGTCAACACCTCGGAGATCCACAGCGAGTCGAACCCGAAATCGTCGAGGCCCGCCATCAGCTCGCCGAGGGTCTCCGGCGTCAGCGTCGTGCCTCCCGCTCCCACTCCGATCCGGATCTTCATGTCGGCTCCATTCCCGATCCCGACGTCCGAACCGCGTCGCCGGGCAGCGGCGACGGGACGTCCGGGATCCGTATTGCGACCATCAGTACACGAGCACGGCTATCATCAGCAACCCCATGCCGGACGCCGGTGCTAGGCTACGAGGCGGCCCGGCGCGTCGCCGCGGGAGACACGCATGGAGTTCCAGATCACCGGAGAGCACCGGCGATGGCAAGACTGCGCTCGCAGTCTCGCGAAAGATTTTTCGACGCGCGCCGCCGAGCACGATCGCGACGCGAGCCACCCTCTCGAGAACTACCTGGCGATCCGCGAGGCCGGGTTCTACTCGCTCAACATTCCACGGGAGCTCGGCGGCGAAGGCCTGAGCCTGGTCGGCTGGTCGCTCGCCGCCGAGGAGCTGGCGCGCGGCTGCGCGTCGACGGCGCTCGCGTTCACCATGCACCTGTCGATCGTCGGTCCGCTCATGGAGAGCGCGCTCGTGGACTGGCCGGGATGGTGGTGCAGGATCGGAAGCTGATCGCCGGCAATTTCTCGGAGCCCGGCACGTCGGGACTCGTCGGAACGCCGGTGCCGCAGACGCGCGCCCGGCGGGCGGATGGCGGCTATCGGATCACCGGCCGGAAGATGTTCGCGTCGATGCTGGAAGCCGCCGATTACTGCGCGGTGCTGGCGCGCCACGACGAGGCGACGACGCCGACGGCGGGCACGATCTTCTTCGTGCCGCGCGACGCGCCGGGACGCCGGGTCGAGGAAGTGTGGGACACGCTCGGCATGCGCGCCACGCGCAGCGATTCGATGGTGCTCGACGAGTGCTGGGTGCCCGACGACGCCGTGATGGTGCAGACGGACGACATCGTGACGTTCCGCCGCAAGGCCGCGAACTGGTTGTGGGGGTCCTACACGCCGGTCTATCTCGGAATCGGCGCCGCGGCCTACGACGCCATCATCGAGGTCGTCCGCGAGCGCACGCCGCCCGGCTTCGCGCAGCCGCTCGCCTATCATCCCGACGTGCGCCGTCACGTCGCGGAGATGAGCATCGATCTCGAGGCGGCGCGATTGCTGGTGCATCACTCCGCCTGGGTCAGCGACACGGAGGGCACGACGCCCAGGACGCTCGCGGCGCTCTACCGAGCGAAATATTTCGTCGGCGAAGCCGTGACCCGGGTCACCCGAACCGTGATGACGCTCGGCGGGGCTCACGCGCTCTTCAAGACGTCGCCGCTCGAGCGCCTGTTCCGCGACGGCGCGATCGCGCCGGTGCAGTTCCCGCCGCGCGATTTCTGTCTCGCCGGCCTCGGGCTCCTGGAATTGGGACTCGATCCTCGCGAGGTGTTGCCGCCACTCCGGAGCGCGAATCCGGACGCGGGACCGGTCATGAGGTGAAACCCGAAGGCGCGGCGGCCCTCACGCGCTATCGCGGGTTGACCGGATGGCCTTTGACGAGAATCTCGTAGTGCAGGTGTGACCCGGACGCGTTCCCCGTCGTGCCCGTCCGGCCGATCGCCGCCCCGGCCACGACGCGCTGTTTCGATCGCACGTCGAC
>QHRT01000451.1:0-5107 GCA_003220195.1 Candidatus Rokuibacteriota bacterium | reverse complement strand
CCCGAAGCTGGAATTGACCGGGCCTTGCACGGGCCACCCGGAGCGGAGCGCCGCGAGTGTCTCGCGCAGCGGGTGGCTGCGCTCGATTCCGGCGGGATCATCGACAGCCTTCACCGCAACGGCGCGAGTGACGGTGCGTGACTGGGTTGCCAGCGCACCGGTCACCGTCGACGCGCTGGCCACGAAGAGCAAGAGCGGGATCGCACACCACGCGAGCCGTCGCATGTCGTCGACCTCCTCTCGCGTCTCTGTCCGATCGTGCCGTCAGGACCCGGCCGGCGGCCGCGGCGTGACGTGGCCGCAGCGCCGACACGTCCGATGAGCCTCCGAGCCGTGGAACTCCTCGTACGCGCGCGACACCGGATCCTCGTGATAGTCCGCGACGTGCTTGACGCTCTGGTGCAGCTCGGCGCCGCAGTTCGCGCAGTACCACGTGAACCGATCCTGCTCGTCCGCTCGCCTCTTGCGCTCGAGGACCAGCACGAACGAGTCCGGAGAGAATCGCGGCGAATGCGGCGTCCCGGCCGGGCAGTACACGATCTCCCCCTCCCGAACGACGGCGATCTTCTCGTCGCCCTCGGGCGTGCGGTAGTGGAGATCCATGTCGCCCTTGATCATGTACATGACCTCGTCGCTCGGGTCCTGATGGAACTCGCTGCGGAACTCGCGGCCGCGCGCCACGAAGGCGATGCTGTCCGGGGCCTGCCAGAGCACGCGGTTGGGCCGGCCGGACTCTCGAATGCCGCTCATCACCTGACGGAGATCAACCGCTTTCATTCGGGGCCCCCGATGTCGGTCAATTTCAGATCCTCTGGAGCAGCTCGGCCGGCCAGGCGCGCGCGTCGACGCGCTCGTGCCATTCCTTGATCTTGCCGTCCTTGTCGATCACCACGCCGACGCGCTGCGCGCCCTTCTGTGGATCGACGTTGGCTCCGTACGCCGTCCCGATCGTCCGGTCGGTGTCGCAGATCAACGGATAGGTGAACGAGAACTTCTCGGCGAACTTTTTGTTCTCCGCGGGCGTGTCGAACGACACGCCGACGATCGCCGCGTTCTTCTGCACGTACTGGGCGGAGAGGTCACGGAACCCGCAACCTTCCGCCGTTCAGCCCGGGGTATCGGCCTTCGGGAAGAACCAGAGCACGAGCGTCTTGCCCGTGAAATCGGACAGCTTCACCGTCTTGCCGGTGTGGTCATGGCCGGTGAAGTCAGGAGCCTTGTCTCCCGGATTCAGCATGAAGCCTCCTTGTCGAGTGGGATGCTCGGGCGTGGCACAGGTCCGGGGCCATCGTGCGCCGGGCCCGGCGCACCGTCAAGACTCCGCCAGGCGGCGGGGTGATCACGGCTTCTTGAGCTTCACGTCCTCCAGCGGCGCCGAGTACGCGAAGCCGCGGACCAGGTTGATGCCCGGCTCCTCGACGCGTGGGCCGACGCCCCAGATGAACCCGAGCTCGTAGATCGGGATGTGGGTCACGCGGTCGTGGAGGATCTGCTGGATCTGGTGCAGCGTCGCCTCGCGCTTCTTCGGGTCGAGCTCGCGCAGCTGGCGCTGATAGAGGTCCTCGACTTCGGGGATGACGCCCGAGGTGTATGCGCCGCCCTTGCTCACGTATGCCTCGAGGCGCGTCGACGCGTTGGCGCCCGCGCCGCTGATGCCGACGATCAGGTTCTTCAGCTTTTTGTCACGCCACGCGGTCGTGAGCGCCGCACGCTCCATCATGCGGACCCTCGTCCGGATCCCGACCGCCTGGAGATACGCGGACAAGGCCTCGCCCATCGAAACGCGTTCGGGTAGCCCGCCTCGGCCAGGAGTCGTCTCGCCTTCTGCGGATCGAACGAATCCGGCTCGAAGAACTTCGAGAACTCGAGCGCGCGGGCGATCAGCGATCCCGTCGGCTTCGAGAAGCCGAGCGTCTCGGCCTGGTTGAGAGCCTGTCGATCGATGGCGTGGCTCGCCGCCTGGCGCACGCGCCGATCGTGCCAGGGTGATTTCGGGTCCCACTGATCCGGCAGATCGATCCAGAACGTCGCGGGCCCGTCCAGGCGTGCGACCAGCTTGCAGCCGGGCGTGCGCTGGATATCCTCGGCCACCGGACCGGTCAGGAGGTACGCGATGTCGACCTCGCCGTTCTTGAGCGCGGCCGCGCGCGTGGTCTCCTCGGTCAGGCTGCGGAGGACGAGTCTCTTGACGTGAGGCGCCTTGCGCCAGTAGCCGTCGAACGCCTCCATCACCAGCTCGATGCCGGGAGTGAAGCTGACCAACCGGTACGGCCCCGCGCCGACCGGCGCCTTCTTGAACCCGTCCTCGCCGACTTTCTCGACGTAGGCCTTCGGCACGATCCAGCCGCTGCCGGTCGCGGTCGTGCCGTAGAACGACATGAAGTCCGGCCACGGCTCGCGGAGATGGATGCGCACGCGGCCGGGATCGACGATCTGGACCTCGCGGACGCGTTCCTTCAGGGTCTTCGCGCCGGCGCCCTTGTATCGGTCGAACGAGAATTTCACGTCGGTCGCGGTGACCGGCTCGCCGTTGTGGAACCTCACCCCTTTGCGAATCACGAACTCGTACGTGAGGCCGTCCTTCGACTGCGTGAACGATTCGGCGAGGCTCGGCGTGTAGAGGCCGGCCGGCATCGGCTTCACCAGCGCATCGTGCAGGGCGTAGAGCACCATGAACGGCGTGTTGATGCCTTCGGCCTCGGCGGGATCGAGCCACCGCGAGGCCAGCGTGACGTGGACTCCCCAGGTCATCGTGCCTACGGGCGCGTCCGCGCGCCCCACGGGCGCGTCCGCGCGCCGCGCGGGCGCCTGCGCGAGCGCCGCGGGCGCGGCCGCCAGGCCCAGCACGACGAGGCTGGTCACGATGCGCGACACGAATGTGCTCATGCAAACCTCCGTGACGGATCGCGACGAAGGGTCTCACACGAGCGTGGTCGACGCCATCCTCGGCGATTCGCGTACACTCCGGCGACGAAGGAGATCCCTCGATGGAGCGAGCGACCGATTGTACGGTGACGGTCATCGGCGCCGGTCTCGGCGGCGTCGGCCTCATTGCGAATCTCGGCCTGGCCGGCTACCGGATGCGGCTCCACGATCGAGACGCCGCACGACTCGTCGCCTTGCAGAAGCGAGGCGGCGTCGACGTCGAAGGTCTCGTGCAGGGCTTCGCCGCCGTCGATCCGGTGACCCGCGACCTCGCGCCCGCCGTCGACGGCGCCGACGTCATCATCGTCGTGACCGGCAGCCACTTCCACGCCGAGGTGGCGCGCGACCTGGCGCCCGTACTCCGCGACGGCCAGACGATTCTACTCATCCAGGGCGGCACCGGCGGAGCACTCGTGGTGCGCCGTGAGCTCCGGCGCGCCGGGTGTCGCGCGGTCGTCGACGTCGCCGAGATGGACAACTACCCGTACTCGTTCGGCTGGCCCGAGCCGACGCGCGCGAAGATGACGATCGTCAAGAAATTCCTCCAGATCGCTGCGTTGCCGGCGTCGCGGATCGACACCGTCCTCGCAAAGCTTCGCGCGGCGTTCCCCCAGGCGGTCGCGGCCCCGAGCCTCTTGACCACCGGGCTCACCAACATGAACGCGACGCTGCACGTCGTGAACATGGTGGGCAACGTGGGACGCCTCGAAGCGACCGGCAACCGGTACCGTTTCTACACCGAGGGCTATACGCCGAGCCTGATCACGCTGTTGCAACAGCTCGACGCCGAGCGTCTCGCCATCGCGAAGGCGTACGCCGTCGAGGTGCCCGGGATTCACGCGTGGTTGCGCCGGACCTACGGGCTCGGCGGCGACTCGCTCGCCGAGACCTTCCATCGCCTGACGCACGAGCCGACCGGGCCGTACCAGTGGACGCCGACGCCGCCGTCGCTCCAGCACAAGTACGTCATCGAAGACGTGCCGTGTGGCCTCGTGCCGATGTCGAGCCTCGGCCGTGCCGCCGGTGTCGCGACTCCGGTGATCGACGGTCTCATCGCGCTGACGTCGGCGATGCTCGGCCGCGACTTCCGCGCCGAGGGCCGGAACCTCGACGCGCTCGGCCTCGCCGGCAAGACCGTGGCGGAGATCCGATCGATCGCGGACGCCGGACCGCCGGCCTGAGCCAGCAGCTACAGCAGGCGCAGCAACCCGGTCAGATCAGCGATCTCGAAATCAGGCTGGGGAACGTCGGGCCGGCGGCGGCGGCCATCGCGGTTGACCCACGCCACGCGCAGGCCGGCGGCCTTCGCGCCGCGGACGTCGTCGACCTCGCTGTCGCCGACGTGAAGCACCTCGTGAGGCTCGAGGCCAAATTGCTTCAGCGCGTGCTGAAACATCCGGGGATCGGGCTTGTAGGCCTGCACACCTTCCGAGATCAGGATGAATTCGACGGGCAGTGTGAACGCCCACGCCGCGACGTGCTCGGCGTCGGCGTTCGAGACGACCGCGGCGCGAGTGCCGTCGAGCGCGTTCAACACGGTGAGCGCTTCCGGGTAGAGCTCGACCCGGGTGGTCACCTGGAAGAAGAGATCCACGTACGGCGCCGCATCGACGCGGAGGTCGAATGCCCGGAGCACCCGTGGCAGGATGTCGTCCTCGATTTCGCGGAGCGTGCGAAACGGCGTCGTCTGCGTGGCCTGGTGGTACAGCGTGATCCAGGCGGAGAGCACGTCCTCGACACTCGCGGACAGGCCGTGATCCGCGACGATCCGTTCGGGAATCAGCCTCAAATCGCTGCGCAGCAACGTGCCATAAGCGTCGAACGTGATCGCTTTGACCGGCATCTCCGCAGCCCCTCCCGCCCGCGCACCGCACGCTTGACTGTCGTCGGCTACGAGCGGACTGCGTTTCTGCAGGCCGTGGCGATGCGCTCGTTCATCTCGACGGTGGCGAGGGAGACCAGCGAATGAGAAACGGACTCAAGTGGGGCGTGTTCAGTCTGAGCCAGTATCCCGATCAGACGAGCCGGGTCGAGGGCCTCGAGGCGGATTTGAAATTGTTCGAGCTCGCCGAGGCGCTCGGCTACGACACCGCGTGGGTCGCCGAGCATCTCTTCTCGACGTACGGCATCGTGACGTCGACGCAGGTGCTCTGCGCCGCCGCCGCGCAGCGACTGCGACGCA
>QHRT01000450.1 GCA_003220195.1 Candidatus Rokuibacteriota bacterium | reverse complement strand
GAAAAAGGGCCAATCTCTAAACGCGCCGCTGCCGAGGCCTGTGAATTCGGCAACTTGCCGCCGAGGATGAAATAGCGGTTTGAGTCCTGTCGCCGTTGGCGGCGACTGCCACAGGGACCCAGCGTCGTCGCCCCCCGGGTCGGCCTGGCAACCGTCTTTGGTATGTCGCGGCGACGGTTGTTTTCAGGGACGATGGAATGAAGGCACCGCAATACGCCGTCTGGGGAATCTCCACCGGACAGCGTCATCGGGCTTGAGCGGCTGTGTCGCGGGCACCCGCGCCACGGCGAGACGGTGCGTCGACCGCGGAGATTTTCCGTCTCGACCGTCTCGCAGCCGCACCCTCCGGGCCAGATCCGGTTCGGCGCATATCAGACGCCGCACGGCGACCGCGCCATCGCGGGCGGCGTCTATCACCGAAGCCCGCGGCGCCTGGAAAGTGACATCAACCGAACCGGGCACCGAGCTCGGCGACTGGATCGCAGGGCCACTATCGCTTGGCGGCGGCGAGCCTTCGTCGCGCGGGATGCTGGGCGATGAACCCTGTCAGTGCCTCCCGGACCACATCGGCGAGCGACCGACGCTCGGAGAAAGCGATCTCGCGCAGCGCCTGATGTTGCTCCGCCTCGATCGCGGCAAAGAGCGTCACGGGGGCGGCCAGCTTCTTCTCTCCGGCCCGGGCCCCGCGACGTGCCGCGCCGGTTTTCGTAACGCGTTCAGTCTTCATCGCGGATCTCCTCTTCTGTAACGACCAGGTGTTCAACCGGGCCGACGAATTTCAAGTAAATCGCCTTTTGTTCGAACCGTCCTCGCAGAACGTCGCGGGCGTAGCCTCGCAGCCACTCGCGCGACTCGCTCGTGTCGGGAACGTCGACCTCGATCAGCGCCAGCACGTCTCTGTCGACAACGCCTTGATCCCACCAGAATCCCCGCGGGCGGTCCTGGCGGAAGACGAACAGCGTGCCACCTCCGAACCGATGAGCGATCTCGTCCGCCGTCTGAAGGAACTTGTCGTCCTCGATGGGGAGTCGATGGCCCCCGGCGTCGACATTATAGAAAACCGGAAGTCGCAGGAGCACAGTGACCCAGCGAGTCGTACCGTTGCTCATCGCCTCCCTCGCCCGGGCCCGAGCCGCATCACCTAGAATACTAGCATACTAGTAGGCATGCATTCCGCCCGCGCGGTGATGACCATGAAGATCACCGTCCCGTCCCTGGAGTTCCGGCTCGGTCCTCCGCGAGCCGGTCATCACTGTGCGCGTACTCGGCCTGGGCGAAGAATTCTTCGGAGCCTTCGGCTTGGTGGAGCGCGACGTCGAGGAGCCAGTTCGTTCGATGGCAGCCTGCTGAAATACTCCTTTGCGTCGATCGGCTTCCGCTGGTTCCCGTTGTTCGGGCCATCCGTCGATGTAGCCGGCGGTGGTGAGTTTCGAACGGCTGCCGCCCTTGTCTCTCGGCGACGACGTCGGCGGCCGGCGTGGACCTTCTATCTCGCGTTCATGACCCTGCGCGGGCTCCAGGGACCGATCCTCGCGCGCGTCATGCAGGAAGAGGGCCGCATGATGATCGGGCGAGCGTGCTGTCGCTGGCCGCGCTGCTCTTCCGGCTGAGCTTCGTGATCGTGGGCCCGCCCGTCGGCGCGCTCATCGACCGCCTTGGAATGAACGCCGCGCTTGCGCTCATCGGCGTGACGTTCACGGTCGCGAACCTGGCCGCGTTCTTCCCGTTCGCGCGCGCCCGGGAGCAGATCAGCGCGTAATCACCTCGAGCACCGGGTCCACGGCGCGCAGCGCGGTGAGGATGACCGCGTGGATGGCCGGCTCGCGCAGCAGCCACTCTGCGGTCTCGTACGCCGGCGCTCGATCCGCCAGGCTTTCGACCTTGTTGATGACGGCAACGACGCGTGCCGATGGCGGCACGCCTTTCCGTCCGCCGTCAGGGTGCGCAAGCACGCGGGCGACTGTCTCTGGCGTGATCGGGGCGCCGAGTGCCGCGCCACTCAATGCGGCAATGAGCTCCGGGCGGTGCACGTGAGTCTCGTCCAGCATCTTTCCGAACACGTCGGCGCCGACCAGCGGAACGACGAGCGTCGTCTCCGCCGGAATCACTGGCTCGTGCGCGGCGGGCGCCTTGAAGGGCCGCATGCGAGAGCCGTCGGCCTCGTTGACGATCGCCACCTCCGGGAACCAGGCGCGCAGGGTTCCGAACAGTTCCAGCGAGACGCCTTCCGCCTTGCCGCTCGTCGCATCCGTGGCACCGATGACGAGCACCTGCCCGTGCGTCGACAACGCGGCCGCGATCCGATCGCGCGTCGCCTCAGCGGCCGACACGTGCGCCGGCGAGAGTGCGATCTGCGCGCCGAAGATCTTCGTGGTCGTCGTCATGATCGCGCCGCCGCCGGTCTCGGTCAGCTCGCGCGCGAGCCGGAACATGGCGCTCGACTTCCCGCCGCCGCCGACCAGCGCGACCACGTCGCCCCGTTTCATGCCGAGTGCCTCTGCCAGTGCGAGTCTCACCGTAACCCCTGACGGCGATTATGCCGCGTGCCGCCTCCGTTCCCGCCGCCGACCTGGTGCGCGACCGGCTCGACGGTCGCCTGGAGTGGGTGGCGTGCGCGCACCGCCTCGGGCGGAAAGGTCCACCCGCACGACCGACCGATTCGTCAAGGGAGGCCGGCGGGTATCCAGCCCCGGGAAGATGCCCGGGTCGTGCTGCGCCGAAGACGGCCGGTGCTCCGCGAGCAAAGGCAGTTCCCACTATCGCCGCGTGATGTAGCATTCCCACCGGAGGATCCCGATCATGATCACGAAATTCGGCAGCCTCTTCGCGGGTCACGTCGATCTGGAAGACGAGGGGCTCGACGGCACTCCCGCGAACGACCGGTGGCTCTGCGACGACCGCCTGGCCGAAGTCTTTCCGAAGACCGAAGCCATCGCGAAGCTGATGGACCGGACCGGCTACGACATCTTCTGGCTGGCCGAGCACCACTTCCAGCGCGAAGGCTACGAGTGCATCCCGAACATCTTGTTGTTGGCGCTCCACCTCTGCCACATCACGAAGAACATTCGGATCGGGTGCGGCTTCAACATCGCGCCGATGTGGCATCCGCTCCGGATGGCCGAGGACTACGCCACCGTCGATCGCCTGACAAACGGCCGCGTCGTCTTCGGCGTCGGACGCGGCTATCACACCCGCGAGGTCGAGGTCTTCGGCGCGCCGCTGCTCGACCAGGAGGCCAACCGCGAGCTCTTCGAGGAGCAGGTCGACCTGATCTTCAAGTCGTTCAACGAGAAGTCGTTCTCGCACCACGGCAAGTCCTACACGATCCCGCCAGAGGTCCCGTACCGTGGCTACGACCTCAAGGAGATCACGCTCGTGCCGCGCCCGAAGACGCTGCCCGTCGAGTGCTGGCAGCCGGTCGTGAGCGCGAGCCCGCGGGCGCTCGACTTCATGGCGAAGCACGGCATCAAGGGCATCATCGGCGGCGGCGCCGCGCAGGGCGGCGCCAGCGAGAAGGTCATCCAGGCCTTTCGCGAGGCCCGCGCCCGCGCGGGGAAGGAGACGGAGCTCGGGGGCGATCTTTGCATCGGCTTCTCTGTCCACATCGCCGATAGCGTCGAGCAGGGCATCAAGGAAGCGACGCCGTTCTTCGAAGAGCACATGAAAATGTTCGCCCCGCTCGGCTTCGTACGTGGTCTGACTCCGGAGCAAATCGATGCGGTGGCCGACCCGAAACGCGCCCGTCAGGCCGGGCTGCCAACCCTGCGTCAGGCCATCAAGGCGGGAACGTGGCTGACCGGCCCACCCGAAGACATCACCGAGCAGCTCATGGAAATCCAGCACAGATACCCGGGTCTCGAGGTGATCAACGTCGGCCAGCCGGTTGGTACGCCGCAGAAGGTGATCCTGGAACAGCTCGAGCGCTTCTCGAAGCAGGTGATGCCGGCGTTCAAGCGCGACTAGGTCTCGTCTCGTTCACGGTGCCCGCAGGTCAGCTGATCGACTGGCTCGTCGGCACCGTGAACGTGAACGTCGACCCCACGCCGAGCTGGCTCTTCACCCAGATCCGTCCCCCGTGGACCGACAAACTTCCGGCAGAGCGAGCCCGAGCCCCGTCCCTTCCGCCTTCCTGAGTTTGAGGTCCGCTACGCTGCCTTCGCCTCGCGCACGGCATCGCGGAGGAACCGCATGCTTCGCGTGGTGAACTCGATCATGTTCCTCTCGCGATCGTCCGAACCAGTCTCCACGACCTGGGTGCGGCTCACGGGGCCAGCGACGCCGATCACCGTGCGCCCCGGCGGCCGACCCGATCGTCCACCCGTCGGCCCCGCCAGACCCGATTCGGCAATGCACCAGGTTGCGCCGAGGCGCTGGCGCATTGTCTCGGCGAGGGCAGCGATCATCTCCGGGGTCGTGCCCTGGTAATTCGCAAAGAGCTCGGCGGGAGCGCCAGCGAGGACGACGCGGGAGTTCAGCGTGTACAACACAGCGCCACCGGCATAGTACCGGGATGCTCCAGGCACCCAGAGGAGCGCCGCCGAGATTAGTCCCCCCGTCGTGGCCTCGGCGACGGCGACGGTCTGCGCGCGTTCGACGAGTAGCGCCGAGATCTCCTGGGCAAGTGTCTGCTGCTCGGCATCCAGAA
>QHRT01000449.1 GCA_003220195.1 Candidatus Rokuibacteriota bacterium | reverse complement strand
CTTCATGTACGTTGTCACGTCGAAGAGCGCGCATCGCGACGAGGCGGGCGCCTTCGTCAAGTTTCTCTGCAACGAGGAGAGCTCTCGCTTCTGGTTCGAGCGCGACAACCAGCTCCCCGCACGCCGGTCGCTCTACAAGGGCGCGGCGCTCTACGAGACCCTCCCGGGCAAGCTGTTCCACGAGACCTTCGTCAACTGGGCGCAGCCCCGTCCCCAGACGCCGGCGTTCCGCGAATACGACCAGCTGATCGTCACCATGTTCAACGACATCGCGAAGGGCGCACCGGTGGAGAGGATGGTGAGGGCCACCGTGACGAAGGTCGACGAGGCGCTGAAGAAATACGCCTAGAACGCCGCAGCGTGCGGCTGCATCTGACCGCGTACGGGTTCCTCGCCCCGGCGCTGGTCGTGCTCCTTGTCTTCCGTCTCTGGCCGATCGTCGAGGCCTTCCGCGTGAGCCTCACCGACCTCAACATCACGAGTGGCGTCCAGCATCCGATCGGCGCCGCCAACTACGTCCGGGCCGTGACGACGGACGAGAGCTTCCGCGAGTCGCTCGTCGTCACGTTCGAGTACGTGCTCTTGCGCGTCCCGGTCCAGACGGTCCTGGGCCTCGCCCTGGCGCTGCTCGTCCAGCGGCCGGGCCGCGTGGTGGCGCTCGTCCGCGGCGCGTTGTTTCTCCCGGTCGTGACGTCGCTGGTGATCGCCTCCGCCATCTGGTCTCAGATCTACCATCCCACCAACGGTCTGCTGAACTCGATCCTCGGATCGGTCGGTGTCGCGCCGCAGTTTTTTCTCGGGACCGTCTCCCAGGCGCTCCCGGCGATCACGGCCGTCACCGTCTGGAAAGAAGTCGGCTTCACGATCATCATCTTCCTCGCCGGGCTGCATGCGATCCCGCCGGAGTTCTACGACGCCGCACGGACCGACGGCGCCGAGGGGTGGCAGCTCTTCCGCCACATCACCTTGCCGCTGTTGCGACGGACGATGGCGTTCGTCGTCGTTGTCACCACCATCTTCTCGTTCCAGGTGTACACGCCGATCTACATCATGACCAAGGGTGGCCCGGTCGATTCCACGAAGGTGATCGTCTACTACATGTGGGAGCGCGCGTTCGCCTTCCTGGAGGCCGGGTACGCCAGCGCGCTGGCGATGATGTTTCTCGTGCTGGTGCTGGCGGTGGCGGCCGTCCAGCTCTGGCTCACGAGATCCGGGGTGGAGTACTGAGCGGCATGCTGCGGCGGCTTCCAGCAGAGGTCGGTCGGTGGCTGATCTACGTCCTGATCCTGGTGGTCTTCGTCCTGCCCTATGTCTGGATGATCACCAGCTCCTTGCGGCCGCACGCGGAGATCCACCGGTACACCTCCCCCTTGCAATGGCGCACGTTCGTCCCGGTGCAGTTCACGCTGACCAACTACCAGGAGATCCTGGTGGGGCTCGGGTTCGCGCGCGCCATCGCCAACAGCCTCTTCGTCGCGGTCGCGACGGTCGGCGCGTCGTTGATCATCAATTCGATGGCGGCTTATGCGCTGGCGAGGATGCGCTTTCGCGGACGTGACGTCGTGTTCGGGCTGGCGCTGGTCATCCTGACCGTTCCCCAGGAAGCGACGATCATTCCGCTTTACATCGTCGTGCGCGAGCTGCACATGCAGGATTCCTACGCGGCGCTGATCCTGCCGTGGATCGCCCGTCCCTTCAATATCTTCCTGCTGCGCCAGTTCTTCCTCGAGTTGCCGCGCGAGCTCGAGGAAGCCGCCGTCGTCGACGGGTGCGGGAGGCTCCGGATCTACTGGAGCGTCATGATGCCGAACGTCAAGCCGGCCCTGGTCACCAGCGCCATGATCGACTTCCTCTTATCGTGGGACGCGTTCTTCTGGCCCCTGGTGGTGATCCAGTCTCCGGACCTCCAGCTCGTCCAGGTGGCGATCGCGTCGATGATCGAGCCGGACATCACCTACTGGGGGCGGATCTTCGCCGCCTGCACGCTGGTCTCCGTGCCGGTGGTGATCGTCTTCTTGAAGCTGCAGCGCTATTACGTCCGCGGGATGGTGCTGTCCGGCCTGAAAGGCTGATCGGTGGCAGAGCCTATCCGCGCGACGTGATCACCTGCTCGTACCAGTTCAGGATGCCGTCCGCGTCCGCCTTCATGCAGACGGTGACGTTGGCCGGCGTGGTCGTGTGCGGGCGGAAGTCGGCCACCGTCATGCCGCGCGTCAGCGAGCTCTCCGTGTCCACGTCGACCGGCAGACGTCGCGTCTCGAACAGCTCGGGCCGAAGCGCGTACGCCATGACGAGCAGGTCGTGCACCGTGAACCCTGGAATGCCTTCGCGGAGATAGGCGTCGGCGTAGAAGCGAGTGATCCGGTAGAGGAACTCGGTGATCCGCGTCCCGGCGGCGCGCATGCGCTCGCTTCGGTCCGGGGTGATCCTCACCCAGCGCGTCACGTCCTGGCCCACCATCGTGAAGGGAAATCCAGCGCCGAACGTGACCTTGGCGGCCTCGGGATCGTTCAGCACGTTCGCCGTGGCGACCGGACTGACGTTCCCCCATCCGAGCACGATTCCGCCCATGTAGATGATCTCTTTGACCGCGCCGACGAAGCGGGGCTCGAGCCGAACCGCGAGCGCGATGTTGGTGAGCGGTCCCAACGCCAGGATCGTGATCTCGCCGGGAGCGGCGAGCACCCGCCGGATCAACTCGACGGCGGCATACCCGGGAGTCGGTGCCCGAGTCGGGAGCGGCCACTCGACGTTCCCGAAGCCGTTCGCCCCGTGGACTTCTGGCGAGAAGTGGAGACGTCGCTGGACCAGCGGCTCGGCCGCGCCGACATACACCGGGACGTCCGGCCGGCCTGCCAGTTCCACCAGGCGCAAGGCGTTCAGGGCGGAGAGCTCGACCGGGACATTCCCGAAGACGGTCGTCAGCGCCTCGACGTCGAACTGACCGCTCAAGAACGCGAAGAGAATCGCCTGGGCGTCGTCGATCCCCGGATCGGTGTCGATGATCACGCGGCGAGTCGTCATCGTCGCCAGCCCCCTCGCGGTCCGGCGTCACGTCGAGCTTCAAGACGCGCGGCTTCGCTGAACGCGAAGCGGAGATGCACCTCGACCTGAACGACCTGGACCTCGATCTTCATGCTCAAGGGGTTATACGCGAAGGCGATGCCGATCGCCACGTCGCCGCGCTTGAAACGCTGTCGCTCACGCGTTACGCGCGTCGGCCCTGTGCAGCCGTCTCGCTAACGCAAGGCGTCTGTGTTAAGTTGCGTTAGTGAAACGTCAGAACACGAAGACCTCCGTCGTGCACGCGGTCACCGAGGGCCTCGGGGTCCTCGC
>QHRT01000448.1 GCA_003220195.1 Candidatus Rokuibacteriota bacterium | reverse complement strand
AGGGAAGACCCGATGCCGGCCTTCCCGATGGTGCGCTTCCTCATGACTCGATCTCCCTCATGTGTTTGCGCGCCAGACTCAGATCCTTGTCCGGTGTCTTCTCCGTCTTCTTGATGAAGCCGTGCAGGAGCACCAGGTTCGACCGCACGACACAGAAGAGCACCCGCGCCGTGCGGTTGTTCGCGAGATCGCTCCGCACTTCCCACAGCCCGTGCCCCAGAGACCTGCATACTGGCATGCCAACTGGCCAGCCGTACTCCACAGTGGCGATGTCCTGACCGATCTCGCGACGGTCCGCACGGGAAAGCGTCTTGAGCCAGTCACGGACAGGCTCTGTTCCCGTCGCTGTCCGGTAGAACGCCGCGGGAATTTTCTTGAGCGCCGAAGCGATGGCGAAGTGTACCACGCGTGGTACACGCGGCGATGGCCCTACTCACTCCAGTCGCAACGTGGCGGCCTCCGCACTCGTCTCGTATACTGCGGCACCATGGCTACCGAAGACATCGTCCTCGAAAAGTTCGGCATCGGTCAGTCCGCTCGTCGCATCGAAGATCCACGGCTCATCCAGGGCGCGGGGCGCTATTCGGATGACGTCAACCTGCCACGTCAGCTCTACGCGATGATCGTGCGCTCGCCGCACGCGCACGCGCGCATCCGTGCGGTGGACGCGTCGAACGCGCTACGCGCCGCCGGCGTGCTGGCGGTCTTCACCGCCGCGGATCTGGCGGCGGGCAAGGTCGGTGACTTGCCGACCGATCGTTCCCGGAAAAAGCCCGATGGCTCGCCGGCGTTCACGACCCCGCGTCCCGCGCTGGCCCGCGGCCGCGTGCGCCACGTCGGCGATCCCGTGGCGTTCGTTGTCGCCGAAACGCCGGAGCAGGCGGCCGACGCTCTGGACCTGGTCAGCGTCGATTACGAGCCGCTTCCGGCCGTGACGGGAGCGGTAGACGCGAGACGCACCGGCGCCCCGGCGGTGTGGGACGAAGTACCGGACAACGTCGCGTTCGTGTGGGAGGCGGGCAAGAAAGACGAAGTCGCGCGCGCTCTCGAGAGCGCCGCGCACGTGGTGAAGCTCGACTACGTCGTCAGCCGCGTCGCTGCCGCGCCGATCGAGCCGCGCGGCGCCGTTGGCGAGTACGACCGTCGGACCGGGCGCTACACGCTTCATACTGGCATCCAGCATCCGCACGGACTGCGCACGCTCCTGGCCGAGCAGGTCTTCCGCATCCCGCAGAGCCACCTGCGCGTGGTGACCGCGGAGGTCGGCGGAAGCTTCGGGATGAAGAGCGGCGCGTATCCCGAGCACGTGCTGGTGCTCTGGGCCGCGAAGAGGCTCGGCCGTCCGGTGAAGTGGACGTCGGATCGCCGCGAGGGGTTCGTCACCGACGAGCACGGCCGCGACAACGTCTCGACGGCGGAGCTGGCGCTCGACGCGAACGGCAAGTTCCTCGGGCTTCGCGTCGCCATCGCGCTCAACATCGGCGCGTATCTCACACCGCGCAGCGCGGGCCCGGGGACGAACAACGTCGGCGGCATCGCGGGCATGTACACGACACCCGCGATTCACGTGCAGACCACGGGCGTGCACACCAACACCACGCCGACCGGTCCGTATCGCGGCGCCGGGCGGCCCGAGGCCACGTACGCGATCGAACGCGTCATCGACGTCGCCGCGCGCCAGCTCGGGATCGACCCGCTGGAGCTGCGGCGCCGCAACCTGATCCCGTCGTCGGCGATGCCATTCAAGACGGGGCTCGTCTTCACGTACGACTGCGGTGAGTTCGCGCGCGGGATGGACATGGCGCTCTCGCTCGCGGACCACGCCGGGTTCGACAAGCGCCGCGCCGAAGCGCGAACGCGCGGCATGCTGCGCGGCTTCGGGATCGCGAACCCGATCGAGGTCGCCGGCGGTCCCTACACGGCGGTCAATCCCGACACCGCGGAGATCTGCGTCAACCCCGACGGCTCGGTGTCGGTCTTCGCGGGCACGACGTCGATGGGACAGGGTAACGAGACCGCGTTCACACAGATCGTGTCGGATCGCCTGGGCGTGCCCCCGGAGCGGATCCAGGTGTTCTGGGGCGACAGCGATCTGCTCGGCGCCGGCCGCGGCAACGGCGGCTCGGGCGCGCTCACCGTCGGCGGCTCTGCCGTCACCCGTGCGACGGAGAAGATCGTCGAGCGAGGACGCCGCATCGCCGCGCGGATGATGGAGGCCGCGCACGAGGACGTCGCGCTCCGCGACGGAAAGTTCACGGTCGCGGGCACCGATCGCGGCGTCACGTGGGCGCAGGTCGCGCGCACGGCGTATCAGCCGCGTCAGCTGCCGCCCGGCATGGAGCCCGGCTTCACCGAGAGCGCGGCGTTCACGCCGCCGGCGGTCACGTTCCCGAACGGCACCCACGTCTGCGAGGTCGAAATCGATTCCGCGACCGGCGCTGTGCGAATCGTTCGTTACGCGGTCGTCGATGACGTGGGCAAGATGGTCAACCCGATGCTGGTGAAGGGCCAGATCCACGGCGGCATCGTGCAGGGCCTCGGGCAAGGCCTCTTCGAGGAGCTCACGTACGACCGGGAAACCGGTCAGCTCGTGGCCGGCTCGTTCATGGATTACGCGATGCCGCGCGCGGACGACGTGCCGCCGTTCGACGTGGACTCGCACGAGGTGCCGACGCAGATCAATCCGCTCGGCGCGAAGGGCGTGGGCGAGGCGGGCACGGTCGGCGCGTTACCGGCGTTGCTGAACGCGGTGAACGACGCGCTGGCGCCGCTGGGCGTGCGGCATCTCGACATGCCGGTGACGCCGGAACGCGTGTGGCGGGCGATGGAGGAGGCGCGGCGCGGGCGTTCCTGACCCGCGGTTGACACGATCGTGAAGTGGGCGGCCGAGATCGAACATCCCGAAGTTGGGGAGTTCGCGCAGCGCGCTCA
>QHRT01000443.1 GCA_003220195.1 Candidatus Rokuibacteriota bacterium | reverse complement strand
GTCGGTGCGGGAAGACGTATCTGATCCGCGACACCGCGGATGCCCGCGTTCGCCCGTTCGCTCGACAGAACCGCCCCTCTCCATGTGTTACGGTAAACGGCATGGCGCAAGCGGCACCGCTCGTCCACATGACGTACGCCGCGTATCTCGAGTTCGAACAGTCGAGTGACATCAAGCACGAATACCTGCGCGGCGAAGTCATTGCCTTGGCGGGAGGAACTCCGGAGCATTCCCGGCTCGCCGCGAACGTCATCGGCGAGCTGCGCACGGCCCTTAGCGGTCGCCCGTGCGTGGTGTTCACTTCCGATGCCCGGGTCCGTATCGAAGCGACTGACCGCGCCACGTATCCCGACGTCACGGTCGTGTGTGAGCGCCTCGAACATGCCGCCGACGACCGCGACGCGATCACGAACCCCGTGGTGATCGTCGAAGTGCTCTCGGACCAGACCGAGGCCGACGATCGCGGTGAGAAGTCGCACGACCCGCATAGAGGTTTACCGGAGGCAGGGACTGGCCTGGGTTTTCTCGGAGGCGGCGGCCGGCCAGGCACTTGCGCTCGAATCACTCGGCGTGACGCTTTCCGTCGACGAGATCTATCGCGACCCGCTCGCCGTCTCCGGAGCCTGACCGGAGACCGCGGCGCCGCCGCGCTTCTCAGGCAGCGGCGCCGCTCATTCAATCAAAGAGAAAGCCGTCACTCCAGGCCCGGGATCACCCACAGCGGTCTGGCGCCACCGGCCACGCGCTGGATGTTGTCGAACCCGTTGCGGAACCTCGCCACCCAGTTGTCCCACGTCGGGCCCGCGGAATGCGGCGTCAGCGTGACGTTCGGCAGCGAGAAGAACGGATGGTTCTGCGCGGACGGCTCCTCGACCATCACGTCGAGGCCGGCGCCGGCGATCTGCTCCGTCGTCAACGCTTTGTAGAGGGCGTCCTCGTCGACGACGGGGCCACGGCACGTGTTGATCAGGACGGCGGTCCGCTTCATCAGTGAGAGCTCGCGCGTCGAGATCATGCCGCGCGTCGAATCGTCGAGCGGCACGTGCAGGCTCACCACGTCGGACGTGCGCAGGAGCTCGGTGAACAGCACGAACCGGACGCCGAGCGCGTCCTCCTGGTCTTCCGTGAGACGCCGGATGTCGTAGTACTGGACGTCCATGTCGAACGCCGCCGCGCGGCGCGCCACTTTCTTGCCGATGTTCCCGAGCCCGACGATCCCGAGCGTCTTGCGGCTGAGCTCGTAGACGCGCGCCTGGCCGAAGTCGCCGATACGCCACTTGCCCGCGACGACGTTGTTGTGGTGGTAGACGATCCTTTTCAGCACCGCGAGCATGAGCGCGAACGTGTGCTCGGCCACGGCGATCGCATTGGCGCCGCCGTTGTTGGAGACGGGCACCTTCGCCTTGCGCGCCGCTTCGATGTCGACCTGGTCATAGCCGGCGCTCGTCAACTGGACGAGCCGGAGCTTCGGCGCGGACCGGAAGAACTCGCCGCCCATGCGCCGTGCGAATCCGAGGAAGTACTCGATCTCCGGCGCGACCTGGTAGAACTCCGGCGTGCCGGGGTCGCCGAAGACCAGCTCGAAGCCGGGCGGCGTCAGCGCACGGGCGATGTCGAGAATGGCGTCGGGTTGCTTCGGGGCGAGCAGGACCTTGGGCATGACGAGACTCCTTGTCGTGGTGACGGGTTACGGATATCGCGGCGCACGCTTCTCGAGAAACGCCGCCACGCCTTCCTTGAAATGCTCGCTGGCACGCACGCGATCGCCGAGCTCCTGATCGAGGCTCTCGCGCGCCAGCGCGTGCTCGGCGATGGTCGCGCTGATCTGCTGCTTCACGGCCTGCACGGCGCTGGGACTGCACGCGGCGATCGTCTCCGCGGTCTCGAGCGCCCACGGCATCAGGAGGTCGGGCGCGACGACGCGATTGACGAGGCCGATGCGCGCCGCCTCCGCCGCGGCGACGAGCTTCGCCGTCAGCAAGAGCTCCATCGCGTGAACGTAGCCGATCTGCTGGACCAGCTTCACCGTCGCGCCGCCGAACGGATAGATCGACCAGCGCACTTCCGGCAGCCCGAAGCGCGCGTGCGGGACGGCCGCGCGGATGTCGGTCGACAGCAGCAGCTCGACTCCGCCGCCGACGCAATCGCCGTTGACCGCGGCGACGATGGGTTTCGAGAACGGATGATGCTTGAGCAGCGCGTGCGTGACGATCCGTGACCTTTCCGGGTCCGCGGAGAGATCGCCGCTCACGTCGGCGCCGGAGCTGAAGGCCCGGTCGCCGGCGCCCGTGAGCACGACCGCTCGACAGTTCCCGGCCTCGAGCCGGTCCCACAGCGCGGCCAGGTCGGCCATCATCGCGCGTGACAACGCGTTCCGCTTGGGCTGGTTGTCGATCGTGATGATGACGACGTGAGGGCCGTGGTCCTGGACGCGGAGCTCCACCGTTCACGCGCCCCCGGCGCCCGGCACGACGACGACTTTCCCGAAGGCCTTGCGGTCCATCAGCAGACGAATGGCCGCGACGCTTTCCTCGAGCGGGAGCCGATGCGTGACGAGCGGCCGCAGCGTTCCCGCGTCGTACCAGCCGACGAGCTCGTCCACCGAGCGGCGGAGCTTGTCCGGCTGGTGCCAGCGGTAATAGCGCAGCGAGGATCCGAGCGCCGAGCGATTCTTCACGAGCAATCGGTTGGCCGGAATCTGCGGCACGCCGCCGACGAATCCCACGAGCAGCATCCGTCCGCCCCAGCCGAGCGATGACAGCGCGGCGTCGAACAGCTCGCCGCCGACCGGATCGAAGCAGACGTCGGCACCCTGGCCATCGGTCAGCTCCATGACACGGTCGGTGAGCTTCTCGGTCGCGTAATTGACGACGGCGTCCGCGCCGTGTTCTCGGGCAACGCCCAGCTTCTCCGCGGTGCTCGCCGCGGCGATGACCCGCGCCCCCATCGCCCTGCCGATCTCCACCGCGGTGAGACCGACGCCGCCCGCGGCGCCGAGCACGAGCAAGGTCTCGCCGGCCTCGAGCCGTCCTTCCCAGCGGATCGCAACGTGGCTCGAGATGTACACGACCGGAAACGCGCCGGCTTCGTCGAACGGCATTCGCCGTGGAATCGCGAACGTCTCCACCTCGTCGGCGATCGCCTGCTCCGCCAGCCCGCCATACTTGAGGATCGCCATCACGCGATCGCCGGGCGAAAAGCGCGTCACGCCGGATCCGCACTGCGCGACCACGCCCGCCGTCTCGAGTCCGGGACTGAACGGGAACTCGGGACGCGTCTGATACTTGCCCGCGACCATGATCGCGTCGGCGTAGTTGATACCGGTAGCCTTGACGTCGATGAGCAGCTGCCCCGGCCCGGGCTCCGGCGCCTCGACGTCTTCGAGCGTGAGGCCTTCGACGTCACCCCACGCGCGGCAGATGACCGCTCTCATCGATCTCCTCTCTCTTGCGTCACGACGCGAGCGGGACCGTCGCGGTGATCACCGGCTGGTTGCCGACGACGCGCGTGGTGTGGCCTTTCCCCGTGGTGTCCTCGACGAGCCGCGCGTCGCCGGGACCGAACACCTGCTTGGTGCCGTCGCCGAGACCGATCTCGAGCTGACCCGACACGATGATGACGAACTGCCGGCGCGGCGCCGGATGCCAGTCGAGAAAGCGCCCCACCGGCCACTCGCTGAACGCGATCTGCGTCGTCGCGAGCCCCTTCTTCCAGTCCGGCGTCGTGCCGAGGTCGACAGGCTCGATGTGCGACTGGCCATCGGACCCGGTGTAGAGACGGAACGTACCCATCGGAGCCCCCCTGTCGGAAAGAGTCGTC
>QHRT01000442.1:1982-5328 GCA_003220195.1 Candidatus Rokuibacteriota bacterium | reverse complement strand
CCGACGGACGCCGCGATGACGACCCGACGGAGCTCGCTGAGCGGGACTTTGGCTGCCCTCATTGGCGTCTGTCCCTCCTCGCCTTTGGTGAAGGTTTACTGCACGTTCATAAGACGCCCTTTATACCGGAGGCCGTCGGGCGCGGCAACGAGACTTTTCGTTCCCGATTTGACAGGTCAGGGCTCCCGACCGTACAGGTCAGTCGTGCGCTACCTCGTCTACGCCGTCGCCGGATTCCGTCGCTACGCGACCTATCGCCAGGCGACGCTGGCGGCGGTGTTCACGAACTGCGTCTTCGGATTTCTCCGCTCGGCGCTGCTGCTCGCCGTGGCCGGCGCCAGCGCGGGCGCGGTCGCCGGATACGACGAACAGCAGCTCGCCACCTTCGTCTGGGTCGGCCAGGGGCTGATCGGCGTCGTGTCGCTCTGGTCGCCGCCGGAGCTGGCGGATCGCATCCGGAGCGGCGACGTGGTCGCGGATCTCTTGCGTCCGATCGATCTCGTCTGGCAGCTCCTCGCGATGGATCTCGGTCGCGCGACGTTCGCGCTCATGACGCGCCTCGTCGGTCCGATCGTGGTTGGTGCGCTGGCGTTCGACCTGTTCGCGCCGCGCCGGTTCTCGACGTATCCGCTCTTCGCCTGCTCGCTCCTGCTGGCCACGGTGATCTGTTTCGGATGCCGCTACCTGGTCAACGCCGCGGCGTACTGGCTGCTCGACGCTCGCGGGCCGCAGATCGCCTGGACGCTCTGCAACGGAGTGCTCGGCGGTCTCTACTTTCCCCTGTGGTTCCTCCCTTCCGGAGCGGCGCTCCTGATCGTCGTCGCGACGCCGTTCCCGTCGATCATCCAGCTGCCGCTCGACATCCTGGTCGAGCGTGGCTCTCCGGAGCAGCAGGTGGTCCTGCTCTCGGTGCAGGCGGTCTGGGCCATCGTGATGCTCGCCGTGTGCCGGGAGGTGCAACGGCGTGGCGAGCGGAGGCTGGTGCTCCAGGGTGGATAGCCGGTGGCTGACCGCCTACGGCCCTCTCGTCCGGGCCCAGGTCCGGAGCCAGGCGCAATATCGCGCGTCGTTCGTGATCGACGTCGCGGGCAGCGTCCTCTTCGGAGTGCTCGACGTCGTCGCCGTCTTCGTGCTGTTCCGCGTGAGCAAGACCCTCGCCGGCTTCACGTTCGCCGACGTCTTCCTGATGACCGCGCTCGCCAACTGCGCCTTCGCCATCGCCGACCTGCTCGTTGGCAACGTCGAGCGGCTTCGCGTCTACGTGCGCAGCGGGCTGCTCGACGCGGTCCTGGTGCGGCCCCTCGGTGTCTTGACGCAGCTCGCGGTGATGGATGTCGCCGCGCGTCGGGTCGGTCGCGTGGTCGTCGCGGTCGGCGTCCTGATCGTGGCGGCCGTCAACGCCGGACTCGCGCTGACGGCGGCGCGTCTCGTGCTGCTCGTCGTCGCGCCGGCCGCGGGCGCCGTCATCTTCTCCGCCGTCTTCGTCGGGACCGCGTCGGTGGCGTTCTGGTGGATCGAATCGGGCGAGCTGGGCAACGCGTTGACGTATGGTGGTCATGACTTCACCGCGTATCCGATGCCCATCTACGGAACCGTCTTCCGCCGGCTGCTCGCGTACGGCCTCGGCTTCGCGTTCGTGGCGTACTATCCCGCGCTCGCTTTGCTGGACCGCAGGGATCCCCTCGGAGCGCCGGCGGGTCTCGGCTACGCCTCGCCGCTGGTCGCCGCGCTCGTCGCGGCGGCGGCCGGACTCTGCTGGCGTCGCGGCGTCCGCCATTACCGGAGTACCGGATCATGACCGTGATCGAGGCGCGGGCACTCCGCAAGGAGTTCGTCGTGCGCGTGAAGGCGGGCGTGCTTCGCCGTGAGTCCCGCGTGATCGCCGCGGTCGACGGAATCGATCTGACCGTGTCGCGGGGAGACATGCTCGGCTACATCGGTCCGAACGGCGCCGGCAAGTCGACGACGCTCAAGATGCTCACCGGCGTGCTCTACCCGTCGAGCGGCGTCGTGCGGGTGTGCGGCTTCGAGCCGGTGCCGCAGCGCCAGGCGCTGGCGCGGCGCATCGGCGTCGTCTTCGGTCACCGCTCACAGCTCTGGTGGGACCTGCCGTTGCGCGATTCCTTCGCGCTCCTCCGGCACATCTACGCCGTGCCGGCGGCCGATCACGCCGCGCGGCTGTCGCGCTGTCGCAAGCTGCTCGATCTCGATCCGTTCCTCGACACGCCCGTGCGCCAGCTGTCGCTCGGCCAGCGCATGCGCGGCGAGCTGACCGCCGCGCTCTTGCACGGCCCGGAGGTGCTCTTTCTCGACGAGCCGACGATCGGCCTCGATCTCGTGAGCAAGCAAGCGGTGCGGAGCTTTCTCGCGGGCATCGGCGACGCGGGCGACACCACGCTCGTCCTGACCACGCACGATCTCGCCGACATCGAGCGTCTCTGCCGCCGGCTCGTCGTGATCGATCGCGGCCGGATCGTGCACGACGGCTCGCTCGACGAGCTGCACGCCCGCTACGGCTCGCGCCGGCGTGTCGTCGTGGATCTCGACGCGCCGCTGGTGACGCCGCTCGCTCTCCCGGACGTGTCGGTGGAATCGATCGAGGCGGACGGCCGACGCATCACGTACGCGCTCGAGGGCGGTCGCACGACGGCCGGCGAGCTCGTGCGGCGCCTCGCCGAGCTCGCGTCGATCCGGGACATCTCGGTGCTCGAGCCGGCGATCGAAGACGTCGTGGCCCGGCTGTACGCCGACCGCGATCGTCACGGAGCTGGAGCGTGAAAGGTGCGGCGACCGGGCGCGGGCGCGGGCGCGTGCCGCTGCGGGCCGTCGCCGCGCTGTTCCTGGCGCGCCAGCATCTCGCGCGTCCGCGGAGCCGCGCGCTGACCGCAGCCCGGATCGTCCGCTTCGCGGAGGACGTCGGCGGCATCCAGATGGACTCGATCAACGTGCTGGATCGCGCCCACTACCTCACCGTGTGGAGTCGCTTCGGGCCCTACGACCGGGCGCGCTTCGACCGCTGGCTCTACCGGCGCCGGCAGCTCTTCGAGTACTGGGCGCACGCGGCGTGCCTCGTGCCGACCTCGATGCTGCCGTGGTGGCGGCGCGCGATGCTCGACTACCGCGTGCGGCACACCGGCTGGTCGAGCTGGCTTCAGCACAACGCGAAGGTGCTCGCGCGCGTCCAGGCCGCCATCGCGGCGAACGGCCCGATGGCCAACGCGGACTTCGACGGGCGGCGCCCGGCGGGACGCCGCGCCGGATGGTGGAACTGGAAGCCCGTCCAGCACGCGCTCCACTATCTGTGGATGACCGGCGCGCTGACGGTGCACTCGCGGCGTCACTTCCA
>QHRT01000442.1:0-1908 GCA_003220195.1 Candidatus Rokuibacteriota bacterium | reverse complement strand
CACGCGATGGGCGCCGCGACGGAGAGCGACCTCGCGCATTATCTGACGTTCCCGCGCTTCGCGCCGGGGACGCGGCGGGCCGCCCTCCGCGCGCTGCTCGAGCACGGCGAGGTCGTGGAGATCGACGTCGACGGCTCGTCCGGGCGGTGGCTGGCGCTCGCGCGCGACGTGCCGAAACTCGTGCGCGCGCGGCGGGCGGCGGCGCCCTCGCGCGGAACGACGCTGCTCGCGCCGTTCGACTCGCTCCTCTGGTATCGCGAGCGCGTGGCTCGCCTGTTCGGCTTCGACTACCGCATCGAGGTCTACACGCCGGGCGCCCGGCGTGTGCACGGGTACTACACGCTGCCGATCCTGCACGACGGTGAACTGATCGGCCGCGTCGACGGCAAAACCCATCGCGGCGAGCAGCGGCTCGAGATCCGTCACGTCCACTTCGAACGCTGGTTCGCCAACGCGCAGCCGTCACCGGCCACGGGACAGCGCGTCGATCGAGAGGCAGCGCTGGACGGAGTCGCCGACGCGTTCGCGTCGCTGGCGACGTTCGTCGGCGCCGACGAGGTCACGCTCGCGCGCGTCACGCCCGGGCGGCTTCGACCGCCGCTCCAGCGTCTGCTCACGGCTCCGGCGACGTAGAACCGGTGAGCGGCCCACCTCGGGGTCCCCGGTAATGATTCCGGCCTCCGGGAGCCGGGCCCGGCTTCTTGATATAGTGCCCACGCGACCGGAACTTCACCGCGAGGGAGACCATGCGCAAGACGATCACGGGCACCGGCGGCATGTTGCTGATCCAGACCCTCAAGGACGCGGGGGTCGAGTATCTCTTCTCGAATCCTGGCTCCGCAGAGACCGGGATCTTCGCGGCACTGGCCGAGGACGGCGACCAGAAGCTCATCGTCGGCAAGCACGAAGGACTCGTGGCCGCGATGGCCGACGGCTATCACCGCATCAGCGGCAAGGTCGGTGTCGTCATCGCGCACGTGATGGGCGGCTCGTATCAGCTCGCCGGACAGCTGTTCAACGCGCAGGTCGCGGGCTCGTCGCTGCTGGTCGTCGCGGGAGACTGGGCGTCCGAGATCCAGGACCATCGCGGGCTCGCGCCGTTCCCCGGTCTCACGCAGGCGGAATCGATGCGGCCGATCACCAAGGACGCGCGCTGCGCGTACCAGGTCGCGGCGAATCCGGCCGCGATCACGGTCGCGACGATCCGGGCGCTCCGTGAAGCGACGACGCCGCCGACCGGTCCGGTGTACCTCTCGATCGCGGCCCAGCTGCTCAATCGCGAAGGCCTCGAAGCGACGATCGGCGAGGCCGCCGACTACAAGATCGAGCGGCCGGGGCCGGCACGCCTGTCGACGGTCGAGAAGATCGCGAAACGCCTCGGCGAAGCGCAATGCCCCGTCTTGATGTTCGGCGACGACGTCTGGCGCGAGGGCGCGACGGCGGAAGCGGTGCGTCTCGCGGAAACGCTCGAAGCGCCGGTGTTCGCCAGCCGCCAGATCTTCGGGAACTTCCCCACGCGGCATCCGCTCTTCTGCGGCGGCTACCCGGTGTCGAAGGACTTCCAGAAGACGACGGGGCTCAAGCCCGACCTGATCTTCCTGGTCGGCTGCCAGGGCGTGCACGGCAGCATCGACGAGCCGTACATCATGCAGATCGGTCCGAACCCGTTCCTGATGGGCCGTCACTATCCGCTCGACGTCGCCGCCCAGTGCGAGCTCAAGGACACGCTGGGCGCGCTCAGCGACGCCGTCAGCCGCGTCAACAGCGCGGATCGCGTCTCCGGCTGGGCGCGGCAGCGCGGAAAGATCCGCGCCTATGCCGCGTCGCTGATCAAGCGCGAGGAAGATCTCGCGCGCGAGCACGAGTCGGACGCGATCGTGCACCCGGCCGTGCTGGAGGCGCAGCTCA
>QHRT01000441.1 GCA_003220195.1 Candidatus Rokuibacteriota bacterium | reverse complement strand
TGGCGGCGGGGCAGGCGATGCCCAACTGCACGATGGACATGCTCCACGAGATGAACGCCAAGCACGCGAAGGACTTCGCGAACGTCAGCAAGGCCGATACGCTCGCGCTGCACAAGAAGAACGCGGCAGCCGCGGCCGGCGTGGTGCGCGGCCTCAGCGACGCTGACCTCGCGAAGAGCGGGACCGTGCTGGGCGGAATGCCGGCGATGAGCGTCGAGCAGATCGTGACGGGCATCCTGATCAATCACGTCGACGATCACATGAAGAGTATTCGCGCGGCCGTGGGCGGCTGAGCACCGACGGCGCTGCGGCGCCTGCGAGATTGGCCAGGTGGGGGACCCCGAGAGGCGCGCGGACGCGCCTGCCCGGGCCCCCCACATCCTCCAGCTTTAACCGGGACGGTTCCTACACGCGGGTCAGAAGCCGGTGCGTCGCCGCCGTCAGGCGATCGATGGGCACGCCGTGCGGACATGCGGCCTGGCACGGCCGGGCCGCACACCTGAGACACGGCGAGGCTGCGTCGCCCAGCAGCGCGTACTCGCTCCGCGCGATATCGGGCCTGCCGTAATCCACGGCATACATGCGGGCGCGCAGCACCTCGTCGATCGGCACGCCGAGCGGACACGCGGCGAGGCACTCGCCGCATCCCGGGCGACAGTAGGCGGCGCCATTCATCGCGGCGTAGCGGCGCAGCAACGGTAGATCCTCACTGACGGCGGCGCGCGATCCCGACGCGCCGAGGTACTCGTCGATCTGCTCGCGGCCCGTCATCGAGACGATCAGCGCGTCGACGTTCTTGTCCGACAGCACCCACCGGAACGCCGCCTGCGCGAACGTCGCGCCGCCGCGCTCGAACGGACGCATGTCGTTCAGGCGCGCGCCCATCAGCGTCTTCATCGCGACGACGCCGACCCCCTTCGCTTTGGCCTTGGCGAGCACGCGCGGCAGGTCGGGCTGCTGCGCGATCAGGTCGAGGTTGCGCGAGAACTGGTCCTTGAACCGTTGATAGAGCCCGGGATCCTGACCGAAGTTGTAGGCGACCAGGATCACGTCGACGCGTCCGCTGTCGAGGGCGTGGTCGAGACACTCGATCAGGCGTCCCGCATGACCCGACATGCCGGCGAAGCGGATCTTGCCCTGTTGCTTCGCGCGCGCGACGAACTCGTGCCATTCCTGGTTCTGAAGCCGCGCCACGTCGTTGACGGCGTGGTTGAAGTAGACGTCGACGTAGTCGGTGCGCAGGCGTCGCAGGCTGGCTTCGAGCGCCGCCATGATCGAGTCGCGGCGGTCTGTCGGACGCGCCCAGGTCTTCGACGTGAGGTATACGCGATCGCGCTTGCCGGAGAGCGCAGCGCCGATCGCCGTCTCGGACGCTCCGCCGACGTAGCTCTCGGCGGAATCGAAGTAGTTGATGCCGAGATCGAACGCCTGCCGCACGAGATCGCCCTGGTTCGCGCCCAGCATGCTCGCGCCGAACGAGACGTCGGAGATCTTCATCCCGGTACGCCCGAGCGGCGTATACCGGCGCACGTGCGCGCCGGCCCGTTGTGGGGGCTGCGCGGACGCGCGGCGCGCGCCGAGGCTCGCCCCGACGGTCCCGAGCGCGCCCAGCTGCAGAAGCTCGCGGCGATTCATCGAAGGCCCTCCGTTCTCATCGGTCGTCCGCTCCGACGGGTCCTCTCGTCAGGCTAATATCCCTTGTGAGTCGAGTCAATATCGCGAACGCGCTGACGGCGACGAGACTTCTGCTCGCCGGGCCGTTCGCTGTTCTCATGGCGCAGGAGGGCGTCTCGTCCGCCGCGCTGGCTGCCCTCGTGCTCGCCCTCGCGATCGTGACAGACGTGCTCGACGGCCTCGTCGCGCGGCATCGCGGCACGACGTCGGCGGCGGGGCGCGTCTTCGACCACCTGACCGACTGTCTGTTCGTGACCTGCGGCCTGGCGGCCGGCGCCTCTCGCGGCGTGTTCCCGTGGCCGCTGCCGATCCTGGTCGCGGCGGCGTTCGCACAGTACGTCGCCGATTCCTACTGGTGGCATCGCGGCAGCACGCTCAGAGCGAGCGCGCTGGGACGCTGGAACGGTGTTTTCTACTTCGCGCCGCTCGTCGGCGACGTGCTCGTGCGCCTCGGGCTCGGCGTGTTGCGACCCGCGGTCACCGTCGTTGCCTGGGCGCTCGTCGCCAGCACCCTGGTCTCGATGGGCGACCGGCTCCTGGCGCTCACGCGAGCGCGCGCATCGCACGCCGGAGGAACACGAGGCCGACCGCCGCGTTGAACAGCACGAAGAAGTTGTGCTGGACGAATCCGAACGCGGTCATCTCGCCGGGCCGATCGGGAAAGAGAATCACCCAGAGGACGATCGCGACCGAGTGCATCGGACCGGGCATCGCTGCGCCGAAAAAGACCACGGGCAGATAGCCGAGGATCTCGAGGACGCCCACGCGAACGCCGAAGAGGCCCAGCGCCAGCGCGTAGACGACGATCGCCGCCAGCATCAGCGGAGACCGCAGCACGAGCACCGCGCCGTAGTGCCGGAGTCCGGCCACCCGGAACGCGCGGAACAGCGGACGCTCCCGAAGTGGACGTCCTGCGACGATCGTCCCGCGAAAGAACAGGTAGATGAGCACGAAGACGATCGTCGAGACGCCGGCGATGAAGGGAATCACGTGGAAGATCGCCGGCAGACGGTCCCACGCGAGGAGCACGCCGAGCGTCGCCCAGCCGAGCAGCGAGTAGTACTCGCAGAACATGATGAACAGCATGCTCGAGCCGACTTCCCACGCCGGGACGCCGTGGCGCCGGCTCAGATACAGCGCGATGGCGCCCTTGCCGACCTGCTCGTTGACGAGCGAGAGGATGTACGCGCTGGCGCGGATGGGCAGCACGTCTCGAAACCGCACGGGCGCGTTGAACCAGCAGACCACGCGCCAGACGACCAGGCTGTCGATCACCACGAACAGCGCGCAGTACGGGACCATCAACGAGAGCCAGCGCGACCACGCCACCTGCTCGAAGACCGTGGCGAGATACGGCAGCAAG
>QHRT01000440.1 GCA_003220195.1 Candidatus Rokuibacteriota bacterium | reverse complement strand
CGCGTGCCGCAGGAGCACGCGATGGGGTGCCAGGCCCTTGGCGAATGCCGTCCGCACGTAATCCTCGCTCAGGACGCCGAGCATGCTGGCCCGCGTCATCCGCGCGATGAGCGCCATGAAGATCAGCGACAGCGTGAGCGCCGGCAGCGTCAGGTGCTCGATCGCGCGCCAGAAGCCCTGCTTCATCGGGACGTACCCCTGCACCGGAAACCATCCGAGCGAGATCGCGAAGACGTACACGAGCACGAAGCCGAGCCAGAAGACCGGCATGGAGAATCCCGACACCGCGAAGATCATCACGCCGCGATCGAGGAGTGAGCCGCGTTTCCAGGCGGCCACGACTCCCAGCGGGACGCCGAGCAGGACACTCATCAGCATCGCATAGAGCGTGAGCAGCCCCGTCGCCTCCACGCGCTGACCGATCAGCGTCGAGACCGGCAGCCCCGAGAAGATCGACGTCCCGAGGTCGCCGCGCACGACCTGACCGATCCAGATGCCGCGATGTCGTCGGTCGTGGCGTAGTCGCCGGCGATGATGACCGCCGGGTCGCCCGGGGTCACGTGAAGCAGCGCGAACACCGCGACGGCGACGACGGCCATCACGGGAATGGTGGCCGCCAGGCGGCGCAGGATCTCGGCGATCATCCGGGATCAGGCGATCTTCACGTTCCAGAACAGCGGCGCGATGAACTTCAAGATGCCCTGCACGCTCTTGCGAAACGCCGTCGGCTGGACGTACTCGCCCCAGGGCACGTAGGCGACCTCGTCCAGCGCGACCTTCTGGATCTCGTCGGCGAGCTGCTTGCGCTTGCCCTGGTCCGTCGCGCGGACCCACTCGGTGATCAGCTTCTCGAGCTGAGGGATGTCCGGCCAGCCGAACCACGCGCCCGCGCCGGCCCCCGAGACACCGAAGTGCACGGCGGGGCTGATCACGTCCGCGGCCATCCACCACGTGTGCAGCACGTTCCAGCCACCTTTGTCCGGCGGCTCCTTGCGCGCGCGCGTCGCCAGATTGGTCGACCAGTCCATCGCCCGCAGGTCGACGGTGAAGCCGATCGACTGCAGCAGCTCGCGCGTGACCAGGGCCGCGCCGTTCAGGAGCGGGATGTCGGTGACGTGGATGACCGCGACCGGCCGTCCGTCGTAGCCCGACTCCTTCACGAGCTGGCGCGCTCGCGCGAGATCCTGCTTCGCGAGCGCGTCGGCGCCCACCTTCGTCGCGTACGGCCCGTTGCACGCGAACACCGACTGACACGTGCGGTAGTACTTCGCCGGACCGATGGCCGCCTGCAGATACGTCGGCTGGTCCACCATGGAGAGCAGCGCCTGGCGCGCCTTCTTGTTGTTGAACGGCGGATGCAGGTGATTCGGACGCAGCCAGCCCTGCGTGCCGAGCGGATCCGTCAGGAACGTCGAGAGCGACGCTGTCTGCTCGATCTTCGGAATGAAGTCGAGCGGCGGCTGCTCCCACCAGTCGACCTCGCCCGCGGCGAGCGCCGCGTTCGCCGTCGCGGGATCGGGAATGTACCGCCAGAGCACGCGGTCGACGTACACCTTCTTGCCGCCGGTCGAGCCGCTGGGCGCTTCGTTGCGCGGAACGTAGTCCGCGTGCTTCACGTACACCACCTGGTTGCCCGGCTGCCACTCGTCCTTGACGAACTTGAACGGGCCCGAGCCGACGATCTCCTTGATCTGCTCGTCGGCGGACGTCGCGGCGACCCGCGCGGGCATCATGAACGGCACGTTGCTCGACGGTTTGCCGAGCGCCTCCAGCACCGGACCGAAGCGCTCGGCGAGGTCGAGCGTGAACGTCTTCTTGTCAATCGGCGCGATCTTCGCCGTGTGCGCCATGAGCAGGCGACCGAACCGGTCCTTCTTGCCCCATCGTTTCAGCGACTCGACGCAGTCCTCGGCAACCACGGCCTGGCCGTCGTGCCACTTGAGACCGTCGCGAAGCGTGAACGAGTACTTCATGCCGTCACGGGAGACCGTGTGCCGGTCCACCATCTGCGGCTTGATCTGCAGCTTGTCGTCGGTGCCGAACAGCGTGTCGTAGACCAGATAGCTGTGGTTGCGCGTGATGTAGGCGGTGGTCCACACCGGATCCAGGATCTTGAGATCGGCCTGCGCGACGAAGCGGAGCGTGCCCTCACGCTTCTGGGCGTGCACCACCGGGACCCGGACCGCGAGCGCGGCGGTCGCGGCGGCGCCCGTGCCGACGAATTGCCGGCGAGTCATCTCGGCCTTCACGGGGGGGGTTCTCCTTCCGGTCAGAGGGCGGCCGGTGTTCGTCGACGTGCATCGACCTTTGGGGAACGAAGTGGCAGCAGAGTAGCATGTCTCGCATTCAGACTCCGCGTCGTGTACACTGACGTCGTCTGGTCGAGTCGGTTCATCGCGAGCCCACCCTGGTCACAGACCGCGTCTCCGGTGCTCCTTCCGGTTCTGGGGCGTGACGTACACGGGCGGAAGGAACTAGCAGGAGGCGTCGCTCCCATGGGAACGAAGCTGTTCGTCGGTGGTCTTTCTTACTCCACGTCAAACGATCGACTTCGCGAGGTCTTCGCCGAATCGGGTGAGGTCCAGTCCGCAACGGTCGTGACCGATCGCGACACGGGCCGTTCACGCGGCTTCGGGTTCGTCGAGATGGCCACGAACGAGGACGCCGAGAAGGCGATCGCCCGGCTCAATGGTCAGGAGGTCGACGGTCGTCGGCTCCAGGTCGAGAAGGCCAAGGAGTCCGGGGGCGGCGGCGGTGGTGCGCGTCGGCCGGCCGGGTCGGGAGGCGGGTTCGGTCGCGGCGGCTCGCGCGGCGGCCGCTGGTAACTCCTACCCGCGGCAGGGGATTCACCGTCCCCTGCCGCGACTGTCCATTCTGCAATCACGTTTTCCGACCCGCGCTCGGGAGGGCCCGGTCTATGATGCGCCAATGAGCCACCCACAATTCTTGCTCCCGTCGAGGTGCGCTTGATGGCGCGGCGTGGACACTACGGATTCGAACGTCGACGCCGCGAGGACATCCAGAAAGCCAAGCAGGAAGCCAAGCGCCAGCGGAAGCAAGAGCGCTCCGACAGCGGGGCGGCGGGACCCGAGATCGGCGAGACGCAAGACGCCGGAGCCCCGACCGGATTGTGGGAGTGGTTCTCGCCGAGTCGAAGCCGCGTCGCGACGACCCCGCCGAAATCTCGCCCGCCGGCGGACGAACCGAACGACTGGGTGCTTCTGACCGACGCGCCGGACGCGGACACCGAATCCGAACGGTAGAGTGGGGGGCCGAGAGGCGCGCGCACGCGCCTGCAATGGCCCCCCGAACGCGCTACTTCTTCTCCTGAGCCACCGCGGCTTCCGCCGCCTGAAACCCGATCTTCGAATGCGTGCCGTCGCAGAACGGCTTCGTGACCGAGCCACCGCAGCGACACAGCGCGAAGCGCGGCTTGCCGGTGAGGTCGACTTTGTTCCCCGCCGGATCCAGCATCTCGACCTCGCCTTCCGCGGCTTCCACGACGTACGGCCCGTTCGGGCGGATGGTGACCTTGACCGTCATCAGATCCTCCTCGTGAGTGGGGTGGTGACCCACGATAGCACCGGGCGGTAGACTGGCTCCGATGAAAGAGCCCGGCGCCATCCTCCTCGTCGCCTGCTACGAGCTCGGTCATCAGCCTCTCGCCGTCGCGTGGCCGGCGGCGTTCCTCGAACGCGCGGGGTATCGGCCGGCCGTTATGGACATCTCCGTGACGCCGTTCGACGAGGAAAAGGCGCGGCACGCGCGCGTGGTCGCGATCTCCGTCCCGATGCACACCGCCC
>QHRT01000439.1 GCA_003220195.1 Candidatus Rokuibacteriota bacterium | reverse complement strand
TGGCGCTGCCGAGGTCGACGACCCGGCACTCGTCGCGCTCGATGCGGATCACGGCATGCTGCCGGGAGACCCGGTCGTCGGCGAGGACCAGATCGTTCGCGCTGGCGCGCCCGATCGTGCAGCTCTCCTTGATCTCGATGGGCTCGCCCGATCGCAATTCGAGCCACGCCTTTGCTTCCGAAGCCACGTCGCCTCCCACTGCCAGATGGGGCTAACGCCACACTATACCGAAGGCCGCCTCGTCAAGGCGAGCCTCACGCGCGCGTGAGCCCGTGCCCTCAGCTCTGGAGCAGTTCCTCCGCGACCCGCTTCACCTCGGCGGCGTCGACCTGGCCCTTGTGGGTCTTCATCACGTCGCCGACGACCCGGCCCGCCTGCTTGAGGTCGGTGATGCCGAGGGCACCCAGACGTTCACGCACGATCTGGCGGAGGGCGGCGGGGTCGAGGCCCTTCGGGAGATGCCGCTCGCAGAACTCGATCTCGAAGCGAAGCTGGGCGACGTGCGCGGCGCCGCGCTCGCCCGCCTTCTCGAACTCGGCCATGGCCTTCTGCAGCTGCTTGCGGTACGCGCCGATCACGTCCAGGACGAGCGCGTCGTCGACCTGACCCGAGAAGCCCTTCGCAGTGCGTCGCTCTTGAAGCCGCGTCTTCAGCATGCGCACAACGTCTGCCGTGCGAGTGTCCTTCTGCTTGATCGCCTGCGTCAACGTGTCGTTGAGCTCTTGCTCGAGTCCCATCTGGCCTCCCGCGTGCGCCCAAGCGTACACCGCGACACGACGCCGGGCCGCGGTACGATGTCTGCGCGGCGTGGCCGTGGCCGCGCGGCCGGCTCGGGTCGGCCTGGACTCATCACCCCAACACTGGAGAGACGACGATGGACGCGAACGCGAAGAAGACCGCGCTCAGGATGATTCCCTATGGCCTCTACGTGCTCACCGCCGAGAAGAAGGACGGCACGGTCGGCGCCGCCACCGTGAACTGGGTGACGCAGGCGTCGTTCAACCCGCCGCTGGTCGCCGTCGGGGTGAAGACGGATTCCGGCGTGCACGCGATCATCAAGGAGTCCCGGGCGTTCGCGCTGAACGTGCTCGGCAAGGGCCAGCAGAAGATGGCGTTCACGTTCTTCAAGCCGGCCACGCGCGAGGGCCAGACGGTCTCCGGCGAGAAATTCCGCGCCGGGACGACCGGGGCGCCGATCCTCGAGAGCACTCCGGCCTACGTCGAATGCCGGCTCGTCGACACGGTCGAGCGCGGGGATCATTCGATCTTCGTCGGCGAAGTGGTCGACGCCGGCGTCGGGCAGCAGCCGTCGGGCCGCGCGGACGACGCCACGCTCTGGTTGAAGGAGCTGGGCGACAACGTCTTCTATGGCGGCTGATCCCGGATCCCTCTGGCGCCCGATGAGACGACGAGCACGGCCGCTCCCACTGGCGATCGTTCTGTTGTTCGTGTGTCCGTTCGTCGCCCACGCCGAGCTGAAGCTGCCGCCGGGATTCACGGCGCAGGTCTACGTGAGCGGGCAGGGCTTCGAGGCCGGCAGCTCGGGCGAGGGCCGCGGGATCCCGTCGACCTCCACGCTCGCGTTCGACCGGAACGGCACGCTCTATCTCGCGCGCACCGGGCGCCGCTACGTCAGTGGCGGCGAGGTCGAGGACCTGTGGCCGCTCTATCGCATTCCGCTCGGCGGCGCGCGGCTCACCCCGGCCACGGAGAAACGCTATCTGCTGGGTCCGCCGCTGCCGAATCCCGTCGTCGCGGGCATCCGCGGCGGACGCGAGCTCTTCGTCACGACGTACGATCGTGATCGCAAGGTCGGCGTGCTCTATCGCCTGGTCGACGGCGGGGTGGAGATGTTTTCCGGCGGGACACCGCCGCGCGGCACGCCACCGTCGCTGATGCAGCCCGAAGGCGCGGCCGTCGACGGGGACGGCAACATCTACGTCGCGGATCGTGCGCATGGCGCCATCGTCAAGCTCGATCCTGCCGGCCGCATCGTCGATCCGAAGTGGCTCGCGGTCGCGCGGCCGCGCGTGCTCGCGATGGACGAGCACGGCTACCTCTGGGTCGGCAGCGACGGACCGGCGGACGCGCCGTGGCAACGCGGGCCGGGCGAGATCTGGCGCGTGAGCCCGCAACGGGAGACGCGTGTGCTGGTGCAGGGACCGATCGCCGCCGGGATCAGCCTCGGCCCTGGCGGGCATCTCTTCGTCGCCGACCGTCAGGCGGCGAAGGTCTTTTCGGTGTCGCCGGACGGCGTGACGCTCGAGTTCGCGACGTTCTCGGACGGAGACGCGCCGCGGAGCCTGGTCTTCGCGCCGGTGAGCGACGAGACCCGCGGCGCGGGCATCGCGGGCGATCTGTTCGTCGTGGCGATCCGCCGCGGCGGATGGCCGATCAACGAGGTGCTGCGGATCTCGGGGCCGTTCGGGGAGCTCGCCGGCAAGGGCGCCGGACGGTAGCTACCGCCGCGTCACCAGGTGCTCGTCGCGCTTCTGCTGGAGCTTGGGATCGGCGTACGTCATCAGGTCCGGCTTCGCCTTGCCGAGCATCACCTGCATGTAGGCGGGCTCCAGCCCGACGTTCTGAAAGCCGTGGACGACGTTCGCGGGACACGACACGCAATCCCACGGGCCGAGGACGGCTTCGGCGCGGTGGCCGCTCTCGTCCTCGAAGAACACGAGCATCTTGCCTTCCAGCACGAAGAACACTTCCTCGACCTCGTGCGTGTGGGCGGCGTTGCCTTGCCCGGGCGGAACGAACATCACGCTCAATGTGAAATGTTCAGCCGGAATCACCTGCGCATCAGTTTTCCCTGACGCGCCGCTTCCGATGAACCGGTGCTGCGCCCTGCGGTAGCCGTCCACGCGCGCGTCGGCGAACGCGTCCCAGTCGGCGGTCCGGTCGAGGAAGCGGGCGACGCGCTGTGTGAGCAATTCGGAAAGCGAAGATGACATTCCTGGCTCCTTCGGAGCGACGGCGCGTGGCCTCGGGCGGACTATACAAGCCGTTGGAAACGTTGTCCATTCCAGGCGTCGACCCGTTCCTGCCCGCGCCCTTCTGACCACCTTTATTTTTCAAACTGTGCGGCCATGGCGCGTTACGATGCCACCGTTTTCGTGTCTCGGGCTCACCGGCCACGACGGCCGCAGATCAGAACGAAGGGTCGCGGGAACGAGGAGAACCAGAAATGCGGAATGGAGCTGTG
>QHRT01000438.1:5289-8294 GCA_003220195.1 Candidatus Rokuibacteriota bacterium | reverse complement strand
CGACGGCGCCAGGTGGGTGAACGGCTCGCGCTGGCGGAGCCCGCACAAGAGGGTATACGTCGCGCCGTCGGACATGCCGGTCAGGAGCACCCGCGTGGCATCGACCGGATACCGTTCTGACACGAACGCCACCATTCGGGTCAGCGGCTCGGCGTCGACGTCTTCACGCCCCATGATGGACCACGTGCGGTCGCGTGACGTCGGCGCCAGCACCATGACACCGCGGGCCCGCGCATCTCGTAGCCAGCTCCAGAGGAAGTCGCGGCCGTGGCCGCCGCCGCCGTGGAGCGCGACGACGAGCGGCATCGGCGTCGTGCCGTCCGCGTCCTCGGGAACGTAGAGCGAGAAACCGCCCCGGGTGCCGCGGTCGTTCGACGCGTGCGCCACGCCGACCCGCGCGTCCGCGCGGAACGCGCCCCCCCGAAGCCGCGCGACGAGCGCGTCGTCGTCCCGTCGTGCCGGCTCGAGGAACCAGCGGCTCACCGGGTCGAACACGCCCGCGAGCGGATAGAGCGTTTCTTGCAGCGGCGCGAAGCGCCGGATCACGCGGAGCACCTCGATCGGCTCCACGGAGGACCGAGCGGCCTCCACGAACGTCGTGATCAGCTCACGCGCTTGCTGCGCCACGGCGACCAGGCGATCCCGCATGAAGGTCAAGTCGCCGGGCCACGGAGCCTCTTCGAGAGCGCGCAGTGGCGCCGCCACCGCGTCCGCGCCCGGGGCCAGCTCGTCGGCCAGGCGCGAAGCCACCGCCGGATGCATGTGACGTTGCACCCATTCGATGCGCGCGAGGACGTCTAAGAGCGGAGGTAAGAGATCGTCGATCGCGCCGATCACGGCGGGGGACAGGGCCATGCTCGAGCTCACTCGCGCGCGTGACGCCGCACGAAGTCTTCGTCGACGGTGATGCCGAGTCCCGGCCGGTCCGGAATCTCGACGTGGCCGTCGACCACCGGGAACTTCTCGTGCACCAGCTCGTGCAGCATGGGGTTCGCGCCGAGCGAGTACTCGAGGATGAACCCCGCGCTCTGACTCGCGGCAAGCGCCAGCCCGGCCGCGAAGGCCGGCGCGCCGGACCAGAGGTGTGGCGCGAGACGCACGTTGAAGGCCGACGCGATCGCGGCGATGCGGACGCCTTCGGTGATGCCGCCGGCGATCGCGAGATCCGGCTGCAGAATGTCCGCGCCGCGGAGCTCCGCGATCTCGCGGAAGTCGTGTCGCGTGAACTCGCTCTCCCCGGTCGAGATCGGGATCGCGGAAGCTCGCCGAACCTCGGCGAGCCCGGCCTTGTCGTCCGCCGTCACCGGCTCCTCGAGCCAGTAGAGATCGCAGTCCTCGACCATGCGGCAGAACGCTTTGGCTTCCGACACCGTCCACGTGCCGTGCGCGTCGGCCATCAGCTTCACGTCGGGGCCGAGCGCGCGACGCGCGGCACGCACGCGCGCCGCCGAGCGATGCGGCTCACCGTCCATCACGCCCACGCGCATCTTGACGGCGCGGAATCCGCCCTTGTCGACGTAGCCGAGCAGCTGGTCGCCGATCGCCGCTTCGTCCGCCCAGCCGCCCGACGCGTACGCGAGCATTCGCTCCGCGCGACGGCCGCCGAGCAGGCGCCAGACGGGAGCGCCGAGCGACTTGCCGAGAATGTCCCAGAGCGCCAGGTCGACGCCGGCGACGGCCGGGATCGTGAGTCCGCGCCGGCCGAGTTGCGGCAAGACGTGGCCGCGATCGATCGCGTAGCCCTCGCGCGGCGTGTTGTACATCACGTCCCAGAGGCGGCTCACATCGCGCGGATCCTGACCGACGAGCAGCGGCTTCATGTCGCGGTTGACGATCGCGGCGAGCCCGTACGCGGACGCGGCGCTGCCGACACCGGCCTTGGCCTCGCCCCACCCGACGAGCCCGGCATCGGTCTCGACCTTCACGATCACGGAGTCGAACGACGCGATGCGACCGAAGTCGCTCGTGTGCTGTCGTTCCAGTGGAATCGGGACGTGGACCCACGTGGCGGCGACGTTCGTGATCTTCATCGCGGAGATCATCGCACGCGAGAGCGTCCTCCTGCTCCGGTACAATGCCTCGGGATGGCAAGCCATCTGCACCCGCGCTCGACGACGCCGCTCCCGGCGTCCGACGTGAACGGCGCGATCGCTTCTCCCGCCGGTGTGTCGCATGCGCCGAGCTATGCGCACGACGACTTGCTCGCTTCGGTGCGCTCGCTCGCCCCGCGACTTCGCGAGGCCGCCGACGAGATCGAGACCGGGCGCTCGCTCACCGAGCCGCTCGTGCAGGCGATGGCCGACGCCGGCTTCTATCGCCTCTACTTGCCGCGCTCGCTGGGCGGCGGCGAGGTCGATCCGCTCACATACTTCGACGTCATCGAGCAGCTCGCGGAGATCGAGACCGCCGCGGCGTGGAGCGTGCTCATCTCGACCGGCTCGATCACGATCGCCGCGCGCGGCCTCTCCGACCGCGAGACGATCATGGCCGGCTCCGGTCCGCCGCGCGGCCGTGCCGTCGCCGTGCCGGGCGGTTATCGCATCACCGGAGGCTGGACGCAGGGCAGCAACGTGCTGCTCGCGCGCTGGGTGCAGGTCGGCTGTCACGCGTACGACGGCGCCGAGCCGCGTCGTGACGCCGAGGGACGTCCCGTCTATCTCCGCTGCATCGTGCGCGCGTCGGAGGTCGAGGTCCCGGACACCTGGCGCACCACCGGCATGCGCGGCACCGGCAGTCACGACTTCGCCATCACGGACGTCTTCGCTCCCGACGAGCGCGTTCACGGCATCGTCGAGCCGTCGCCGCGCCCGGGGGCGCTCTACCAGTTCATCGGGTGGACGCACATCGCGCACGCGGCGCTGGCGCTCGGCATCGCGCGTGTCGCGATCGACGAGTTCATCGGCCTCGCGAGTGGCAAGCACGCGACCTGGCACGTGTCGGAAGGCCGGCTCGCCACCCGCACGACCATCCAGGCGAAGGTCGCTCAGGCCGAAGCGCTCGTCGGA
>QHRT01000438.1:4533-5039 GCA_003220195.1 Candidatus Rokuibacteriota bacterium | reverse complement strand
ATATTTGAGTGGGGGGCCCCGAAATGGCCCCCCCACCCCCCAACCTTCGAGGCGCCCCGGCACAGCCGTGGCACCTCTCTAGGTCCCGCTCGCTTGTGTTCCCGAAACACAGCCGCCCGGATATTCACTCGCGCCGCATCAGAAGATCCCGCGCCGCGAACGCGAGCACCGCGGCGCCGATCAACGAGAGCGCCGCGTTGACGAGATAGGCACCCGACATGCTCGCCGCCGCGAGCGCGCCGCTCACGAGCGGGCTCGCCGCCGTCCCGAGCTGCACGCCCATCGCGAGCCAACCGAACGCGGCGCCGCGCGTCTCGCTCGGCACGATCATGCCGCCGAGCGAGTACGCGAGCGTGAGCGCGCCGCCGAGACACAAAGCGAGCAGGGTCCGCAGCACGAGAATCGCGGCCCAGTGATTGACGAACGCCAGCGCGCCACACACCAGGGCGCCCGCGACGAACTGCACGAAGAGCAGCTGTCCCGCCGGGAACGCCTGCGACAGGCGC
>QHRT01000438.1:0-4463 GCA_003220195.1 Candidatus Rokuibacteriota bacterium | reverse complement strand
GAGCCCGAGGCCGCGGTCGATGAACTGCGCGATCACCAGCAGAACCATGACCGCGATGAAGTTCGGATACTTCAAGAACGCCGCGAAGGACGTCGAGCGGGCCCTGGCGCGCCGCTCGTGTGGATCCAGCGGACGCGCTTCCTGGAAAAGAAAGACGAGCGCGATCAGCGCGAGCGAACACATCCCGGCCGTCACGAAGAACGCCGCGCGCGTCCCGAGATGAGACGCGATGACGCCGCCGACCAGGGGCCCGATCGCGACGCTCAAGAGCTGAGCCCCCTGCACCCGTGCGATCGCCACTGACACACGATCGCGTGGCGCGGAGACGGTCGCCAGCGCCATCGCCATCGGCGAGAAGCCCGCGAAGAGTCCCATGAGCACCCGCGTGGCGAACAGCTGCTCGACGGAGCGCACCAGCCCCATCGCGGCGATGATCACCGTGAAGCCGGCGAGCGACCGGATGAGCATCATCTTCCGTCCGAATCGATCCGCGAGACGGCCGAAGGCCGGCGCCAGGAGACCCGACATGATCGGTGTGACCGCGGCGAGCGCGCCTGACCACAGGGCGACTTTCCTCGGATCAGTGACGCCGAGCTCGCGCACGTAGAGCGGCAGGAACGGCGAGAAGAACGCGAACCCGACGAACGCGATGAAGACGCAGAGCGTGAGGGCCCAGACGTTGCGCTGCCAGGAGACGACCGCCGGGGTCGAGCTCACGGCGCGAACGTCCGGCGAGCTATGAGCGAAGCCTCTCCCCGAGTCGTCGCGCGGTGAACGGCTGGCGCGTCAGCTCGACGCCGAGCGGCGCCAGCGCATCGGCGATCGCGTTCGAGATCGCGGCCGACGCGCCCATCACGCCGCCCTCGGCCATGCCCTTCATGCCGAGCGGTGTCGCGGGATCGGGGTGCTCGACGTGCTGGACGTCGAACGACGGCAGGTCGGAGGCGATCGGCATCGCGTAGTCGAGGAGCGTCGCGCTCAGGTTCTGACCATCACTCGCGTAGACGACTTCCTCGAACAAGGCGCCGGCGACGCCCTGCGCGGTCGCGCCGTGCAGCTGGCCTTCGACCACGCGCGGGTTCAGCATCCTTCCGCACTCCTCGACGATCGTGTAGCGCGGAATCGTCACGCGTCCGCTCCCCGGATCGATCTCGACCTGACAGACGTGCGTCCCGCTCGAGAACGTCAGCGGCGGCGGGTCGAACGCGTGCGTCGCCTCGAGGCCCGGCTCCATCCCTCGCGGCAGGTCCGTCGGCGCCAGGTACGCTTTCTGCGCGAGCTGCGCGATCGTCACCGCGGACGCCGGCGCTCCGCGCACCTGGATGCGTCCGCCGGCGAGCTCGAGATCGTCGATCGGCGCCTCCAGCACGTGCGCGGCGAGCCGCAGCAGCTTCTGCTTCAGCACCCGTGCGGCGCCCAGCGCCGCACCCGCGCTCACCACGCCGCCGCGGCTGCCGCGCGTCCCCATGCCGTATGGCGCGGCCGCCGTGTCACCGGACTGGACGCGAACGTTCTCGATCGGCACGGCGAGCTCGTCCGCCAGTGCCTGGGCCACGGTCGTCAGATGTCCCTGCCCCTGGCTGACGACGCCGATCTGCGCCGAGACCGCGCCGCTCGGCTCGATCCGCACGATCGCCGCGTCGTGGCCCGATCCCGGAATGCCGGCCGTCTTGTAGAACTCCGAGCCGTACGTGTTCGGCTCGACGTACGTGGCGATGCCGATGCCGGTGATCGTTCCCCTGCTTCGCGCGTCGGCCTGCTCGCGTCGCCGCTCCGCGTAATCGAACGCCCGGAGCGCGCGCTCCAGCGTGTCTCGCGGATGGACCGACCGGTACTCGAAGCCGCCCGCGGTCGTGTACGGCAGGTCGGAGTCCGCGAGCATGTTGCGCCGGCGGACCTCCACCGGATCCATCGCGAGCGCGCGGGCGACCGCGTCGATCGCTCCTTCGATCACCCAGCTACAGACGAGCATCGGCGCGCGGTACGGGCCCGACGGGCACTTGTTCGTGAGCACGGTCGTGATCTCGTAGCGATAGTCGTGCAGCCGGTAGGCGCCGGGGATCAACATGCCGACGACGCGCGCCATGTAGTTCGCGGGAAAGTAAGCGTACGCGCCGAAGTCGGCCAGGATGCGCACGTCGAGCCCGAGCAGCGTTCCGTCCGATCGGACGGCGGCGCGCACGTCGACGATGTCCTCGCGCGCGTGGAGCGACGCGAGCAGGTTCTCGCGTCGCGTCTCGACCCACCGTACCGGACGACCGAGCCGGCGTGACGCTGCGGCCGTCGTCAGCTCCTCGCGGTAGAGGGGAATCTTCTGGCCGAAGCCGCCGCCGACGTCCGGCGTGATGACGCGCACCGCGCTCTCCGGAATTCCGAGCCGCGCCGCGAGCGCCGAGCGCATCGGATGAGGGATCTGCGTCGAGTGCCAGAACGTGAGCGTCTCGTCGCCGGGGAGCCAGGAGGCGAGGCAGCCGCGAGGCTCCATCGGCACGTGGGTCTGCCGGCCCTGATGAAAGCGGACCTGGACGACGCGATCGGCGGCGCGCAGCGCGGCCTCGATGTCGCCGTGCGCGAAGACGCCGTGGTAGGGACGGTTCGCCGGAATCGCCTCGTCGACTCGCGGAGCGTCCGGATCCTCCGCGCGCTCGGGATCGATGACGGCCGGGAGCACGTCGTATTCCACGTCCACCGTCGCGCACGCGTCCTCGACCCGGTAGCGATCGTCGCCGATCACGCACGCGACCGGATCGCCGACGAACCGGACCGTGTCCGTCGGCAGCGTCGCCATCTCCATCGGCAGGAGTCCCTCGATCGGCGGCGCCATCCGGAACCGCGCGGTCATCGTCGCGAGATCCCGACCAGTCAACACCGCGACGATCCCGGGCGCCCGGCGCGCGGCGTCCACGTCGATCCGGACGACGCGAGCATGCGCGTGCGGGCTGCGCACGAAGGCCGCGTGCAGCAGTCCCGGCATGCTGACGTCGGCGATGTAGCAGCCGCGACCAAGGACGAGCTTGCGCGTCTCGCGCGGAGGGAGCGGCGCGCCGACGTATTGATCGGTCATGTCCGGCTCAATGTGTATCGAACACGTCCTGGTACTCGCGCATCTTCTCCTCCGCCGCCTTCATCTCGTTGGTGGTCGGCCGGTCGGGATCCGCTGCTGCCGGCACGCTGCCGAACTTCATCAAGCATGCCATCAGCAGCAGCCGCGCTTTCGTCGATGTGAGATTTCGTCCACCAATGAACGGCGCCGCCGGCGGCGGAACGAAGCCCTCGGCGTTGCCGCGCCCGACCAGCACGACCGGCATGCCGGAGAACGCGGCGCGCCGCATCACCCGCGTGCGAACCACCGACGTCAGACGGCCGTACGGCGAGAGCCCTTCCACGACGAATCCGGCGAGCGGATGCGCCGCGAGGTTGCGCGAGATCTGCGCGAGCAGATCGACCTCGCGCGCGGGATCGTCGTCGTAATCGTCCACGGTGTAGTTGCCGTCCTTCACGATCGTGACCTTGGGGATCGCGGGTTCCAGCAGATCGCCGCGCTGGTCCTTGATGCGTACGCGCGTCTCGCCGCTCGCGAGATGGCCCGGGACTTCCGCCGGCAGGCTCGAGAGGTTCACCGCGGAGAGATACGTGTGTCGTGTTCCTGGCAGATAGGTGAGCACCGCCGGCCCATCCCAGCCCACCGGGCCCAGGATGCCGCCGTGTCCACCGGTGGCCACGTAGCCGCCGGGCCGCGCATCGGCCTTCTGGACGTCCCGCGCTGCGAACACTTGCTGATCCTGCACAAGCACGACCCCGGCGCGATTCCGTCCGGCCTCGTCCGCCCAGACCCGCGAGACGATGTACTCGACGGAGTCGACGATGTTCTTGTCGCCGTCGTTGCTCACCTGGCCGTGCGGTCGCTGCGAGGCGTTGCCGCAGATCGGCCGTTCCGTGTCGACCAGGAGATTGAGCCAGTAGACGGTCTCCTCGATGCGCGGACTGCCTTGCGTCCAGATGGCGCCCGCGTACTTCCCGCTGGCGAGCATGCGCTGCACGGCGTTCGCGATCCGGGCCAGCGCCGGACGCGGCGGCGCGGGACCGAGGTGATACGGCCGATAGGGAAAGAAGTCGTGCCCGCGCACCTCCGGAGCGATGTCGCCGTCACCGACGTCCGTTCTGAGCTTCGCGGCGAGCCCCTTCGTGTAGCCGGACGACGGTATCACGCGATAGAAGTCGACGTCGGCGCGCGACGCGATCAGGTTGCCGATGCCTTTTTCGCCGACGCCGAGCCGATCGATCTCCTCGAAGAGCCGCGACCCGTCGGGATAGAACGGTTGCCGCGCACGTTCCGCCGGCGCCATCGGATACGCGCAGTCCTCCTCCCACGCCTTCCCGTTCACCTGTCGAGCCATGTACGGCAGTGGGTAGACGCCGTCCTCGGGCGAGAGCGTGATCTCGTAGACGGGGCGGTCGTCCGC
>QHRT01000437.1 GCA_003220195.1 Candidatus Rokuibacteriota bacterium | reverse complement strand
TCTCGAGATTCCCGATCTGGTGTTCGTGAGCCGGATTGCGATGGTGCTCGAGCACGAGCGCGAAGATGGCGACGGCCGCGACGAGCGCGCCGGCGACGACGAGCGCCAGGTGGATCAGCGCGCCGGCGGCGGCGACCACGATCCCGGCGGCCACGACGATCGGCCAGAAGGACGGCGCCGGCAGGTGGGTCGCGTGCGCGACGGCCCCGGCGCCCACCGCGCGAACGCGCCCGTACTTTTCGCGCCAGAACGAGTCGCGGCCGTAGACCGGAGGGATCTCCGTGAAGTCCTCGGGCGGTGGCGGCGACGAGGTGCGCCACTCGAGCGTGCGGCCGTCCCACGGATCGGCGGGCGCCGTCGCGCCGGTCCGGAGGCTCTGGACCGCGTTCACGAGGAAGCCGAGCACTCCGAGGCCGATGCCAAACGCGCCGACCGTCGAGGCGAAGTTCCAGAAGCTCCAGCCCATGTCCGGCGAGTACGTGTAGATCCGGCGCGGCATTCCCATCGCGCCGAGGTAGTGCTGCGGGAAGAACGTCAGGTTGAACCCGGCGAAGAACACCCAGAACTGGAGCTTGCCGAGGCGTTCGTCGAGCAGCCGTCCGGTGATCTTCGGCCACCAGTAGTAGACGCCCGCGAAGAGTCCGAAGAGGCTGCCGCCGATCAGCACGTAGTGAAGGTGCGCGACGACGAAGTAGCTGTCCGTCTGCTGCAGGTCGACCGGCGGCGACGAGTGCATGATGCCGCTGAGCCCGCCGATCGTGAACAGCGCGATCAACCCGACCGCGAAGTGGAGCGCGGTCGTGCCGCGGATGTCGCCGCCCCACAGCGTGGCGAGCCAGTTGAAGATCTTCACGCCCGTCGGGATCGCGATCAGCATCGTCGCGATGGAGAACGCCGCGTCGGCCACCGGCCCCATGCCGGCGGCGAACATGTGATGGCTCCAGACGCCGAAGCCGAAGAAGCCGATGAGCGCGCCGGAGTAAATCACCACCGGCGCGGCGAAGAGCGGCTTCCGCGCGAACGTCGGGAGCACCTCCGACACGATGCCGAACGCCGGCAGGATCAGGATGTAGACCTCGGGATGCCCGAAGATCCAGAAGAGATGCTGCCAGAGATGGAGATCCCCGCCGGCGGCGACGTCGTAGAAGTGGGTGCCGAAGAAGCGGTCACGAGGAACTGCACGACCAGGGTCATCCAGACGAAGACCGGCATCCGCATGAGCGTCATGCCGGGCGCTCGCATGTTGAGGATCGTCACGATGAAGTTCACGCCCGCGATGACCGAGGACGCGCCGAGCAGTTGCAGGCTCAGCAGCCAGAAGTCGATCGAGAGCCCCGGTGAGAACTGGCGCGACGTGAGGTTCGCGTAGCCAAACCAGCCGGCGTCGGGCGGCGCTCCGGCGAGGAAGCTCGCGTTCAGGAAGAGCCCGCCCCCGAGGAAGATCCAGTACGAGAGCGCGTTGAGCCGCGGAAACGCGACGTCGCGCGCGCCGATCATGAGCGGGACCAGGTAGTTGAAGAACGCCGAGCTGGCCGGCATGATCGCGAGGAACACCATCGTCGTGCCGTGCATGGTGAAGAGCGCGTTGAACGTCTCGGCGCTCACCACGGTCGCGTTCGGTCGCGCGAGCTGCAGCCTGATCAGGAGCGCCTCGAGGTCGCCGATCAGGAAGAACGTGAACGCGCTCACGCCGTAGAGGATCCCGATCTTCTTGTGATCGACGGTCGTGATCCAGCTCCAGACGCCGGTGGATTCGCCGTGCTCGACGGCGCGTGGACCGGCGAGGACCACTTCGTGCGTGCTCACTTCAATCCCAGGAGGTAGGTGGCAAGCTGCTGCGCCTCTGCGGCGTGGAGGCCGAGTGCCGGCATCTTGACGCCCGGCTTGACCGCCGGGGGATCCAGGAGCCACGCGACCAGGTGCTCCGGCGTGTTGGGCAGGATTCCCGCGGCAAGCGTGTGGCGGCTGCCGAAGTGCGTCAGGTCAGGAGCGATCGTCCCGGCCGACACGCCGCGGATGGTGTGACAGCCGACGCACGCGCTCCGCGCGAAGATCGCCTTGCCCTCGGCCGCGACGCCGGACGGCTCCGCCGCGGGCGCGCGCTCCTCGGCGGCCCAGCGATCGAAGGCCTCCGGCGCCAGCACGATCACCCGCATCCTCATGTTGGCGTGCGATGCGCCGCAGAACTCGGCGCACTGCCCCCAGTATTCGCCGGGCGTGTCGGCCGTAAAAACAAGTTGGTTCAGCCTTCCCGGCACCACGTCGCGCTTGCCGCCGAGGCGCGGCACCCAGAAGCTGTGGATCACGTCGGGCCCTTCCAGGCGTAGCGCGACCGGACGCCCCGCCGGCACGCGGAGTTCGTTCGCGGTCACGACGTCGAGCGACGGGTAGCGGAACTCCCACCACCATTGCCAGCCGCGCACGGTCACCTGAAGGGCGTTGCGCGGAGCCGGCCGCTGGGTCGCGAAGACCACCCGGATCGTCGGGATCGCGATGATCAAGAGCACGAGGGCCGGCGCGATCGTCCACGAGAGTTCCAGGAGCGTGTGCCCGAGTGTTTGCGTCGGCAGGCCTCGCTCCTGCCGATGGCGGAAGCGGACCAGGACCCACGCGAGGACGGCCGAAACGACCACCGCGATCACGATCACCGCCCACGTGACCAGCGCGTACACGGAGAGAATCGCCCGCGCAAAATCGGTGTGCGCGCGCAGCGTGCTCATCGGCAAATCGAACGCGCACCCGCCGAGGCCGAGCGTCGCGACGCCGAGGCCGATGCGCAGGAGCTGGCGCCCCATGGGTGCGCGTCAGCGGCTGAGCTCGAGCAGCGTGTGCAGCAGCGTGTTGGCGCCGCGCTCGATCGCGGCCGTGTCGCTCGTCTCGTCGACGCGATGGCTCTTGCCGCCCGTCGACGGGATGAAGATCATTCCCGCCTCCGTGAGGGAGGCGAGGTTCTGCGCGTCGTGACCGGCGGCGGAGTGGAGTCGCTGCGACGCGAGGCCGAGCTGTCCGGAGACGGCTTCGATCGCGGCGATCACGCGCGGGGCGCAGATCGCGGGCGCCGTGGCGGAGATGCGCTCGATCTGGACGTCGACGCCGCGGCGTTTCGCGACGCGCTTCGCGAGCGCGTCGCACTGGCGCGCGAGGCGCTCCAGCGTCGGCGGATCGGGATCGCGCATCTCGTGCATCAGCTCGCCGCGCGCCGGCACGATGTTGGTGACGCCGGGATGCACGCGCACCACCCCGAAGTTCGTCACGCTCCGGCCGCTGCCGCGCTTGACGACGTGGTCCCGCGCCTTCAGGGCATAGTCCGCGGCCGCGAGGAATCCGTCGCGCCGCCTTTCCATCGGCGTCGTGCCGGCGTGATCAGCCTGCCCGACGAACGTGACCCGCGAGCGCCGGACGCCGACGATGGCCTCGACGACCCCGATCGGGATCCCGGCTTCCTCGAGCCGCGGCCCCTGCTCGATGTGGAGCTCGACGTACGCGGAGAGTGCGGCGGGGTCGACGCGCGCCTCGCCGGCTTTCGTCGGATCGAAGCCGGCGCGCGTCATCGCCTCCACCAGTCGCTCGCCGTCGACCGCGGCCATCGAGTCGATCCGCGACATGTCGAGCAGGCCGCAGAACGCGCGCGAGCCGAAGAGGCTCGCGTAGCGTCCTTCCTCGTCGCTCCATGCCGCGACGACGAGTGGACGGCGATGCGGGAGTGATTTCTCGGCGACCGTATGCAGGCACTCGAGGCCGGCGAGCACGCCGAGCGCGCCGTCGAGAATGCCGCCCTCAGGCACGGTGTCGATGTGCGAGCCGGTCAGCACGGCGGGCGTCTGCGGGGTGAAGCGTTCGGCGCCGAGCGCACCGAAGACGTTGCCGGCGACGTCGACCCACGTCGTGAGCCCCGCCGCGCGCATCTCGCCGGAGAGCCACGCGCGCGCCTCTTCGTGCGCCGGGCTCCAGCACGAGCGCGTCACGCCGCCGCCCGGCAGCGCCCCGAATCGCGCGAGGCCCTTGATCCGCGCGTCCAGCCGGTGGATCGACATCGTTTCCATGCCGCGGAGTATACGCGCCGGCAAGCTGCTAGAATGAATCACGATTCATTTCCCGGGAGCTGCCCATGGATTTCACGCTGACCCCCGAGCAGGAGACCTTGCGAGCCGACGTGCGCGCCTGGCTCAAGCTCAACATGCCGGAAGGGTGGACTCACGGGTCGACGATCACCTCCGACATCCCGCGACCAGAAGCGTACGCGCTGATGCGCGGCTGGCAGCGGAAGCTCGCCGACGCCAGCTTCATCGGTCTCACGTGGCCGAAGGAGTACGGCGGGCGCGGGCTCACGTTCATGGACGAGCTGATCGTCCACGAGGAGATGGCTCTCGCGAAGGCCCCGCCGATCCTGAACGTGCTCGGCGTGGGCATGGCGGGCCCGACCATCCTGGCGTACGGCACGGAAATTCTTTCGTGCGAGGAGATCTGGTGCCAGGGCTACTCGGAGCCCAATGCCGGGAGCGACCTCGCGTCGCTCGAGACCCGCGCGGTCAAGAACGGTGACTCCTGGGTCGTCAACGGGCAGAAGGTGTGGACGTCGCTCGCGCACATCGCCGACTTCATGATGCTGCTCGCGCGGACGGATCCGGAGGCGCCACGGCACAAGGGCATCACGTACTTCCTGCTCGACCTGCACACGCCCGGAGTCACCGTGAAGCCGCTCAGGCAGATGACCGGCGACGCCGAGTTCAACGAAGTGTTCTTCGAGAACGTCCGCATTCCCGGGTCCCAGATCCTGGGCGGGGTCAACGACGGCTGGACCGTCGGGATGACCACGCTCATGTACGAAAGACTCGCCCTCGGGTTCGGCCTCCAGGTGCGGCTCCGCATCGCGCTCGACGCGCTCGTCGGGCTCGCGCGCCGGATGCCGAAGAACGGACGTCCGGCGAGCGAAGATCCGGTGATGCGACAGAAGATCGCGCAGATCTGGATCGACACCGAGAGCCTGAAGTACACGGGCGCGCGCGCGATCACGAAGGCATCGGCCGGCAAGCTCACGTGGGTCGAGACCCACCAGCGACTTCAAGAACTGGCGATGGAGCTCGAAGGGCCGTACGCGCAGCTCGTCGCCGGATCGGACCGGGCCATCGACGGCGGCATCTGGCAGCACACCTTCCTCCGGTCGCGCGCGAACTCCATCGAGGGCGGCACGACGGAGATCCAGCGGAACATCATCGGCGAACGCGTTCTCGGACTTCCAAAAGGCTAGGGGACTGCCGAAAGGCGAGCGGAGACAGAGATGGATTTCGGCTTCAGCCAGGAGCAGGAGATGCTGCGCGCGACCGCGCGCAAGTTCCTCGAGAACGAGTGCACGTCGACGTTCGTCCGCGCGCGCATGGCCGAGCCGGCCGGCGTGACCGACGAGTTCTGGACCAAGCTCGCCGAGCAGGGCTGGCTCGGCCTCGTTTATCCGGAGGAGTACGGCGCCAGCGGCCTCGGCTTCGTCGATCTGGTCGTGCTCATGGAGGAGATGGGGCGCGCCTCGATGCCGGGCCCGTTCTTCTCGACGGTGGTCCTGGGCGGGCTCGCGATCCTCGAAGCGGGCTCGGCGGCGCAGAAGAAGGAGTGGCTCACGAAGATCGCCGTGGGCGAGGCGAAGGTGGCGCTCGCGTGGACGGAGCCGAGCGCGCGCTGGGACGCCGCGGGCATCACGGCGACGGCGAAGGAAAGCGCCGGCGGCGTCGCGCTCGACGGAACCAAGCTGTTCGTGCTCGACGCGCACCTGGCGGACGCGCTGGTGGTGGTCGCGCGGACGCGAGAGGGCGCGCGGCCCGAGGAGGGCGTGAGTCTCTATCTCGTGCCGAAGGGCACGCGCGGCGTCGAGGTGAAGCTCCTGCCCACGATGGATCAGACGCGCAAGGCCTGCGAGGTCACGCTGACCGATGTTCGGGTCGGCGCCGACGCGCTCCTCGGCGCAAAGGACGGTGGCTTCCCGCCGCTCATGCGCGTGATCGATCGCGCGACCGTCGCGCTCTGCGCCGAGATGTGCGGCGGCGCGCAGCGCGTGCTCGACATGACGACCGAGTACGCGAAGATCCGGGTCGCGTTCGGCCGGCCGATCGGCGCGTACCAGGGCGTGAAGCACAAGGCCGCCGACATGCTGGTCGACGTCGAGAACGCGAAGTCGCTCACGTACTACGCGGCCTGGGCGGTGGACGAGAACGTGCCGGACGCGCCGCTCGCCGCGTCGATGGCCAAGGCCTACGTGTCCGACGCGTTCCGCAAGGTTTCCGCGACCGGCATCCAGCTCCACGGCGGGATCGGGTTCACCTGGGAGCACGACCTGCATCTCTACTTCAAGCGCGCCAAGTCGTCGGAGTTCACGTTCGGCGACGCGACGTACCACCGGGAGCGGGTCGCACAGCTCATTCGGTTGTGAGCGAGCCGAGCGCGCCTGAGCCAGCCACGCCGCGACCCGCTGCGTCCGTCGTACTGGTCCGCGCCTCCGGGCCCGGCGCGCCCGAGCCCCTTGAGATCTACATGATCCGGCGCAAGAAAGGCATGCGCTTCCTGGGCGGCTTCTACGCGTTTCCGGGCGGCAAGGTCGACGCGGCGGACACGGCGCCGGATCTTCTCGCGCGGGCTCACGGGCTTGGTGTCGGCAACGCGGCGGCGATCTTCTTGACCACTGCGGATCGCCCCGCGCTCGCGTTCTGGATCGCCGCGGTCCGTGAGCTGATCGAAGAGACCGGCGTGTTCCTGGTCTGCGACGACCGCGGC